>JAVBTZ010000268.1:0-22956 GCA_031555915.1 Planctomycetota bacterium
GAACCGCAACCACAAACATCCTTGCATTTCAGGTATTATCTATTTGCGGTTGTGGTTCTCTGTGTCCTTTGTGTCTCTGTGGTTAAATAAACCAGAACAACTTATTACAGCGCAATGCCTGACAGTTTACCGCCGGTCCACCCGCTGGTTCTGCTCGTACTGGCGCAGCAAATCGAAAGTGCGGTCGTCCCGCCGCAGCAAGCGTTCGCCCTGTTCGAAAGGGTTGGCCGCGCCGGGGAAGGCCTTGCCGGCGTCCTGCAGGGTTTTCTGCAGATCCGGCGGCAATTTTGCCCCGATTTTGGCTTCGGGGTTGGTGGCGCGCCGGGAGACGTTGAATTCCATCACGCTTTCGCCGCGCCGCTTGGAGGAGTCCTCCACCGCCTGGACCGTCAGCCGGTACAACCCGGGCGCGAGATCGTTCGGGACCCGCCAGGCCAGGGCGGTGTGCAAATCCCGGATAGGTCCGTTGAACAGGGGCGCATACTCGCCGTAATTCGGCTCCGACCAGAAAACCACCCCGCTTTCGTTTCTAAGGGACAACCAGAACATGAGCCGGCATTCCGAATCGCCGTTCGGCAGATTATGAAAATCCGCCCCTTCGATTTCGACATAAATCAGGGTATCCTCCCCGGGGAGAATTTCCTTGGGCCCGCGTTTTTCAAACAGGCGGTAGCCGGCGATATTGGTGCAAAAAAACGGGGTGGACAATTCCAGGCTGGTGCGGGTGCGCATGAGCCGCGAAGCTTCCTCCAAATGCGTCTGGGCGGGCGTATACTCGCCCATGGTCAATTCCAGATAGGCGGAGAAAAGCTGGTGCGCGACGTCGCCGGGATGGGCCGGACCCATTTTCCGCCACATGGCGAGGGCGCTTTCCGGCTGGCCCGAAAACAACTGGTAAAAAGCCAGGGCGCGCTGGGCGGAACGGTTGTCGGGAGTGGCTTCGTTTTGCAGTTTCCTTAAAGTCGCGTTCCCCGCATCCACCGCTTCCAGGGGTTCCAGCGCGACCACCCGTTCCGGACTCAGTCCGGAAGCCTGCTGCTTGATGTTTTCCAAACGGAATTTCAAACGCTGGAGATCCCCCAAGGTTTGCGAGCCGAGTTCGGGTTTATTCAGTTCCCTGGCGATGGCCCGTTCCAGCGCCTGGAGTTCGGCCCGGCTGATATTACCTGCGACGGCGGGCTCTGCCCCCGGTACCGCCATATGCCATAATAACAGCGTCGCGACTAGGGCGAACAGCCGGAGCCCGGCCGGGGTCGGCGGCCCGCCGCCCAGAAAATATCGGCTTATTCTACGCATTTTGCCCCTTAGGGTCTGTCACGAAATAAACTATACAACTCAGTAGGAAAATGATTACCTCTACAACACTAGCATGAATAACCAGTTGCGGTGACCTTCGTTCTTTACCGCCAGCGCCGGAATTATTGTCTAACCCTATACTCATGCTACTTTTACGGAAGTGGTTCCCGTAAAAGTAGCGTTGTAGGATTACGTTCAATTAGTGCGTTCCACAGTTCAAATGTCATTCCGAACGGTAGTGAGGAATCCGGGGGTCGCATTACGCTGAGTATAAGCCGTCCCCATTTGGCTCGCCGAGGCGGCCCCTACGAGCCGAATGTAAGTAATTCGGGGACATTCACGAATGGCGCTGAAATAAGGTTAATTCTTTGCGTGGCGATGATTTAAAATAATTTTTTTACCACAGAGAACACAGAGACCACAGAGAACCACTTTAAACTACGGATGGAAGTTTATCCTGAATTTCATTTTTATAAATAGATTTAAATCCCGGGGCTATACGTCATTCCGCAGTTAAGAGCGGTTCTCTGTGGTCTCTGTGTTCTCTGTGGTAAAAAATTATATTAAATCATCGCCTCGCAAAGGGTTACCCTTATTTCAACGCCATTCGTGAGTATCCCCGAATTGCGGGTCCTCTAAAAAATGCCCTTTTCCCGTTTTCACCCTGCCCTTTACCGCTCGCGAACCTCGCCAGCCGTGGCGGAAATCACCGCCCGGTGCAACAGCGCGGTCAGCGCCTCCCCTTCCTTGATATCCTCCGGCCCCTTCGCCACTTTGCCCTGCGCGTTCAAGACCACCGCGTATCCCCTTTGCAGAACCGCCAGCGGATTCATCCCGCCCAGTCGGGCCGACAATAAAGCGCAACGGCTTTGACCTTTGCGGATTCCCTCGCCTACCGCGTCCCCCAGCTGTTCCGCCGTTTCATCCAGCCGCTGCCAGCGGGACTGGAGCCATTCTTCCGGCCGCCGGAAAACCTGTTTTTCCGTTATTCGCCTTAGCTCGGCCTCACGTTCGCGGACTGTTCCCGCCAGGGCGCGGGACAGGGTCCGGGCGGTGTGGGCGAGGCGAACGCGGAGGTGGGTTTGGTCCGGGGCGATGCGTTCGGCCGCTTCGGACGGGGTGGCGGCGCGGGCGTCGGCGACGAAGTCGGCGATGGTGAAGTCGGTTTCGTGGCCGACGGCGCTTACGACCGGGGTTTGGCTGAGGGCGATGCTGCGGGCCAGGTTTTCATCGTTGAAGGCGGCAAGGTCTTCCAGGGATCCCCCGCCCCGGCCGACGATGATGATGTCGGCTTTCCCCCAGCGGTCGAGGGAGCGGAGGGCGCGGGCGATATCCCCTGGGGCGCCCTCGCCCTGGACCAGGGCCGGGGCGAGGACGACCCGGAGATTTGGGGCGCGGCGGGCGAGGATGGCGAGGATGTCCCTAATGGCGGCGCCGGTGGGGCTGGTGACGATACCGATGGTGCGGGGGTTGGGGGGGAGCGGCCGTTTGCGGTCGGGTGCGAAGAGACCTTCGGCGGCGAGTTTTTCCTTGACCATTTCGAATTGCCGCCAGAGGTCGCCTTTTTCTTTTTCCAGGGAAAGGGAGGTGACGACGAGTTGGTAGCGACCGCGCGGTTCGTAGACGGAGAGTTTTCCCCGCAGGACGACTTTGGCGCCGTCGGGGGGGAGTTTCCCCAGGCGTGCGGCAGCGGAGCGCCAGATGACGCAGTCGATGAGGGAGTAGGCGTCTTTGAGGGAGAAGTAGATGTGACCGGAGGGGCTGGTTTTAAGGCCGGCGGTTTCGCCGGTGACGGTGACGTTTCCGAGGCGTTGTTCCAGGAGGTTCTTGATGTTGTGGGTGAGTTCGGAGACGGTGAGGGCGCCGGGGTCGGTTCGGGGTCGGTCGGGGTGGGTGAGTCCACGGCGCATGGGTGTAGGTCCTTCCGGTTGGATGGGTGATTGGTCGGAAATATTTATTGGTGCTTTTCGGGGATTGATTGTATGGAAAAGGACTGGCGAAGCCAAGGGCATATTTCCGGCTGGGGTTGCCGCCCCGTCATGATGCGACCTCGCCGGGTTGAATGGGCGCATCTCAACTGTGTTACGCAACTCCGAACTCTGTTACGCCACATACCTCCCCGCTCGTCATTCCGGCGTCTCTGCGCTTGCTGCACCGCTAACGGGCGGTTTCGCCGGAATCCAGGGGGATTTACAATGACGGCAGTGGAATCGCCATGACGAAATATACGGGCAAAAGGGCATTTTTAGAGGTGCCCTGATGTGAATTATATCGCGCGGACTACCTTAAGAGGCGAAGAGGCGCCGCGGCGCCGTTTTCGCCGTCACGTGCCAATCGCCAAACAGCCGGAGTGGGCGCGAAGCGCCGCCCGCCGCCGCAACGGCACATCCCTAACGTCACGCAAAGTACGCAAAGGAAAACCCTTGCGGCACACCGCAAACGGAGCGCCCCCCCCTTTACACTTGGGAAGATAAAAAAAGGCGCCCGCTCAGGCGGGCGCCATGCGAGGAAAATATTGCGGAGCCGCGACAACAACCCGGGTTGCACCCCCGTTTCTCCAAAGAGGAGGAGGGTATGACTGGCGTTCCCCTAACGCCCTCCCCGGCGCGACATCGTGACAGCTACAGACGCGACAGGATCTTTGATCCGACTCAGTTTGGAGCACGCTGACGCTTTGCTCCGTAGAGGTAATGTTTCGACAAGGGGGCTGTTTGCGCCCCCTTAGAATCCCCGCAACCAGCCCGGGGCTGGATTTTATTAACTGGAGTTTTGCAAAATCACCATTCAAACCGCCGAATGGCGATTTTGTAAAAGCAAAAACTCCGGAAATTCAGGCAAAAACGATTTTTGCAAAGTGGCGATTAGCGGTTTAATCGCCACTTTGCAAAACTTCAGTTGTTAACCGCCTTTTACCGCTATTTTTTACCGCTTCCTCCCGCGTCAGCGCGGCACGTTAATCGTCATCAAAAACTCCGCATTAGTCTTATGCGACTTCATCTTGGTATGCAAAAACTCCATCGCATCCACCACATTCATATCGTTAAGATATTTCCGAATCATCCAAATCCGATTCAATTCGTCAGGGTGCACAATCCGCTCCTCCTTCCGCGTCCCCGACTGGTTGACGTCAATCGCCGGATAGAGCCGCCGGTTCACGAGCCGCCGGTCCAAATGCAATTCGGCGTTGCCGGTGCCCTTGAACTCTTCGAAAATAACTTCATCCATGCGGCTCCCGGTGTCGATGAGGGCGGTGCCGATGATGGTGAGGGAACCGCCGTCCTCGATGTTACGGGCCGCGCCAAAGAAGCGCTTCGGCTTTTGCAGGGCGTTAGCGTCCACGCCGCCGGAAAGGATGCGCCCGGAGTGGGGCGCCTCGGCGTTATGCGCCCGCCCGAGACGAGTGATCGAGTCCAGGAGAATCACCACGTCCTTGCCGTATTCAACCAGACGCTTCGCTTTTTCGATGACCATGTTCGCCACCGCGATGTGCCGGCTGGTCGGCTCGTCGAAGGTCGAACTCACCACCTCGCCCTTGACGGACCGTTCCATTTCCGTCACTTCCTCCGGCCGTTCGTCGATGAGGAGGACCATCAATTCCACTTCGGGATTGTTGTGCGCCACCGCATTGGCGACGTGTTGGAGGAGAACGGTCTTGCCGGTGCGCGGCGGCGCGACAAACAAGGCGCGCTGCCCCTTGCCGATCGGCATCACCAAATCAACAATGCGCGTCGACCATTCGCCCGGATTATGTTCAAGGACCAAACGCTGATTCGGAAACAGCGGGGTAAGGTCTTCAAAGAGAACCTTGTCCTTCAGGGCTTCCGGTTCCTCGTGGTTGATGGCCTCGACCCGCAGGAGGGCGAAGTAGTTTTCGTTGTCCTTCGGCGGACGGATTTGCCCGGAGATGGTGAGGCCGGTCCGCATGCCGAAGCGGCGGATTTGGCTGGGGGAAATGTAAATGTCGTCCGGACACGGCAGATAATTGAACTTGGGGCTCCGCAGGAAGCCGTAGCCGTCCGGCAGGACTTCAATGCAGCCTTCGCCGTAAAGGAGGCCGTTCTGGTTGACCCGGTTTTTAATGATGGCGAAGACCAGTTCTTGCTTGACCATGCCGGCGATGCCGTCGATTTTTTCCGACTTGGCGAGTTTCCGCAGTTACGTAACCGTCATGTCCTTGAGGGCGGTGATGTGCAGTTCGCCGCGTTTAATCTGTTCGTAAATCTGCTCCCGCTTGGTGCCGCGCTGTTCCCGCTGATCCGCCGACAGGCCGGCCTCGAACATTTCATGGGCGCGTTCGGCTTCGGCTTCGGTCATCAGGCCGCCGTCGTCCTTGGGGGCGGGGACGAAAGCCTCCGGTTCCTTGCGGATGGGCGGCAGGTTCGAGGCTTCGGCCGAAAGGGAAACGCTGCCGGTCAAAGCCGCGGAGTTTTCCGCGGTAAAGGCCGCCGGTTGCGTCGGG
This sequence comes from Planctomycetota bacterium, assembly GCA_031555915.1. Lineage (GTDB taxonomy): Bacteria > Planctomycetota > SZUA-567 > SZUA-567 > SZUA-567 > JAJBSZ01. The sequence continues at coordinate 5,756 of JAVBTZ010000268.1, forward strand.
GAAAGCGGCGCTTCGGCCTGGGACGGCATGGGCGCCGGGATCGGGGGCGACATTGGCGCCGGAGCCGGCGGTTGCGTTGAATACGGCGCTTCGCGAAGGGGTGGCCGCGAAAACAGATCGTTGGTTACCGGCTGGCGATCCTCGTCGGCGGCATCGATGTTGTAGGCGCGGGGAATAATTTTCCGCCCGGGTTTACGCACCATTTCCCCCGGTTTCGCTTCAACATTAGGCTCGCCGGCGACCGGAGCGTTGGCGGGGGCCGGAGCCGGAGCGGGAGCGGCGTAAGTCGGAGCGGAGATACGAACGATTTTCTCCCGGTTGTGATTGACCGGAGCCTGGCCGCTTGCCGGGCCGGGATAATTCGGCTGGCGCGCCGGTTCGAAGGCGGGGCTGCGCGGCATCGGGGCCGGAGGGGGTTCGCTTGCCGGCATACGGACCGGCTCGGCGGGAGCCGATGCGGCGGGAGGCGGCGGAACCGGGGCGGGAGCCGCAGGGAGCGGCGTCGGCGCCAGGGCGGCCGGAACGCTTTGGGGCGGAGGCGGCGTTGCCGTAACCGGAGGCGCCGGCGTTTCCACAAGCGGAGACGGCCGTTGTTCCTTTGCCGGGGGTTCCGGTTCGGCAATGGCGGCGGGAGCGGGCGACGGCGGGATTACAGCAAGGGGCGAATCCTCAGCCGTACCGGCCTCGATTTTAACCGCCGCGTTTTTGCTAATTTCGCTTTTGCCGTTCGCTTTGGCGCCGTTTTCCGGAGCGGCGGCGATCGGTTCGGCGGTTAGGGCGGCGTCTTCGGGCGGGGGCTGGACTTTGCGGGGGCGGCCGGGACGGCGGCCCGGTTTCTTGGGTGTTTCGTCGCTGCTCATGGATGTTTCCTTTTTCTGTGGGTCTCTCTATTGCTTGGGGCAATACCTTAAGTCGTCAATAAAGTAATATTTGTCTGTTCGTTATCGTGTGAATTTCAAGGGTTTTTGCATAGGAAAAGGCCATTACCGGCCTGTCGCAACGCCGCAAGGAGCGCCTCGGCATCCGCGTCATTCCCCACCCGCCTAATCTTCTTCCCCCTACTCGCATCCGCCACGGCCGCCGCAAACAACGGCCGCTGCCGGCACTCCCTCCGCTCCAATTCCGCCGCGTCCCAACCCCGCTTTGCCGCCCTCTCCCGCCGCGTAGCCAAGGAGGCGTCGATCAGGAAAACCACGCTGCATTTTTTGTCCATCCCCGCTTCAAATAGCAAAGCCGCCTCCACCACCACCGGCCGTTCGGTTATGTTCCCGGCGATAATGCGTTCGGTCTCCGCCACCACCAGAGGATGCACCAGCCCCTCCAGCCAGAGCAATTCCTCTCGGTCGGCAAAGACCCGCTGGGCAATCGCCCGCCGTATCGCCGCCGGATCGTTCGCCCGAAACGCTTCTCCCCCAAAACGCTCGCGCAACTGCTCCACCACCTCCGGCCGCAACAAAACTTCATGCCCGAGGTCGTCCGCTTTGACGAGAACCCCGGCCCGGCCGTCCACCGCTCCCGCAGCCAACAGTTCCGCCGCGAAGGATTTTCCCGAACAAGGCAAGCCGGTCACTCCGAACACCGGCATTGCCGTCCCGCCCTTTTCGCCGGTCGCGTTCATTTCGTCTCCAGCCAATTGTCGCCGACGCCGATATCGACCTTCAGGGGAACGTCCATCGGTATCGCTTTTTCCATGGCGTCCCGCACATAATCCTTGAGGATGGCGATTTCCTTCTCCGGCGCTTCCAGCAGCAGTTCGTCGTGAATCTGCAGGAGGAGCCGCGCCTTCAGGCCGTGCTTTTGGAGAACCTTGGCCAGATGCACCATCGCGGTTTTGATGAGGTCGGCGGCGCTCCCTTGGATAATGGTGTTGATGGCTTCGCGTTCGGCCCGGGAGCGGCGTTGGTGGTTGGTCGCCTTGATATCGGGGATTTCCCGGCGGAAGCCGAGAACCGTCTCGACGTGACCGTTTTTCCTGGCTTCCTCCAGCTTGGCGGCCATCCATTCGCGGATCCGCGGAAAACGCCGGAAATAATCGTCGATGAACCGTTGCGCCACCGCCCGGGCCATACCGGTCGTCGCCGCCAGGCCGTGGGCGCTTTGCCCGTAGATTATGCCGAAATTCACCGCTTTGGCGGCCGAACGCTGGCTTTTGGTCACTTCCTCGGGTTTGATTCCGCCCACTTCCGCCGCCACCACCCGGTGAATGTCCAGGTCGTCCAGGAAGGCTTGTTTCAGGACCGGGTCGCCGGAGAAAGCGGCCAAGACCCGCAGTTCGACCTGCGAATAATCGGCCGCCAGCATTTTCCAGCCTTCTTCGGGTATGAAAGCCGCGCGGATCGCCCGCCCGCGTTCCGAACGCACCGGAATATTCTGCAAGTTGGGGTTGGAGGAAGCCAAACGTCCCGTGGCGGTCCGTACCTGCGAATAAGTGGTATGGAGGCGCCCGGTTTCGGGATTGACCATTTCCGGCAGGGCGTCCAGATAAGTGTTTTTCAATTTGGCATACATGCGGTATTCGAGGATGCGGGCGCAAATTTCCGACTGGTGCAAATTCGCCAGTTCTTGGAGGACGCTTTCGTCGGTGGAATTGCCGGTCTGGGTTTTCTTGAGGGACGGCAGCCCCATTTCCCCGAAGAGCACTTCCGAAAGTTGTTTTGGACTGGCGATGTTGAAGGGGTGGCCGGCCAGGGCGTGGATTTCCGTGGTCAGGTTTTCCAGGAGTTCCCCCGTTTCCTGGCTTTCTTCGGCCAGGAGCCCGCGGTCCAAACGAATCCCCGTCGCCTGCATTTCCGTGAGGACCTGGGACAGGGGCATTTCCACTTCGGTGAAAAGCTTCCGCGCTCCCCGCCGGTCCAGCAGCGGGTCGAACTCCCGATACAGGCGGTGGGTGATGTCGGCGTCGGCGCCGCAATAGCGGGCGACGTCGGCGGGCGGGAGGCGGTCGATGGTGGTTTGGTTTCGTCCCGAGCCGATGAGGTCCTGAATGGGGGTCATTTCGATGTTGAAATGCCGGCGGGACAGGGTTTTAAGGCCATGTTCGACCAGATGCCCCTCAATCAGGCTGGAGGCTATGAGACTGTCGAAAAAGGCGCCGGCGAGTTTGATTCCGGCATGGCGCAGGACCAGGGCGTCATAGCGGAGATTATGCCCGGTCTTCATAATGCGGGCGTTTTCGAACAGCGGTTTAAGTTGTTCCAGACAGCGCCCTGGCAGGACCGGGACTCCGGCCGGCCCGCGGAAAGGCAGATAAAACGCCTTGCCGCTTTCCCAGCAAAAACCCAGCCCGACCAAATCCGCCTGCAGGGGGTCGAGCCCGGTCGTTTCGGTGTCGAAGGTGAAACAGTTTTGCTCTGTCAAATCCTTGAGGAAAGCCGCGAAGTCGTCTTCATTGCCGATCAGGCGGTAGTCGGTCGGGAGGTTGGCGGCGTTTTCGTTCGGTCCCGGCGCCGCGCCGGTTTCACCGCTGTTTTTGGCCAGTTCCGAGTGTTCCAGGTCGGCCGTTTCCGATTCCCCCGGGTACAAGGCCGACAATTTATTGAGGAGCGATTTGAAACCGCATTCGCGGTACAGGCGGCGGAGTTCCTTCACATTGGGTTTGTGAATCTTGGCCGCGTCCAGGTCCAGTTCAATCGGCACTTGTTGATCGATGGTGGCGAGTTGCTTGGAGAGTAGCGCCTGGTCCCGGTTGGCTTTGAGGACGGCGCCGCGTTTTCCCTTGATGTCGCCGGCGTGTTCGAGCAGATTTTCCAGGCTGCCGTATTCCTGGATCAGCTGGGCGCCGATTTTTTCGCCGATGCCGGGGACGCCCGGGATATTGTCGGAACTGTCGCCCCACAGCCCCATGAGGTCGGTGAGTTTTTCCGGCGGCAGGCCCTTTTTTTCGGTGAAGGCGGTGGCGTCCAGGAAGAGGCCTTTGCCCGAATCGTAAATCCGCACGCCGGCGCGGAGGAGTTGTCCGCAGTCCTTGTCGCCGGTTACCAGGACGGTATCCCAGCCGGCCAGGCCGGCGAGCCGGACGAGGGTGCCGAGAATGTCGTCGGCTTCGTAGCCGGATTTTTGGTAAACGGGGATGTTATGGGCGCGGACGATTTCTTGGACGACGGGGATTTGCTCGACGAGTTCCGGCGGCGGCGGTTTGCGGTTGGCTTTATAATCGGGGTATTGGTCATGCCGGAAGGTTTTTCCTGGGGCGTCGAAGACGGCGATGAGGGCGTTGGGTTGGTGTTTTTCCAGCAGGTCGTCAAGCAGCCGCGCGAAACCGAAGGCGGCTCCGGTGGGGATGCCCTGGGTGTTTTTCAGGCTTTCCATGGCATAATAGGCGCGGTAAATCTGCGCGTGGCCATCTATGAGGTAGAGAGTAGGGTTCATGATCAGGCAGGAAAGTCCCAAAGGAGGAAATGTCGGTTGGCCGGAAATGGTTTGCAGAAAAAAGGGAAATAGTAAACCCAGGAATTGAAGAGGTCCGCGCATTTGGGCGGCCACTACATTTCGGTAGGAGAACCATGTAAAATTGTCAAGGGAATCTATACGAACGGCGCGTAGCAAATAAAGGATATTGTCTCCACCACCCCCTCGAGAGAATCATAACAGATTCTCCCCCCGAGTCAAGGCACAACTTTTTCCGGCCGAAAAGTATTTTTTATCTCGTTTGCGGCGGGCAACGGCAAGGCCGGCCGGTAATCCCATGCCATTCCGACCTCCTCGTGCAGCTGTTTCAATTTTCTGTGCCAGACCTCGGCGAATTCCTCCGCGGCGGCGTTGCCTTCTTCCTGGCAAAAATGCAGTCGGCAGCCCAGGGTGCGGACGTTCTGCGCCATGCAGCGGTTGTCTTTCTGGAAGGGGCAGCGTTCACCCGCGGCGATTTGTTCGGGGCTGGCGTCGGGAGGTTCGACCGGGATGGCGCGGGCGAGTCGGCGGCGTTCGAGGCTGCTGGCGTAGAGGATGTGTCCGGCTTTTTCGAAGTGGCAGCATTTCCCGCAGCCGGAACAGTCGGCGTGGCGTTCGGCCAGGGCTTGGTCGAGCGCGAGATAAAAGGCGTCGAGCGGATCTGTTTCCGATTCGGACAAGGAATTCCTCCGGCGTCAAAGTTTCGTTATCGGCTCTATTTCTGCATAAAACGGGAGTTTTGCAAAATCACCATTCAAACCGCCGAATGGCGATTTTGTAAAAGCAAAAACTCCGGAAATTCAGGCAAAACGATTTTTGCAAACAGGTGCAAAAAATAACTTTCGCCGCGTGAACGGATCTATAACCCACAATTAGAAGTATTGCTCTCGCGCGAGCAAGTGCGGTTGCGTTACCCGAACGGAAGTCCCGGTTGCACGGGGGCCGTGAGGTTTCTTGGCAAGGCGTGTGGGTGCGGTTTAACCTGGTCGGGGAGAAAGGCGGGTAGTCAGTCAAGGCCGGACTCTAGACACGCCTGGGGATATAATGACCGGATATCTCCACCATTACGCCTCACGGGCCTCGGTAAGAGCTCGCCGGAGCTTCCGTTCTTCTTTCCAGGAAGAACGGGGGCAGCCATTGGCGCCGCAGTTGCAAGGGTTTGTCCCTACCAGTCAACTTTTCCCAAGGCTAAAGCCAAATGCACGAAGATAAAGAAGCCGTAACCTTTCACGTCTTCGGTTTCAGAGCGGAAAGGTGAACATTCCATCCATTGCACCACAGTACGACTGTCATTCCGAACGATAGTGAGGAATCCAGCGGTCGCAGTAGCTGAGTATGCACCGTCCCCATTTGGCTCGTTTACCATATCGCAAGTGGGATGAATTCAGAATGTGTGGGGAAATGCCCACGAGCCAAATGCAAAAGTGCGTCCCCCCGCGGCTTGAAACCGCTGGATTCCTCACTACCGTTCGGAATGACAAGCGTAAGGTGATTCTCATGAATATGGGGTGCTGTTATCGAACTGTAAGCGAATACATGAACGGTTACATAAATGTCGCTTTGCGGTTCTCTGTGTCCTCGGTGACATCTGTGCCCTCTGTGTTAATGCGGTTTTCCCGATTTCGCTGCCAACGTCCCCTACATCATCGCGAACGGATCCGCATCGATTATCCGCCGCACCCCGCCGGCGACCCCGGCCCTGACTCCCGCCCCCCGCAGCCAATCCCCCATGGCCCGGCTGTCCCCGGCAAACAACAACATATGCCAGCGGAAAACCCCGTTGAGACGTTCGACCTCGCACGGCGCCGGCCCCAGAATGCGAGCCCCCGGCGGAATTGTCGTCCGCACCGCCTCCCCCGTTTCCTTGGCCGCCGCCTCCACCGCCTCGCCCTTTTCGCCGGAAAAAATCAAGCGGGTAAGACGCCGGAACGGCGGATACCCCGCCTTCTCGCGGTCGGCCAATTCGCCGGTCGTAAAGCCCCCGAAATCCTGTCCCACCGCGCAAGCCACGGCAGGATGCTCCGGCTGAAACGCCTGGACAATCGCCACCCCGTCCTTGTCCGCCCGCCCCGCCCGGCCAATCACCTGCGTCACCAATTGGAAAGTCCGCTCCGCCGCCCGGAAGTCCGACATGCCCAAAGCCCCGTCCGCCATCAGGACTCCAACGAGCGTTACATTGGGGAAATCCAAACCCTTCGCCACCATCTGCGTCCCCAGGAGAATATCATACTCTCCCCGGGCAAAGGCGGACAAGGCCAAACGGTGGGCGTCCCGTTCCGACATGCTGTCCGAATCCATGCGGAGGAGCCGCGCTCTCGGGAACAGCCGCGCCAGGACGTCCTCGACCCGTTCCGTGCCGGTCCCCACGAAGCGGAGCACATTCGCCCCGCAGGTCGGGCATCTTTCCGGCACGCCCGTTTCATGCCCGCAACAGCCGCAGCGGAGGAGTCCCGCCCCGCGGTGGTGGGTCATGGCCACGTCGCAGTTGGCGCATTCGACCGCCTCGCCGCAGACGCCGCAGCGGACAGAAGTGTGGAAGCCGCGCCGGTTCAGGAAAAGTATGGCCTGCTCCCGCCGGCGGAGGCATTCCCCCAGCATGAATTCGAGCCGGCGCGAAAACAGGGTCGGCTTCTTGACTTCGGTCCATTCGGAGCGGAGGTCGACCGTTTCGACTTTCGGCTGCTTGGCGCCGCCCGGCCGCGAGGGCATGGCGATGAGGCGGTGTTTGCCGATTTGGGCGTTATGGAGGCTTTCCAGGCTGGGCGTGGCCGATCCCAGGACCACCGCCGCGCCGGACTGGTGGCCCCGCATGAGGGCGACGTCGCGGGCGTGATAACGGGGGTCGTTGTCCTGTTTGTAGGTGCGTTCGTGCTCCTCGTCGACGACGATGAGGCCGAGGTCGCGAACCGGCGCGAAAACGGCGGAACGGGCGCCGACGCAGAGGCGCACTTCGCCCGAGCAAAGGCGTCGCCAGTGTTCGGCCCGTTCGCCGTCGGAGAGGTGCGAATGGAGTACGGCGATGTCGCCGAAGCGCCGGGAGAAGCGGGAGAGGGTTTGCGGGGTGAGGCTGATTTCGGGTACAAGGACGAGGGCGCCCTTGCCGGCGGCCAGGGTTTTGGCGATGAGTTGGATATAGACTTCGGTTTTGCCGCTGCCGGTGACGCCGTGCAGCAGGTAGGACTGAAAGGCGGCGGAATCGAGCCCGGCGGAAATTTCCCCGACGGCGGCGTTTTGCTCGGGGGTGAGGGTGATTTCCTTGACTTTTTCCGGAAAGTATTCGGGAGCGTCGGGGATGCATTCGACCCTGCGGATGAGGCCGCGTTCCAGGAGGAGTTTTTGCATGGCGGTGGGGGCGACGGTATTGAGAATTTCCACCCCGGGTTTCAGTTCCTGGCCCGGGTTTTCAACCAGCCAGCGGACGATGGCGTGGAGGGCCTGGGCTTGGCGCGGGGCTTTCCGGGCGATTTTGTCGGCTTCGAGGCTGGCGTATTCCGGCTTGACGGCGAGTTCGATTTTATTTTCGCGGCGCTGTTTCCGGCCGGTTTTGACGGCGGCGGGTATGGCGGCGGCGAGGGCGTTTCCCCAACTGGAGTGGTAGTATTGCGCGGTCCATTGGGTGAGGTTCAGGAGGTCCTGGGGGATGCGCTCTTCCGGCGGGGAAATTTTATCGAGGGGCCGGATGAGTTTTGCTTCGATGGGGGGGATGCGGGTGAGGGCGACGACGACGCCGCGGGTTTTTCGGTTGGCGAAGGTGATATGGGCGCGGTCGCCGGGCTGGATGGAGTTGGCGAGGTCATGGGGAACCAGGTAGTGGTAGATGGTGGTGAGGGGCGCTTCGACAACGATGCCGGCGTAGAGGGGTTGGCTTGGTTCAGACATGGGGGTTTGGCTCCGCGTGTGGATCGGGGGTTGTATAGCGGGATGAGCGTAAGCATTTGGGGAACCTCACTTGATTATGTAAGGATCCCCAAATTACCCCCGTCAGCATTCCTCCGCCCGGAAAATCCGCTCCGGCTTCGCCAACTTGTCCTGCGCCGGCACCAGCTGCAGTTCGAACTCCCCCGCCCCCTTGGTCGCCAACATCACCTCGTATACGGACGCATTGGTAAACTCCAACGCCTCCCGATAGCCGTCCCCCAACAACAACCTGCACAAAAATATCCCGCTGATCAAATCCCCCACCCCCACCGGCTGCAGCTCGAACTCGATGAGCGGCCGCTCCACATGCCAAGCATGGTCCTTAGTCACCAAGAGCATCTCGTAAGTATCCCGCCCCCGCGCCGCATAACTCAAATGCTTGACCAAAATCAACCGCGGACCCTGGCTGCAAATCTCCCGCGCCGCCTGTACGCAATCCGCCACATTGTCCAACTCCCGCCCCACCAATTTCCCCAACTCCAACACGTTCGGCGACATCATGTCCGCCGTTTTGACCGAAAAATCCCGGTGAAACTCCGCGACCCCGGGCGCCACCTTGCAGCCCTTGGCCGGATGCCCCATCACCGGATCGCAAAAAAACCAGGCCCGGGGGTTCGCCTCCTTCACCATCCGCACAATGTCCAAAATCGCCTCGCCCTGCGCCGCCGAACCAATATAGCCCGTCAAAACCGCGTCGCACAGCCTCAATTTGCCAATCGCCCCAATCCCCTCCACCACCCCCACCAAATGCTCCGGCGGCAACACCATCCCCTTCCACCCCTCGGCATACTGGGTATGATTGGAAAACTGCACCGAATGCAAAGGCCACACCTCAACCCCAAGCCGACGCATGGGAAACACCGCCGCCGAATTGCCCGCATGACCAAAAACCACATGCGACTGGATGGAAAGAATGTTTTTCATAACTTACGCTTCCTCATAGAAAAAACCGCACACCTCCACGACAGGATTAAAACCCCAATTCGCAGGCGATGAAACCCGGGACAAAACAAAACAGGTTTAGTATATACTAAACCTGCCCGGGAAACAACCAGGTAAATATGGCCCCGCCTCACTGTTCCGGCTGCGCCATGCCAATATCTTCCAAAATGCCCTGCACACTCAGCACCAACCCCACCCGCCCGTCACCCAGAATCGATCCGCCCTGCAAACAACGAATATGTTCGAATTCCTTCCCCAATTCCTTCACCACCACCGATTGCTGGCCAATCAACTCATCCACCAAAAATGCCGCCGACTTGCCCCGCTTCCCCTGCACCAAAACCGCCGTCGCCTGCGTCACTTTTTCTATAACCTCGGGACTGTAAATCCCTAAAATCCTATTCAAACGGACAATCGGATGCAACTCGCCCCGCACGTTGAGGACCTCCTGCGAACCCTTAATCATATGCACCTGATCCGCGTTCGGCTTCACCGACTCCCGCACGTCCGATAGGGGAATTATGTAGAACTGATTCCCAATCCGCGCCACCAAACCGTCGATAACCGTCAGCGTCACCGTCATCGGCAACAGGATGGTAAAGGTCGAACCCTTGCCGAGAACCGAGTCGACATTGATGTTGCCGTTCATTTTGGTGATGTTCGACAACACCACATCCATCCCCACCCCGCGCCCCGACACGTCCGTCACCACCTTGGCCGTCGACAACCCGGCATTGAAAATCAAACGGAACGCTTCCTTGTCCGGCATTATCCGGGCCTGTTCCTCGGAAATCAAACCGCGCGTCACCGCCTTGTTTTTGATGGCCCCGACGTCCAAACCCTTGCCGTCGTCGATAATCGAAAGGGTGAACTGCTCTTCCGTCGCCGAAGCGTTAATCTGCACGCGGCCGGTCTCGGACTTCCCTGCCGCCACCCGATCCTCCGGCAATTCCACCCCGTGGTCCACCGAATTACGCACCATGTGCACCAACGGACTTTCCAAACCCTCCAACAGCGATTTGTCGATCTGCACATCTTCGCCGACAATGTCGACATCGATTTTCTTGCCCAGCGCCGCCGAAGTGTCGCGAATGATACGGTGCAATTTTTGCAACACCGATTTCAAGGGCACCCGCCGCACTTCCATCAAACTTTTCTGCAAATTGGTGGACAATTCCCCGAAGGAAAGGTTGGCGTTTTTGAACTCCTGCGCCACCTGGCGCACCTCGGGATACTGTTCCAATTTTTTCTGAATATAGGCAAACACCTCGCCGGTGATGATTAGTTCGCCGACAAAATTCATGAAGTTGTCGACTTTTTCCTCGGCCACGCGGAGGGTCTTGCCGGAATGTTCCGCCTGCCCGCCCTGCTGCTGCTTGCCGCCGCCCGAGCCATGCTCGCCCGAAGCCGGCGGGGCCATAACCACGCTGTCGGCCGGCGAGGGGTGACTGCTCCCGCTACCGCTCCCGCCGGAACTCGCCACCGGCTCGGCAGGCTCAACCTCTTCCTTTTCGACATGTTCGCAAAGCTTGCCCAGCCGTTCGGAGATCATTTTCTCGATGTTGGGATCGAAGCCGACCTGCGAATTGATGATGCTTTCGACATCGGCCATCAACGCCGCCGCTTGATCGCCCACTTCGCCCTTGCCGTTTTTCTCCGCCGCCTCCCCTAAATTCTGCAGGCCGATAGTAAAGGCGCCCCGCACCTTGTCGTCGGAAAGCCGGGTCGGATCGGCAATCACCGCCTCGATCGTCTTGACGATATCGGTCACGTCGGTGTCGCCGAATTTATAACGGTATTGAACCGTGGAACCCCGGTCCAAATGCGACATTATCGTCGTCATGCGTTCGGAAATCAGACTCTGCATCAGATCGTCGAAGCCGATACCCGATTCGTGAATGGTGCAATATTCGTCGCGAATCAAGTCCAGGGCCTGGCCCAGTTCGGGTTTTTCCTCCCCGCCCATATCCCGCAACATGATGATATTGGATACAAAGGCGTCCGAGGGGCCGGATTCCTTTTCCAGGGCTTGAATCTTGGCGATGAAGTCCTGCATCGCCTTGACCACGTCGGTGACATTCTCGCCCTTGAGGAAAAAATCGTCGCCTTCGCTGATTTCCACCCTGTCGATCAACTTCAAAATCCCGTCGAAACGCTCCTGGATGAGGCTGGTCATCAATTCGTCGAAGCCGATACCGGATTCGTGGATGGTGATGAAATCATCCTTGACCTGCTCCACCAGCTCGACCGTGCCGGGCTTATTTTTGGCGCCGATGTCCTCAATGGTCTGGAGAGCGGTGAGGAAAGCTTCGCAGAGAGCTTCCTCCTTTTCATTTTTCTCCAGATTTTTAATAAAATTCTCGATGGTATTTACACACCCCGTGACTTCCTCGCCCCCGAGCATATAGCCTACGGATACCCTCTTGCCGCCTTCCTCCTTATTGAAAAAGTCCGGCACGGACAAGCGGATCATGTGCTTGATGGCGTCTTCCAAATGGGTGGCCGATTCGCCGTTGGCGCCACTTTCCTTGATCGCCTTGAACGCTTCCATGAGTTTTTTGGCCGCCGCTTCCGGCGAGTCCGGGGCGTCGGTGGTGCCGCCGGATTCGGCCCCGGCCTGGTTCAGGAGATCGAGGTGGTGTTGTTCCTCGGGGGTGAATTGCCCGGAATAGTCGCCTTGGGCGAGACGGTTCATCATGCCGCGCAGGAAGTCGACGCCTTTAAGCAACAGGTCGATGAGGGGCGGAGTGGCGGTGCGTTTCCGGGCGCGAATTTCCCCCAATATGTTTTCCATGATATGGGCAAATTTTTTAATGTTGGTAAGGCCGAAAAAACCGGAATTGCCCTTGACCGAATGTACGGGCCGGAAGATGCCGTCGACAATCGACATGTCGTCGGGGTTGGATTCGAGAGCGACAAACAATGGATCAAGACCGTCGAGGATTTCCTGACTTTCGGAGATGAAGTCCTGCAACAGTGCTGGATCGATGCCGCTCATGTCTGGGGCTGTGGTATCCGGCATTTTCAATGCTCCAAAATGGCGCAGAGACTAGGTAGTGCGTCCGGCTGTTAGCGGTAAATTCTCTTCATTTACCGGCGAATAAAATAACCAACACCGCCTGGGCGGCGCCGTGGTGATACCGAGCCAAGTCTTTGGCTGACAGTCAACTTCCCGGATCGGTTTGCTCCTCCACGTCCCCATTATATGAAATTCCTGCTTTATGGGAAGAAAAACCTCTCCGTGAAATTCATTGTCGGAGGATTGTCGGCATTAAAGCTCATGGTTACATCGCTTAGAGCAAGATGTAGGCTCGCTTGCTAATTCGGGGACACGTTACGAAATTACTCAAACCGACGAGTAATTTCGTACATGTCCCCAAAATACAAAATCACCATTTCAAGCCGATACCGGTGAGCAATTTTTTGGGCTGCCCGATATTCAACGCCAACCCCGGTTAAAATTTCCGGCAGGGCCCAGCGCCGCACCCGCACGGGACCGCCGCCATACATCCAGGCACGCAGCGGAATTTTTTCCCGTGCCCCGTAAATCCACCCTCACCCTCCGCACCCCCAGCTCCCAAAGTTCCGCCAGTTTGTCGGTCAACGCAAAGGGAACTGCCCCGTAAACCACACTGCCGCAACCAACCGGAATAACCTGCATCAACCCACCGCGTTCCATCTGCATGACAAGATTTTTACTCCGACAACGTTTATCGCTTTCCGTAGCTCCCGCCCTTTCCGCCGCATGCCCGGAACACCGTCCCAAATGTCCATGCACACAGGCGGCGGAAATAAACAGGGGCGGCCGGGCGTAAATGGTCGCGACCGCGCGTTCGGGAAACCGGCCCGCCAACTCCCGCATATTCTCCGCCTCGTCTTCAAGCGAAAGGGAAAAAGAACTGAAGCCGGAGGCAAGCAAGGCCCGGGCGCTCCAACTATTGGTCACGTAAAGCGGCCAGTCCGCCGCCAGGTCCAGGGCAGGTTCGCCGTCCGTCGGCATGGCTCCCGATTCCGTCAACATGCCCCAGCCGTTCAGTCCCGGGACCAGCCAGCGCCTAAAACCCTGCCGACAAAGCTGCCGAATCAGCCCGGGTAATTTTTCCGCCGTCCGGCCGCGGATTATCACCGGCATGGCTAAACGAATCCTATCCCCGTTCACGCCCAAACGCCCAGAAAGTTGACCGACCTCGGCCAGAAAATCCGCTTCCATGCCGGTGCTGACCACAATCTCTTCCATTTCGGCCAAATCGCCAGCCGTAAATGCGTCGAGTTGCGCCCCACCGTCCACGGCAATGCTCCAGGAAAAATCCGTTCCTGACCCGGGATTCCCCGCCGCCGCATCCATTTCCACGCTGGCGGCCAACGCAGTTAAAAACTCCCCCCTGATTTTACGGTAACCTGCCTCCAACGCTTCGGTCATCTCCCGGCGGAGCCCATTCCACACCCCGGGCTTGACAAACAGATTGTCCGGGTTATCGAACCGCCAATCCTGCAAGACAAATCTGCTTTCCCCCAAACGCTCGAAAGCGCCCCTGGCCGCCGCCGCCGCGCCTGCCGCGTCCCGGGCGGAGAAAGCGTCGCAAAGCAATTCCCTCCGCCAGGGCGGAATCGACCCGGTTTCGCCATCCTCGGCCCTGCCCTTCCCTGCCAAACCCTCAGGCGCGGAATTACCCATATAATCCAGGGAGCTGCATTCGGCTTCGCAAACAACGGCGGCGGAAACGGTTTCGCCAGCCTGATTTTCTCCCCCTCTTCCGCCCGTTTCCTTGCCGGTAAGGGCGGCGACCCGGATTTTTACCCGCAAGCAAACCTCCCGTCCCGGCGTAGCGGCTTTCGGAGTCGGGTAAGGGAAAGATCGTTTCACCTCCTGCGAAGAGGATAGGTATAAAGCCATACCCGGCTGCAGGCGGGGGGCGTCGGCCGGCAGGGTTACGGCAGCCTCTTCCCCGGCTTTAATTTCATAAACCGCCTCCCAACGGCCTGACGCCGACCCGGCGGAGGATTCCCCCGCCCGATCCCGGCCTTTTCGGCCAAAGGCCGGGGCGGTACGCAAAACCGGGCGGAACAGCCGATCCACCCCGAACCCGTAAGGCCGCTCTTGCCCGGGGAGGTCTATCTGCAGTCCGTCGTGGCGTTCAAGATCCAGGCCGGCCTGAAAAACGATGCCCGGGCCAGCCGGGGTATCCACCAGCCGCAGGATGCTGCCAAGCGGTGCCCCCCGGTGGCCAACGACTTCGGTATCCACCGCGCCGGGATTGAAGCCGCCCCCGAAAAACAAATCGGTCCAGGGCCGGGCGAATATGGTCTTCAGCCGGTTCTCGGCCCGGATTTTTTCCCCGGCGCCAAGCCTTCCGTCCAGCAGCCGGCGGTAATAGTCGACCGTAGCCGCCACATACAGCGGGCTTTTTTTCCGGCCTTCGATTTTCAGGCTGTCCACTCCGGCGGAGGCCAAATCCAGAGCCTTTTCCTTGAGCGCGAGATCCTTGAGGGAAAACGGATGCAGGTTGGCGTTACCCTTAATCTGCCCCTGGTCATCGACCAACTCCGCCGCTTCCCGGCAGGAATAGACGCAACGGCCCCGGTTGCCGCTTTGCCCGTGGATCAGGCCGGAAAAGAGGCAGAGTCCGCTGTAGGAATAACAAAGGGTGCCGTGGATGAAGGTCTCGCTTTCGACCCCGCATTTCTGCGCTGTTTCAACTATGCGGACTATCTCCCGAAAAGTCAGTTCGCGGGCGAGGGTGACCCGGTCGAAGCCCAATCCGGCGGCTTGCCGCACGCCTTCCGGGGAATGGACCGCCAGCTGGGTCGAAGCGTGGAGATGAAAATTGGCCAAGGCACGAAAATTTTTTCGGACCAGGGCGGCGATGCCGAGGTCCTGCACGATTACCGCGTCGACTCCCGCCTCAACCGCCAAGCCAAGAGTCCGCATGGCGTCGGCGAGTTCGCCGTCCTTGACCAGGGTGTTCAGGGTGAGGTAAATTTTACGGCGCGGGGTCAATGACCGGGCGTGCCCGACCAGGGTCGCGAGCTCTTCGGGGGTGAAATTCACGGCGCTGGCGCGGGCGGAGAATTGGCTAAGCCCCAGGTAAACGGCGTCGGCGCCGTAGTGAAAGGCGGCATAGGCGGAACCGGGCTGGCCGGCGGGGGCGAGAAGTTCGGCCATTCTAAAGTTGTCTCCGGAAAATTATCTGGCTGTTAAGCTTCGGTTGCATTGGTCGGTTTTTCATTGTCATTATGCACCACTTGTCGCTGCAGAAGCGCGTATTCGTTACGCAAAGCGGCGACAAGCTTCAACCGCGCGACCAAGAGGATTTTTTCCTCGTCGGACAGGGTCAACGACATCCTGTTTTTCAGGCGCGCGGCTTGACTGTTCAAGACCCGCCGCATGCCGTCCATGGGAACGTCCAGGGCTTTGTCCATATCGCGGCTGGAGTAATGTTTCGCCTGGCGGCGATAAGCTGCGGGTCGCCGGATCAGTTCCTCATAATTCCCCAACACCCGTTCGAATTCCTGCAAACCTTCCTCGACGTTGTTTTTTTCGCGCTCGGTTTTGGCGTAAACGCCGAGGTCGTAAGTTTGCAATTGCCGCTCCGCGGCCAACATCAAGGCAAGATCACCCGATTGGGATATTTCACCAATAACCAGGGCCTCATCTTCCGAGGCACGATTATACATCGTCTGAATGCGGCTTCGGTTCAATCTTTCATAGGCATTTCCCGTGTTGACTTCCGCCTGATACAATTTAATCAAGGCAAGATGGTCATTCAGCGTCGGGAGCATCAAGCCAACCCTCCCCCAATTCCGCATTGGCCAAGGACAAATCCTTATACCGAGCCACAAAGTCCCTGCCGGCGACTTTTTTCATCAGCAAAGCAGTTTGGGGAAGCAGACGAATTGTAAAACCGATTTCAATCGTCTTCACATCATCACCCGCGCGCAGAGCCGCGCTCCAAGCCTCTAATTGATCGCAAAACTCGTCATCGGAACCTTCATACGGTTCCGGCGGCCTGACGACCATCTTTACTTGGGATTCTTTCGTTTTACCGCTTGATTTTTGTTTCCCGTTCATACCAAACCTCCTTATCCATAATACCCTGATCGGCAGACCAGCATATTTCCTACCCAAACACCCGCTGCACCAGAATCATGTATAAGACCGTCCCGCCGCCGATACTCAAGAGTACATTGCCAAACCGCCAATGCAAGCCGGCCGTCGCCAGGACCCCCAACGCTTCCGGCACCCCGTGGGTGCCCTCGAAAATGGACGTCCCCTTCAGGCAATAGACGAGGAGCATGGCCATGGCGGCGTGGGGAAGCACCCGGCCCAGGTATTCGACCGTCGGGGGCAGCTCCCGCCAGCCGGCGAAAAGGAGGAAGGGGAGAAAACGGCACAGCCAAATGCCCGCCGCCAAAGCCAGAACGGTCCAGAACGTTTCTGCGTCATGCAAATGCGTGGTCATGCCTGATCCCCCTCGCCGCCGGGTTTATCCGGCGCGTCCCGGCGCGTCCGGCCGCTGATTTTACCACTTATTCTCCCGCTGATTCTGCCGCTCATTTTCCGGATGCTGTCCGCCACCGCCAGATCCCGCTCCAGATGATTTTTCCCCAGTAACAGCGCCGCCGCAATCACCAGCATCGCCGGTATGAGGAAGCGGTCGGGTCCCAGGACCACCAGGCAGAGGACCGTTCCGGCCAGGCCTATGAGCGCCGGCAGGTGATGCGCGGTCGAACGCCATTGGCCAATCACCACCACCGTGAAGAGGGCGGTCATGACGAATTCGATGCCTTTCGTATTGAAGGTCAGGAGCCCGCCGGCGACATTCCCCAGGAGGCTCCCGGCCACCCAGTAGGAGTAATTGACCAGGGAAAGATAGAGGCGGAAGCGGTTCCGGTCGATTCCGGCCGGGAGGTTCAGGTCATTGCAGAGGAGGGAAAAAGTTTCGTCGGTCAGGCAG
>JAVBTZ010000011.1:0-35871 GCA_031555915.1 Planctomycetota bacterium
CCTCAACCCCCCCCCCCCCCCCCACGAAAACGGAAAAGCACTCGTAAATTTAGACTTTACGGGGCACTAGCAGCCCGGTAACAAAGTCGCTTGTCGTCGCTTTCGGCTTGTAGGTTCGAAAGACGAGGGCAAAAAAATAAGCAAATATGGGCATATTGGCGTTTTTTTTTGCCGAAGTATTTAGGACCTACAGGCCGAAAGCGGCGGCAATGGACTTTGTTACCGGGCTGTTAGCGTAGCCGCGGCAAAACCGTCTGCCATGACCACGACTAAGCGTGCAGCAATAAAAATAAATTTTATGAACATGCTTCAGCCGAAGCAAGCGGCAATTTTAATCCGCTACCAGTATAAGGGTAAAAGGCCGGCAATAAGCCAAAAAAATAGGCCGCCATCCCAAGGGACAACGGCCCGCCAAACATTTTATACCGGTATCGGCGTGAAACACCATCAAGGTAACGCGTTTTGGATCGGAAGCCCGGGGGCGGTCGCGCCCGAGCCCTGCCCCTTCACGCCACTTGCAGCTTTCGCGCCACCATGTCCAGCGTTTTCACCATCCGCGCCAACTCCGCCTCGCTATTCTCCAACGCGTCGAGGAGCAGCCGGCGTTCATTCTCCGAATCGTCGATAATCTTGCGAATCCGGTCTTTTTCGACGTGATCCAGAAAATCGGCGCCATAGGCGGAATTCTTCCGGGCCGTACTGCGGCTAAGCTCGTAGCGGAGACGGTTCGCTTCGGCCAGGGCGGAAATGGTTTGCTGCTCGAGAACTTGCACTTCTTGCTCCAGCATGGCGCAGGTTTGTTCGTAGACGTGGAGTTTTTCCTGCAATTTCATGACGGCGGGGGTGTTTTCTTCCGGCGGGGCCGGGGTTGCGGCGGAACTGGCGGCACTTTCGCGCATGGCGTCAATGGCATCAAGGAGACGTAACTTATCGTTCCAATTTTTGCCGAAGTCGCCGCGAGCTTCGTTTGTGGACATACCGTCTTCTCCATTTCAAGGATTTTATGCGACTGAATCAATGGAAGGCGCCTCTAATGATGCGTTTTTTAGAGGTTCCCCGTACTTTGCGAATGGCCCGGCAGCTGCTTATGACCCGAAATTTCCCCGTATTACCGGTTCGGTCCGAGTAACTTTGGCCGCAAAAATTACTTGGCCCGAACCTAAAACGTGCGTGAGTCGAGCGTTAGGCGTGGTAATTCATTTTCCCCATTGTTTTTATCGGCAAAATATCGGCGCAGCTTGATGCGAAGGTAAACATTCCGGTTGTGGTGGAAAACTTGCTTTTGCCGGCAAACGGGGCGGATGTTTCTACCGGCGCCGGCTTTTTTTTTCCTGTTCCCTCCCCTACGGCTTGCGGTTGGGCCGCGTCCTGCCCCCAGCGCTTGTTGCGGGGAAAAATTTAGAAAATAAAAGAAAAAAGATGATTGACTTATGAACATCGGTTCAGTATAAAACAATTATGAAAGTTGAACGTAGGTTCAGTAAAAAGTTGACTTTTTGAGAAAATCGAGCAAACCGCCGCTCGATTTCCTCAGAAAGTGTGGGTAGCCAGGATTAGCTGTATAATTAGGTCAACTCAGCCTGTGCCTTTGAACTGCCGAAAATAAAACCCTTGTCCTCAAAGAGGTTAAACTTTCGAAGAAATCGAGCGGTGGTCTGCTCGATTTTTTCGAAAAGTCCACTAAAAAAGCCAACGAAAACCCGGCAGGAAAAAAAACCGTGCGCGAACTGACGCAAAAACAACAAGAAATATTCGACTTCATCCTCAGTTCGCTCCGCGAAGAAGGAAATATACCCAGCGTCAGGGAAATCGCCGCCGCCTTCGGCTTCGCCTCCACCAACGCCGTGCACACCCATCTCGAAGCCCTGACCAAAAAAGGATATATCAGCCGCCGGCCGGGAAAAAACCGCAACATCGAAATCGCCCCCGATTTCCTTAACCCCGAACGCGGCATACCCATCGTCGGCCGCGTCGCCGCCGGGAAACCCATCGACGCCATCGAAAACCTCGACGGCTACCTGGACCTGGACGCCATTTATGAACGCAATCTCCACTTCGCCCTGAAAATTTGCGGCGATTCCATGCTCGAAGCCGGTTTTTGGGACGGCGACTACGCCATCGTCCGCCAGCAGCCCCAGGTCGAATCCGGCGAAATCGGCGTGGCGGTAATCGACGGCGGCGCCACGGTTAAACGCTTCCGCTGGCTTGACGACGGCCGGCTGATGCTCATACCCGCCAACGAAAAGTATCAGCCCTTCGTCGTCGATGAAAGTTCCGACCTGCAAATCGGCGGCAAAGTCATCGGTTTGCACCGGGTTATAAAATAACTGATAGGCCAGGGGAAATAAGTAATAGCCGTTGCCTTGCATACAGGGGCTCTCAGCCAAAACACACACACTTTGCCGTTTGGGGCCGGCCAGGTGCAGCGAGGGCATATTACTTATTTCCCCTGGCCTATCCGACCCTATTCCGCCCCTTTTTCGATCCAGGGATTCCTACCGCACCTCAAGGAGATTTGCCATGGCCCCCCGCGTAAAAGCCGATAAAGCCAGTAAAAACGCCGCCAACCCCGATGCCACCCCCGAAGAGAAAAAGGCCGCCGAACTCGCCACCGCCCTCGCCGACATCGGCAAACGCTTCGGCCCCGAAGCCATCATGAAGCTCGGCACCGACAACGTGGTAAAATGCGACGCCATCTCCACCGGTTCCCTTGGCCTCGACGCGGCTATCGGCATCGGCGGCGTCCCCAAAGGCCGCATCGTCGAATTTTATGGCCCGGAATCCTCCGGCAAAACCACCCTGGCCCTGCATTGCGTCGCCAGCGCGCAAAAGAATAACGGCGTCGCCGCCTTCATCGACGCCGAACACGCCCTCGACCCGGGTTATGCCAAAAAACTCGGGGTAAACCTCGACACCCTGCTCGTAAGCCAGCCCGACAGCGGCGAACAGGCCCTGGAAATCTGCGAAATGCTGGTTAAATCCAACGCCGTCGACATCATCGTCATCGACTCCGTCGCCGCCCTCACTCCCAAAGCCGAACTCGAAGGCGACATGGGCCAGAACCACGTCGGCCTCCAGGCCCGGCTCATGAGCCAGGGGCTCCGCAAACTCACCGGCATCGTGAAGAAATCCAACACCTGCATTATCTTCATCAACCAAATCCGCATGAAAATCGGGGTCATGTTCGGCAGTCCCGAAACCACCACCGGCGGCAACGCCCTGAAATTCTACGCCTCGGTCCGTCTCGACATCCGCCGCGGCTTGCCGGTCAAGAAAGGCGACGAAGTCCTCGGTAACGACACCAAGGTCAAGGTGGTTAAAAACAAGATGGCCGCGCCTTTCAAGACGGTCGAATTCCAGATCATGTTCAACCAGGGCATCAATCGCCTGGGGGAAGTGGTGGATATCGGTTCCGACGAAGGGATTATCGAAAAGACCGGCAGCTGGTTCTCCTACGGCGAAACCAGAATCGGCCAAGGCCGCGACAACGTGGTGCAATTCCTCCGCGACAACCCCGATCTCGCCGGCGAAATCGAAGAACAGCTGCGGAAGCGCCTCCTGGACAACGTCATCGCCATCGACCCCGGCACCCTACCGGGAGCCGGGGAAAGCGGTGAAGATTCAGCGAAGGATTTACCCTCTCCGGACGACAATATGATTGAGGATGTAGATGGATTGGGAACCGATGCGGCAATATCCGATGCGATGTCTGACTCGGTGGAGGATGTAGCTTGATATATGAACCTATGGTTTTTGAAGGTTTGTTATGCGGGCAGAAAATGTCGACGTCACGGCAAGTGGTATATCGGGGGCTATTATGGCAGGAATGCGATGGCGTATTTTACCATTTTGAAGAAAGTCATCCCGGTGATGTTTTCTTATCGCACCAAGGCGAGTGGTATGATAATTGGGCCAACTATTATGAATAGGCTTTGGTAAGGCGGTAGACTGAACCAACTTCTCCCCTGCGGCGCGTCCTTCCCCCCAACCCCCCGGACGCGCCGCGTTTTTTTGTTTCAAACCAGTTCCATTAAAATCGCATCCAGGATAATTTGCTTTGGCCGCGGCACCCGTATGCGGGTTCCCTCCTCGGCGTATTCCAATAAACCGGCAGCCAGAAGCGCCGGTAATTCTTTTTGGTACAGCTCCGCCCAAGCGAAGCCGGTCCTTTGGCGAAAGCGCGCCAAATCCACGCCCCGAAATAGCCGCAACCAAAACGCCGCGCACTCCCGCGCCTTTGCCTCGGCTGGAAGGATTTCGCTAAAAGCCTTCCTCGTCTCCGGTCCCTGGCAATACCGCTCCCAATCCTCCGTGTTCCCCCAGCGTTCGCCCTGCCGATGCGAATGCGCGCCTAGGCCAATCCCTACGTACTCCCCGCCTTCCCAGGTATTGACGTTATGTCGGCACTGGAAACCGGGTTGGGCAAAATTGCTGGTTTCATAATGGCTAAAACCCTGCCCTTCCAAGTAACCGTCCAGAAATTCCCAAAATTCAGCTCCTATTTCCTCGTCTACTGCATCCCCTCCCAGCAAGGTCCGATAATAAGCGTAGGAACGGGCCGATGCCTCCATGATTAAGGTATAGGCCGACAAATGCCGCACTCCCAAGGCCAGGCTTTCCTTGACATCATGGGCCAATATTTCCTGGCTTTGCCCGGGCCAACCATAGAGTAAATCCACGTTCAAGGCAGAAAAACCCAGATCCGCCGCCCAGGCCAAGGCCGCGCGGGCCGTTGCCGCGTCGTGGCGGCGGCCGAGGAGGGTCAGGCCGGCGGGTGAGAAAGTTTGTACGCCAAAGGATAGGCGGTTTATGCCCCAGTCTTTCAGGAGACGGAGTTTTTCCCGGCTGGCGGAATCGGGATTGAGTTCGCAGGTTGCTTCGTCTACCGGCCGGGGAAGAAAGGACAGCAGGCGTTCCAATTGTTGGGGTGAGAGAACGGAAGGGGTGCCGCCACCGATAAAGAGCGTTTCAGGAACGAAGTCGCCTTTTTCCTTCCACTCTTCCGCCAGGGCTTGGAGGTATTGGTCTGCCTGTTCCGAGTGGTAAGGTTGGCTGACAAAGGTGCAGTAACCGCAGCGGGATTGGCAAAAGGGGATGTGTACGTAGAGACCTGGGCCCAACTTTCACCCTTCTTTTTTTTGTCCCAAACGGTAGCGGATACTGGCTAGCGGCACTTTCAGGGGCCAGGCGTCGAACAGATCCTTCTGAATCGCCGCCGCATGGAATGCGCGGATTTCCTGAAACAGGCTGCTGGAATAGACTTCAATGGTCAAAACCCCGCCCTTGAAGCTGAAGACCCCGCTCTCGGCCGCCAACATCTCGCCTACGACATTCCGCCAAGTTTCCTTCAACAATTCCAAGTCGTAACCAATGTCCAACTTGAAATCCCGCAACTGATTTTTCAGAACCGATTTAAGGAGTTGCGGCTCGCCGGCCGGGCGGGAAACGCTTCTTTCCTCCCCATCCACTTCATATTTGCAGCAACGCACTTCGCCCTGTTTGGCCTTTTCCGCCAGTTCCTTCCGGCGCTTTGCCACTTCTTGAAACCAGACCCGCCATTCCGGGTCGTTTTCCAGTTTCTCCCTTTCCTCTTTACTCAGCTTTTTCCCGTTAGCCATGGGATTACCTATTCATGGGCATCATCACATAGACGAAGTCGCCGTAGTCGAGACGGGCGGGATTGTCCTCATCTTTATACTGTAAAGTGATGTTGGCGTCGGCGATATGCTTCAGGGCGTCCAAGAAGAAAAGATAATTGAATTTAATTTCCACTTTCTCACCGGTCGTTTCCGCCTCGATATTGAGATCCCCTTCGCCGTTGTCATTTTGGCTCGACAGGCACAGGTTGCCGTCGGTCACTTTGAACAGGACCGACTTGGTCTCATCCGGGCTCATCAAGCCGATTTGCTGCAAACCGCGTTGCAAACTCTCCCGGTTGACCGTAAACTTACTGTCGCGTTTGGGGGGGATGACATCCTGGTAACGGGGAAACATGCCTTCGAGTCGGCGGATGAAGACGCTGGCGTTATGGGTACGGGCCAGGAGCTCGTTGGCGGTCACGGCTATTTCCACCACTTCCATGCCTTCGGCCAGCCGGGCGAGGATATTCATCCCCTTGTTGACGAGGATGGCGTCGAAATTGACTTGTTCCGGGTTACGGATTTTCTTTTTGACCAGGGACAGCCGATGCGTGTCGGAGGCGACGAAATCGGCGGCTTGGTCGGAGACATTAAGATAAATCCCATTAAGGGAATAGCGGGTATCGTTTCTGGCGGTGGCGAAGGCGGTTTTTTGCACGGCGTCGGCAAAGTCGTCCCCGTGGATAAAGACGGCGCCGGCGGGATTGAATTCGGGGATAAGGACAAAATCGGCGGGGTCCTGCCCCAGGAGGGTGAATTGTCCCTGTTTGGTTTTGACCCTGACTTTCTGCTCAACAATACTGACCTGGAAGTCATCCGTGAAAGCGGCTTTGACCAGGGCGTTCAATTTTCCGGCCGGGATAAGGACGGTGAGGGGGTCTTTGAGATCGGTCACTTCCAGGGTTTGGGTTATGCCGATTTCCAGGTCGGTGGCGGCCAGGGTGATGCTGGAATCGGGGTTGCCGGTGAGTTTGAGGTTTTGCAGGATGGGTTTACTGGAGCGTTCCGGCACCACCGAAGCGATGAGGGAGAGAGCGTCGGAGAAGGAGTTTTTTTGAATGGTGAATTCCATGGAGTCCTCCGGCCATAAAACGGCTTACCGCTGGGCGCACGGTAGCGAGCTGGGTAAGCAGGGTGAAATCGGCATAAGTATAGTTCATAATGATAAGCGCAATTTTACCGGCTGTAAAGGCAAACTTTTTCCCTTTTTCCCCTTCTTTTGCTTTTTATTTGTAGTTGAATCTTATAAAATATAACTACTACTAATATAGATGCCGGGTATGACGAGCTTTTGCTTTAACTCCGTGTAAATACTGGGCCAAGCTGAATTGGCCTCAAGCAGATTCGTTGTTGGTTCTTGTTGACCCGATGTTGATTCGTAGGGGTTCCAGGTTGGAATTCAACAATTCCTCCTATTAACCAACAATTCATCAGCCAATAAACAACTAATGTTCCACGTGGAACCAACAGCCTTCGCTTTAAGCCTGGGATTATCGGACGCAAAAGGGTATCCGTTAGAAAGGCGGCGAATGTTCCACGTGGAACCAACGACAGATAATGGCAACGCAAATATAAGGGAGATAGTTATGAAGGAGTGGGCCAAATTTGCCCTGGCGGCGCTATTGGCGTTGGGGTTGGGTAGGGCGCAGGTAGAAGCCGGCGAAAAAGGCTTTTCCTGGACTACCGCCCCGGCACGGGGAGATTATGTCGCGGTAAAGCTTAACCCCTATAATCTAGGCAGGTATCTCAGTGAAGCCGAGGTGAATAGGCCCGATATCCTGGTCGAGGTGAAAACCACCCTCAGCGAAGGAAATTATTATCGGAAGCAAACCGTGGACCAGAAGGAGCGGCCGGTCCGGCTTACGGTAAGTGTCAACCGGGATTATATGTTGCGGATTGTCACTACTCGGAATGATCCCTGTCCGAACTGTAAAGGGACTGGCCGGACCGATTTGCCTTTCGCCAAATTAAGTAAGAATATCGCTGTGGCGAAAAAATGTCTGGAATGCAATGGCAAGGGTTATTTCCCTGATAATCAAACCGAAAAGTATTTTATCCTTTCTCCGGAAGATTTTGAAAATCCCAAGGAAGGCCGGCGGATTATGCAGGATTTGGCTTATGCCAAGGCGCCGGAGGGGGCGGAGGATTATGTGGAGATGTTGGTGTCCAAGAATCCGCAAAAGCGTTTGGAGGCTTGTGAGTGGTTGGATCGGAATTATGTGCGGGTGGGTGGGGATTTTCAAAATATCATGCCGATGTTGAAAAAAGCCCGTTATCATGAGGAGAATGAAAAGAAGCGGATTATGGTTTGGCAGTTTTGGGCGGGGAAGGATATTCCGGAGGAGAGGGAGAGGGCGTTTTATCGGATTTATGTGAATAGTAGGAGTGGGAAGATTAAGGAGAAGGGGTTTTATCCGCAGCGGTAGGGATAAGGGGAAAAAAGGGGGTTAAAAAAGCGGTAAAAAAAGCGGTTAAAAAAGCGGTTAAAAAAGCGGTTAATAAAATCCAGCCCACGGCTGGTTGCGGGGGTTCTAGGGGGGCGCAACCAGCCCCCCTGTAAAAATGCGGTTATGTTTTAATGTAATTAAAACGACATCGCTTAGGAGCCAGCGAAGCGAAGCTCCGAGGTATCAGAAAAGGAAGGAAAACACCCACGGATAAAACCTCCCATAAAGAAGGCGAAAGCCCAGCCCTACTTTGCGAGGAGTTTATTTTTATTAGACGCCCTTCCTTTTTTGATTTGTCGGAGCTCCGCTTCGCTGGCTCCTAAGCGAGGTCGTTTTAATTACATTAAAACATAACCGCATTTTTACAGGGGGGCTGGTTGCGCCCCCCTAGAACCCCCGCAACCAGCCGCAGGCTGGATTTTATTAACCGCTTTTTTAACCGCTTTTTTTTACTGCTTTTTTTACTGCTTTTTTACCCCTATTTTACCACCTCCCCCAAAAAGGTCTCACAATACCCATCCAACACCCCCCCCACTTCCACCAAATCCATCTCCTTAACCTTATTCTTAATCAGCCATAACCGCCTAACCTGATCAAACCCCGCCAAAAACCGCTTCAGCCCCTCTTCCCTCCCCTTCATATCCGCCTCAGCCGGAAAACTCGCTTGATACCTATCCCTGGCCAAACGTAAATCACGCAGCCACAACCAATCCACCGCCTTCGCCTTGCCAATTAAAATCCGCACCATAACCGCAAAACTATCGCTGTCCGGCCCCCCCAACGCCTCGGCTAAATCATAGATCTCCTTGGCTGAACGCAGTTTTTCCGCCGTCTTTTCCGGCGAAAAGGAATCGCAAAAAGAAAGAAAACAGGTATAGTCGGGATCGGGGATGGCGCCGCCGTTTTGTTCCCGCTTGGCCAAAAGATTCAGTAAACAGGCATACAATTCGGGATTTCCGTGCTGCACCCAATAAGGAATGGCGTGGGGTTGCAAATCGGTTTCGAGTATTAGCCGCCAGACCCGGGTCAGGTCGACAATCCGGCCGAGATAGAGTTTACGGTTCTTTTGGTAGCGGAGGGCGGCATATTCGGTGAAAACCTGTTTTGCTTCATCGTCCCCAAGTTCCTGCTTGGCCCGCGCTTTGGCGGCAGTCGGGGTTAGGTCCTCCGCCAGCCAACGCTGGGCCAGGAGACGGAGTTCATGGCGCCTGGCTGCCTCGAGGGCTTTTTGTTCATACGCCCCGCTCTCAACTTCGCCGAGAACCCGCCGCACCGCCGGGGCTTTCAGAATATTGACGACTTGCTTTGGATCCAATTCCAGCCGCTTGTCCATAATCCGCCGGTAAATATCCCGGCTCAAAGTATCCAGCCGTTCCTTACGCTCGGCTTCGGGCAAATCGGCCAAGGTGGTTTCAAGGTTATGGAGAATCAGGTCCCGGTAATCGGTTTGCAGGAGGTCGTTAAAAGCGTTTTCCGGCCGGAGCGCCCGTTCCAGCAATTCCTGGTTTTGCCGATCAATGACTTCATGCTGGTAGTCGCGGATTTTTTGCCGTTGCAGGTTTTCCGCCCGGGTCAGGGCTTGGCTAAAATAACTGCGGCTCATTTCCTGAAAGAGACGGCGCTGGCCTTCCTCTTTGAAGAGGGTGTTGTATTTGTCTTTCTGGGCTTGGAGAAAACGCTTTTGCTCTGGAATCAAGTCCTGGATTTGCAGGCCGGTATAAGTGCGCAGTTTGGCGGTTTGCGCGTCGTCTTCGCGGTGCAGGCTGGTCAGGGTGTCCTTGACCAGGAGGTGCTGCAAGAGGTTTTCGGGACTGAGTTCCGCCGGCTTTGCCGCCGGGTTTTCCTGGGTTGGCTTGCCGAAAACCAGGGCATGATCGGTGAAGTCGGCGGCAAACAAATCAGGGTTGTCGGCCGCAAAGGGAGTGTCGCCAGGTTTAAGTTCGGGGATTTTGAGCATGGGTAGCCTTTCAGTTGAGGGTTAAACAGGGTTAGCCGCTATAATTTTCTTATCCATGCCCTAGTTGTAAAAGCGTTCAAGCAGCGGCGGGAAAAAAAACAAGGAAAAAACATGGCGGAAATAGAAGTGGGAGCCTACGCCGAAGCGTTAGCCCACGCCAAGGTCAATCTATTCCTGGAAATAATTGAAAAACGCCCCGATTCCTATCACAACCTGGAATCGGTTTTTGTGGAAATAGCCTTGGCGGATTGGCTGCGGGTGGAAGTTATTGGGGACAAAAAATTCAGCGTGCAGTGCGATCAGCCGGAAATTCCGGTGGATGGCAATAATTTGCTGGTCAAGACGGCGGAAAGGTTGGCGGAAAAGTACGGCTTCCGCAGTGGTTTACGTTTCACGCTCCGTAAATGCATACCCACCGGCGGCGGCTTGGGGGGGGGAAGCTCCAACGCCGCCTCGGCCATAAAGCTAATCAATGCCTTATGGGGACTAAACTTGCCGGCGAAAGACATGGCGGGATTGGCGTTGCAAATTGGCTCGGACGTGCCTTTTTTCCTGCATGGCGGCGCCTGCCTCTGCCATGGCCGGGGTGAACTTATTCAGCCCATTAATATGGGGCAAAAAAATAAGCTGAGAATTGGCCTGATTATTTCGGGGATTTTTTCCAGCACTGCCGCCGCGTATCAGTCGCTCAGTTTGCCTGGCCGCAAGGAAGCCAAGAGCGCGGCGAAATTTCTGGCCGCCTGGGCGGCGGGGAACGCGGAAGGTATGGAGGAACAAGCTTTTAACCGTTTTGAGGCAACGGTATTGAAAGATATACCCAAATTAGGCGAAATACAACGAGTTTCCGCCCAAATTCTCTCCAGACCTGTACACCTAAGCGGCAGTGGCTCCACTTTATGGTTTTTTTTACAGCCGGCGGAACCGGGTCTGAATCAGGAATTACAGGCATACGCAGCCCAAAATCAGCTTACCCTGCTGGCCACGGAAATTTTAAGCAAGTAAAGGCGCGATTCCTTTGACACACTCCGCCACCTGCCCCCGGTCAGGCAAATTCTGCCTGACCGGGGGAGAAATTTACCTTGGTTAACAAAAAAAATAATAAATATTTATTGGACAAATCAACGCCATCCCTGTTTTCTCCCCGCTCATTTCCGCGCTTACCATTCTTTCCTAGGCATTTCTTTTTCAAAATCCCATAAAATCGTTTTTCTCGCCCCTTCTTGACATATTTTACCAAGTCGATATTTTTCCGGCGCGCAAATAGTAAATTAATTATAAGACCTGGATATAATGTATTATCGTAAAATACACGTTAATGTAAACCCTGCCGGGAAAATAAAACCAGGTCTGCCAAGTAACTTTTTGCTTGGATATCACGTTATTATGGTTTACAATTAGAATCCTGTTAACGGCATTAATTTGTCCAGGAAATAAATAATACTAAATAGTAGGTAAAATTAAAAATATATATAGCCGAGAGCAATTACCCACTGGAAAGCGAATGGCGTTTCCGCCCGAGTTTCTCGAAAAAAGGCTATTGCCAATAATCATTATGTAATATATGGGAAAGTGAAGCCACTACATGATCCGGATTTCAGCCTATGACACGGCAAAGATACTGAACGTCTCTGTTGCCACCGTACGCAATTGGGCCAAGGCCGGATATCTGCCCGCCATCGCCACCCGACCCCTGGCTTTTTACCGGGCCGACGTCCTCGCCCTGCATGAAACCATCAAGACCAATACTTTCAGCCGGTTGCGAAAACGCGCCAACAAAACCGCCTCCGAAGTCGTACCCATCAACCAAATGGTGGATCCCCGCATCGCCGGCGATATCGCCGCCTATTCCGCCAATCTTAAAAACACCGCCGGTGCCACCGGCATCGATACGGACAAAACCGTCTTTTGGGCCGCCCTGTTTCACCTGCGCCAACAGGCCGAAGTGGACTTCGACCCCAAAGTATTGTTTCAAAGCAATCGGCCGGAGCATTCGCCGGAGTCTTTATTCGCCGGCATGCATTGGCAGCGGTCGACGGTGAGAAATGTCCTGCTTAACTGGTATCTGCGGCTGCCGGGCACGGTCCCGCCGCCTGACCCCTCGTTCACCGAAGCCTTCCTCTCCTGGAAAAAAATCGAAGACCCGCTGGGCATTTTGTACCAGGGTTTGTCCATGGCCGGCGCCAGGGCCAACACCGGCGCCTTCTTCACCCCCGACGCGATGATCGACACCTGTCTGGATGATTTCGCCGAAGGGGAGAAGGATTTGAACCTGTTCCTCGATCCCTGTTGCGGCACCGGGCGTTATCTGGTCAAGGCGGCCAAACGCTTCGCCCTGCAGGCCGAACAGGTCTACGGCTTCGACAACGACCCGACTTCGGTGGACATCGCCCGGGTGAATTTGCTGCTGGCTTTTCCTGAGCGGGAGTTCCAGCCCAAAGTGGAATGCCTCGATTCCCTGCAAAACCTCGCCAACGGCCACGCCGACTGCCGCACGAACGATCTCCTTGAACGTTTCGACGCCGTCGCCACCAATCCGCCTTGGGGCGGCAAGGCCAATTTCACGCTGGGACCGGTCGGCGCCGGAGAAAATTTCGCCGGAAGTCATCCCGATCTCTTCACCGGGTCGCTGCACGGCAACGAATCCTTTTCCCTGTTTTTGGAAAAGTCGCTGCAATTGCTCCGTCCCGGCGGCAGGTTGTCGTTTCTTCTACCGGAGTCCATTCTCAAGGTGCGGGCCCACGCGGAGATTCGCCGCGTGCTCCTGGAAAAAACCTGCATTCGGAAAATCGTGCTGCTGGGCCGGGTTTTCCCCAGCGTGTTCACCCCCATCATTCGCCTGGACCTGGAAAAACGGCTGCCGGAGAAAAATTGGCGCGTCACGGTTTGCGGCAAAGGCTGCCAGCATGAAACGCTGCAGGCCCGCTTTCAGAAAAACATGCATCTGTCCTTCGACGTGATGGTGACCCCCGATGATTCCGTGCTCCTGGACAAAATCTATTCCGTGCCGCACCAAACCCTGGTCGGCAAGGCCGAATGGGCTTTGGGGATTGTCACGGGGGACAATGCCCGCCGGGTGCTGAATGCGCCGGCGGCGGGTTCGGAGCCGGTTCTGCGCGGCCGGGACATTTTCAAGTACCGCTGCGGCGAACCGAAGTGCCACATCGTCTTCAATCCGAAAACTTTTCAACAGGTCGCTCCCGAGCGCATTTACCGGGCGCCGGAGAAGCTGATTTACCGTTTCGTATCCGACCGGCTGGTCTTTGCCTACGACAACCTGGGTCTCCTGACCCTGAACAGCGCGAACATCGTCATCCCCAACTTGCCGGGCCTGTCGACCCTGGCGGCGCTGGCTTTTTTCAATTCATCCCTGTTTCAATACGTTTTCGCCAAGCGCTGTCAAAATCGGAAAATTCTGCGGGGCGACCTGGAGATGCTGCCCTTTCCCAACCTCTTCGAAGACGCGGCGCTTAAATTGGAAAAGCAGGCGTTGCGCTGTTTGGAATGCGGGATGGGGTTGGACAACGAAATGGAAAAGCTGGACCATATGATTTATTCCGTCTTCGGCATGAACGAAAAGGAAGTGGCGCATATCGAAAAGAGCTTGGCGGAAGGCGAGGGGATGGTGTAGGATGTCGGGGAGGGGTTTTGCCCGCGCCGGCGCCGCCGGCGGCGGGGAAGCCGGCTCCGCATCGTCTTGAAAGCTGATTCTATGTTTGCACATATGCGTTGGGATGTTTGGGAACTGGTCGGGTTGTTGGGCGAGGGGTTGTTTTTTTTTCGCCTGTTGGCCCAATGGCTCGCTTCGGAAAAAGTTAAAAAGCCGGTGATTCCGGTCGTTTATTGGTATATGTCCCTGGCCGGCACCCTGGTGCTGATTGCCTATGCCATGCATATCGGTTCCTTCGCCGTGTTGCTGCCGCAGGTGGTGGGGGTGTTTTTGTACCTTCGCGGCTTGCAGTTGGAATACATGTCGCGGGAGCGGGACGCCGTGCGCCTGGCCGCGGGCTTGGACCGGGCGGATTACCCCTGGCCGGAAATGTCCGTGGTGGTGCCGGTGCATAACGAGGAACGTCGCCTCGCCGCCACTTTGGCCAATCTCACCTCCCTTCCCTACCCCGGTCCGGCGCCGCAAATCATCGCCGCCTTGAACGGTTGCACCGACGCCTCCCGGGCCATCGCCGCCGGATTCCCCCGCGTCACTTTGGCCGAAAGCGAAAAAAGCGGGATGTCTTTCGGGAAAAACCTGGGCGCCGCCGCCGCGGGCGGGAAGCTGCTGGTTTTTGTCGACGCCGACACCGGCCTGCCGGATAATGCCCTGCGTCTTCTGGCCGAAGCCGCCGCCGGCCACCGGCATTATATCGGCACGGTCGCGGGCGCGCCGGACAAGGGCGGGTTGGTGGTGAAGATTTGTTTCTGGCTAGCCAATCACCTTACCCGGCGGAAACGCGCCCACGCCCCCGGCGGGGTGATGCTGATGGACCGGGACACCTTCGCCGCCATCGGCGGCTTTGACGAACAACTGCCGCAGGGCACCTCGACCGATTTGATTTGGCGGGGTCTCAAGAACGGCGCCGACTATCTGTTTGTCGATTCCATCAAGGCCGTCACTTCCATTCGCCGTTTTGAAAAGACCGGCATCATCAGGCAAATGCTCAGCTGGCGCAAGAACCACCGGGCGCTTGACGCCAACCGGCGGGATGCGGTGGCGGGCCGGAGTTATGAGGACATTCGCTGATGCGCATCCGCTTTTTCCCCGATGAGTTCTCCGTCTGTAAAATTCGCGATGCCACCGACGCGTCTTTTTTCACGACCCTGATCACCACCGACCTGTATTTTTTAGCGAAGACCCCCGGGGAATATTCGCTGGTTTGCCCTACCGCGAAGTTGCCGGGCAATGTCATCAAGGCCGAGCATGGCTGGAGGGTATTCAGGATCGAGGGGGAGTTGGCGTTTTCGCTGGTGGGGATTTTGGCCCGTCTTGCCCGGGTGTTGGCGGAGCGCCAGATCAGCATTTTTGCCGTTTCCACTTTCGACACGGATTATATTCTTCTGAAAAAAGAGCATGCCTCGGCGGCGGCGGCGGCGTTGTTGGCGGACGGGTTTGAGGTGGTGTGAATAATTTTGTGCCGCGGCCGGTAAATTTGGTGCGTATCCCCGTAATTCCTCCCCTCCAATCTTCTCCCCAAACCCTTCCGCCCCGCCCTTCCCCTCTTGCATCCGCCCGCATTTTGCCATTAAATAGTAACGTTACAGTCATTGCCGCTTGAGGCAGGCAGGCCTCAAATTACCTCCCCCCACAGAAAGGCAGCCATGTTCTCCTGGATGGAACGTTACCGCAACCTCCCGCTTGGCATTTTTTCGCCGGTGGTGGAGATCCTTATTTTCAGCTTCCTCGTCTATCTCCTCATCAGCTTCATGTACGGAACCCGCGGGGCCGGCGTCCTGCGCGGACTCGCCCTTCTGGGCGGAAGCATCTTCCTGGTCCTGTTCGTGGCCGCCAAATACCTCCGCCTCGACAACGTGTCGTGGATTGTCGAAAGCCTGGTGAATATTTCCCTGGTCGGCATGATCGTCATCTTCCAGCCGGAAATCCGCCACGCCCTGGTAAAACTGGGCGAATCGGTCCGCCTGTGGAACCCCAGGGAAATCGTCCTCGACAAGGAAATCGCCGACGCCGCCATGTGGATCGCCAAGAAAGGCGGCGTCGGCGGGTTAATCGTCCTCGAGCGGGACATGCAAATCAATGCCTACATCGAATCCGGCATCGCCATCGACGCCGTCTGCAACGCGCCGCTCCTGCGCACCATCTTCACCAAGAACACCCCGCTGCACGACGGCGCCGCCATCATCCGCCAAGGGCGGATCGTCGCCGCCAACTGTCTCCTGCCCCTTTCGGAAAATATCGAAATGACCCGCGGCATGGGCACCCGCCACCGCGCCGCCCTCGGTCTGGCGGAGGAATCGGACGCCTTGACCGTGGTGATTTCCGAAGAGACCGGGCAAATTTCCGTTACCCTGAACGGCGAATTCATCCGCGACCTCGACTACGAGCGCCTCCGCTCCATCCTGCGGAAATCCGTCTCCCAGACCCGGGAAAACGATGACCCCGACGAAGCCGCCATTCCGGCGTGAAAATGCAGGTACCGGAGCCGGTCGGTATTTCGGCACGGTTTATTCAACCCCAGCGGCACAAAGGACACAGAGAACCGCCTAACGCTTTATATGAAAAATATTTTGTGGTTCTCTGTGTCCTTTGTGCCTCTGGGGTTGCATGTGGTTCCCGGTTTTCACCATTACGCATCGTTGCCGAAAGACGATTAGACCATGGAAGAATCCAGCAAACACACAACGGTCAATGTCTCCTCCCGGGTCGTCCGCCGCGCTCCCGTGGCCGTGGGGGGGAAGAAGAAAGGCGTCAACTATTGGCTGATGTTTCTGTCCCTGGCCATCGGCTGCCTGCTGTGGTTCGGCGTCGATCTCTACCGCATGCGGGAGAAAACCTTCGAAGTGGACATCGACTACGAAAGCCAAATGCCGGCCGACTGGAAATTCCTCACCCCGCCGCAACGGACCGTGCAATTGAAATTGCGCGGCCCCAACCAGGTCATCGAAAACCTCGGCGGCGGCCAAATCGGCATCGAGTGCGAATACCCCAAAAACGCCCTCGAAGGCGATTCCTACGAAGGCGGCATCAATCTCCTGCCCTCCTTCCTCCGCAATCTCCCCGCCGGGGTCGAGGTGCTGAGTTTTCAACCCAACGTCATCAAGGTTCGCCTTTCCAAGCTGATCACCCGCTACATCCCGGTCGCCGCCGGCGAAATCACCGGCACGCCCCAGGACGGCTACGCCATCGGGAAAGTGCACCAAATCGATCCGCCCGGCATGGCGATTTCGGCCAGCCGCGAGTTCCTTTCGAAAATCACCCCCACTGACGTCATCCGCACCAAACCCTTCAACGTCGACAACGGCAAGGGATTGGTGGGCGGGATGATTGGCCTGGAACCGTTCGAAAAGGACGGCGAGAAGGTGAATGTCGCGGGGATGGTGTATATGACGGTGGAGTTGGATGAAATTCCGGCCGAACGGCGGTTTGAAACCCCCTTCGAAGTGCGGGCCCTGATTGACGCCCCCTTCGACCGTTTCAACCGTTTGAGCATCACCCCCCCCAGCGTCATCGTCACCGCCTCCGGCCCGAAAACCATCGTCGACAAACTTGGGGCCGGGGAAATAACCATCTACGCCGACATGAAAGACCGTATCCCCGCCGCGCCCGGCGAATTCAACATCAAGCTGCGCGCCATCACCCCTCAGCGGGTAAGGGTTACCCGCATCGAACCGGATACGGTAAAATGGATTCCCCCGCCAACCCCACCCCTCCATCCCCCGGCGGGAGCGGGCAAGGAAGAGGCAACCATACCCAAGTATGATTTGGAAAAATATTGAACTGGAGTTTTGGCAAAATCGCCAAGCAAACCGCCGAATAGCGATTTTGGCAAAGCGAATACCCTAGAAATACAGGCAAGGACGATTTTCGCAAATTGGCGATGGGCGGATAAATCGCCGGTTTGCAACCTTTCAGTTAGGAGACAACTCCCATGCAATTTTCCGGAAGCTACGTCGCATTAGTCACTCCCTGGACCAAGGATCTGAATCACGTCGACTACGCCGCCTTCAAGGATCTCGTCGACTGGCACGTCGCCAGCGGCACCGACGGCATCCTTCCCTGCGGCACCACCGGCGAATCCGCCACCCTGACCCACAAGGAACACGAAGAACTGGTCACCAAAACGGTCGAATTCGTCAACAAGCGCTGCAAGGTGCTGGCCGGCGCGGGTTCGAACTCGACCCGCGAATCCATCGGCCTCGCCAAGCACGCCAAGGCGGTCGGCGCCGACAGCATTCTGGTCATCACCCCCTATTACAACCGGCCCACGCCGGAAGGGCTGTACCGGCATTTCGGCACCGTGTCCGAGAACTGCGACCTCCCCATCATGATTTACAACGTCCCCTCCCGCACCGGCACCAATATCATGCCGGAAACGGTGGTCCGCATCAACAAGAGTTATCCGCAGGTCTGTGGCATCAAGGAAGCGTCGGGATCCGTCGATCAGTCCAGCCAAATCATCAATCAAAGCCCGGTCCAGGTGATGTCCGGGGACGACTCCCTGACTCTCCCCGTCATGGCGGTGGGCGGCCAGGGGGTGGTGTCCGTCATCGCCAATATCGCCCCGGCGGAAATGAAGGCCCTGACGGCGGCGGCCCTGGCCGGGGACTACGCCAAGGCCCGCGAGTGGCATCACAAGTTGTTACCAATAATGAAGGCATGTTTTGTTGAGACGAATCCCGGCCCGGTGAAGACAGCTTTGGGCATGCTGGGCCGGATTGACGGTCGGATGCGGCTGCCGATGGTTGAACCGAAGCCGGAAAATCGGCAGGTGATCATGGACGCCTTAAGAAAGGTCGGTCTTGTCAAATAGGAATACCTCCATTAGACGCGTGCGGAGCGCCGATCTGGAAGCGCCGTTCGCGATAATCTCCGATATCCACGCCAACCGGCCCGCCCTGGAGGCGGTGTTGGAGGATATCGATCGGCGCAACATCCAGAAAGTGATTTGCCTTGGGGACATCATCGGCTATGGCCCGGATCCCCTGGATTGCTGGCATCTGGTGCGCGAGCGCTGTTCCATAATCATTCGGGGAAACCACGATCAGGCCCTGGGCGCGCGGGACATGTCCAATTTCCATCCCCGCGCCCAGGCCGCCATCGAATGGACCCGGGAACGCCTGTTCGACGCGCCGTATGGCCAGGAAATCATGAAGACGTTGATCAGCCTGCCGCGTACCGGCCGGGTCGGGGGGTATTTGTTTGTGCATGGCTCCCCCATCGCCCCGACCATGGAATACCTGCTCCCGGGCGATTCCTACGACAGGGAAAGGATGGCGAAGGAATTCGCCAAAGTTCCCAGGAACGGCATCGCCTTCAACGGCCACACCCATATCCCGGGGGTTATTGTGCGGGGGAACCCGTTTCTTCCCCCCGAAGCGTTGCAGAACGAAAGCATGGAAATTCTCGGCCGGCAGGCGATTGTCAATGTGGGGTCGGTCGGTCAGCCGCGGGACGGCAACCCGAAGGCTTGTTACCTGACGGTGGAGATGGGGGGGGTGGTGTGTTACCATCGGGTGAAGTACGATGTGGAGAGCGTCTGCAAGCGGATTATGGACATTAAGGAATTGGATCCGTTTTTGGGGCAGAGGCTGCT
The DNA here is from genome assembly GCA_031555915.1 of Planctomycetota bacterium. Classification (GTDB taxonomy): domain Bacteria; phylum Planctomycetota; class SZUA-567; order SZUA-567; family SZUA-567; genus JAJBSZ01. The sequence goes on from JAVBTZ010000011.1 coordinate 19,304, forward strand.
GGCGGGCTATTGACGGGCGGGGTCGTGGATCAACAGGGGAGGAATGATGGCACAAATATATCTGGGCCGAATCGTAGCATTCGCGGTAACGCCGTCGGGCGACCCGGCGGCTTTGTACCGGGTGTCGTCCCGGTCGTTCCCCAACCGCATGGCGGTGTCGACGCATGGGGGACGGATGGTGGCGATTGTCCCGAAGCCGGGCAGTGAAGCCGACGTGCAGAAAAACCCTTACATCGCCTACAACGCGGCGCGTTTGGTGGGGCAGTATGCGGTTTTGGCGAACGGTTCCCATACCGATCCGATTAGTGAAAAATTGGCTATGGGTTATCCGGTGCGGGACGCGATTGCCTTGTCCCTCTTGGCCACGGATTATGAAAAAGACGAGTACCACACGCCCCGCATTGTGGCGGTGGCGGACGCGAAGTCCCGCCAGGGCTATTTGGGGACGGTTAGGCATGACGGTTTGGATGTGCGGGCTTTCACTTTGCGGCCGGGTCAGGTGGTGCATTTGTCCACCTACGAGCACGCGATTCCGTCCCTCCACTATCTCGGCGATTTCATGACCGATACGGCGGAAGGTTCCTGCGAATTTATTCTGGGGGAGGGGGAATTCGCCGCTTATGCGCATCCAGTGACGGCGGTGGCGGCGGTGGCGAAGGAGGGGGCGTTTCAGTTGGCGCTGAAGGAGTGGGGAAAGTGATATTATTCCCCACGGGGGAGAAAATTTCCTCTATCGTCACACAAACAGATGAGTTTCACCGTACTGGTCCTAATTTTCAGTATTTCAAAACCCACCGAGTAATCTTTCGCCACTGGCACCAACCAGTAATTCTTGTCGGCGTAACGCGCGTCTGTTGGTTTTAAGCCGCCGCACATGGCTTTTTGCACAGCAATAATAATTTTTGCGGTAATCGCATGCGCGACAGTCCGTCCCTGAGTATCAAGTAGAAATTTTAGTTGCTTATTAAAAAGAGGTGAACGAACAATAAAAATTTGCCCGCATTTTTTATCCATCGTGCCATCCATAATAAAAGGTTAATCGCTTCGCAATGGAACCCCGGTTATTTCAAAAGCGGGGCGGGCGTTTCTTTTTCCAACTCCTCATCGACTTCTTTTAATATTTGATTAGCATCAGCGCCTAATCCAATTTCATCCAACCATTCGCGAATGGTAACGGTTTTGAACTCTTCTTGCTGGGAAACTTTGTCGAACATATACTTAATTCTCGACATAGTAATCAATTCACTGATGATCTCGGCCTTACTCTGTCCGGTGTATTCCGCCATACTAGCCAACCAGGCGTCCTGTTCTTCTTCCAGCTCGATCAACAGGTTAGTCATAACCGCTCCTTTTCAAGTTCATTCCATAATGAATTCTCAATTTTTACATATTATACCAGACCGCACCACGCAAACCAAGGCATCACCTTGAACCAGTCTCCAGAGGAGGCATAACATGGAGAAAAACGAACTAATTCGCTTGGCGACCGCCTACGTCGAAAATTCAGCGAAGAACCGTGTCGCCGCCGCCGTCGCCATTCGGCCGGAACTGGCGGGAATGCGCATCTACGAGGCACCGCTCTACGGGTTTGCCGCCGCCGCCGATCCGTGGTTTTCCGAACTGAAAAAACCCGGCGTGATCGGGCCGCATTTCCGTGCGCCGGCGGAGTGGCTCCCTGGCGCGCGGACGGTCGTTTCGTTCTTTCTCCCCTTCACCAAGGAAGTCGTCGACTCGAACATCCCCGGCCATAATCCTTCGGCGGAATGGCTGCACGGCCGCATCGAAGGCCAGGAGATGGTGGCGGAATTTTGCGTAGCGTTGGCCGAAGCCTTGCGTAAAGACGGCCACGCGGCGCTTATCCCCGACCGCACGCCGGATTTCTTCAGCAGCAGAGCGGAGAGAGCCGCCGCCGACGGCTCGATCATCCCCGCTTATACCTCGTGCTGGTCCGAGCGCCACGTCGCCATGGTCGCCGGTTTGGGGACGTTTGGTTTGTCGGCGGGGCTGATTACCGCGAGGGGCATGGCCGGGCGTTTGGGGAGCGTCATCACGGACGCCGATTTTCCGCCCGACCCGCGCGCCTATGCGAAGTATAACGAATACTCCATCCGCTGCGGCGCCTGTGTGAAACGTTGTCCGGCGGGGGCGATTTCCCTGGATAAAGGCAAGGAGCACCTGGTTTGCGACCGGCAGCTCGATATCTCCCGCCAGCGCGACCGGCCGCGTTACGGTTGCGGCAAATGCCAGGTCGGGGTGCCCTGCGCCCGGCAGATACCGTTGAAGCGGATATGATCGTCAATGCCAGGCAAATAATCGACAATGAAATTGGTATCAAGGATCAATGGCAAGCAGGATTTGAGAAATACCCTTGCCAAGCGGCTTGGGGCGAGGTATTTTAGCGTGGTTGCATGCCGCTATCGCGCGTGCCCGTTAATGCCTCGTTAAAATGAAATTGCCCACAAGGAGACCCCCACCATGCCCGTCAGTTACAAGGAACTCGGACTCGTCAACACCAGGGACATGTTTGCGAAGGCGGTAAAGGGCGGCTACGCCATTCCGGCCTATAACTTCAACAACATGGAACAGCTCCAGGCCATCGTGCAAGCCTGCAGCGAAACGTCCAGCCCGGTCATCCTCCAGGTCTCCTCGGGCGCCCGCAAATACGCGAACCAAACGCTTCTACGCTACATGGCCCAGGGCGCGGTCGAATACGCCCGTGAACTCGGCAAAGGCAAGAACGTCCCCATCACCCTCCACCTCGACCACGGCGACAGCTTCGAACTTTGCGTCAGCTGCATCGAAACCGGCTTCAGTTCGGTCATGATCGACGGCTCGCACCATGATTATGCGAAGAACGTCGAGCTTACCAAGAAAGTCGTCGAATACGCCCACAAGCATGAGGTCACGGTCGAAGGCGAACTCGGCGTCCTCGCCGGCGTGGAAGACGATGTCTCGGCCGAACACCACACCTATACGAAGCCCGAGGAAGTCGAGGATTTCGTCAAGAAAACCGGCGTCGACTCCCTCGCCATCTCCATCGGCACCTCGCACGGCGCCTACAAATTCAAGCCGGGCCAGAAAGCGGAGATTCGCCTGGACATTCTCCGCGAAATCGAAAAGCGCATTCCCGGCTTCCCCATCGTCCTGCACGGTTCTTCCTCCGTGCCGCAGGAACTGGTCAAGAAAATCAACCAGTTCGGCGGCAAACTCGACGACGCCATCGGCATCTCGGAAGGACAGCTGCGCGAAGCCGCCAAATCCGCCGTCTGCAAAATCAACATCGACTCCGACGGCCGCCTGGCGATGACCGCCGCCATTCGCGAAGTCTTCGCCACCAAGCCTTCCGAATTCGACCCCCGCAAGTATCTCGGCCCCGCCCGCGACGCCCTGAAGGATCTCTACAAGCACAAGAACGACAAGGTGCTCGGTTCCTCCGGCCACGCTTTTGATTGAATTGCCGGGCCGATTCACTTATGATTGTCCTTAAGCTTGGCGCGAGCCGGCGTGGATTTTCCACGCCGGTTTTTTTAGACTGGGGAGGAGCCATTTATGCGGCTGGAAAAAATATTGCGGAAAACGTTGGGCGTGACCGCCCTGGTGATGTGCATGGGCGCAGCGCTCCCGGCGGCGGAACCGGGGTTGGAGGTTCAGGACATTCCCCTCGAAGAAGCCATGGCCATTGCCGCCAAGGAAACGGGGGGCGCCCGGGTGGTGCGGAGCAAGACCGAACCCAAGCGGCGCGGCAATGTCCACGTCATCGATCTGTTGAACAACGATTACCATTACACCTACGAAATCAACGCCGCCGACGGCGACATCATCGGCTACCAAAAGCGGGACATCGTCTTTTACCGTCCCGGCCGGGATCAGGAGAAGGGCGGGGCCGAACTGGCGGCGACGGCGGCGGTCGGCTTGGCCAAGGCCAGGGAAATCGCGCTGCAGACCGGCGGCGGCGGCGAGGTGATGGAGGTCGAGGTGGGAACGCGGAATGTCCCGCGACTGGTGTACGAGTTTGAAATTCTGGTGAACGGCAAGGACCGCGACATCATGGTCGACGCCGCCACCGGCGAGGTTATCCGGAACCACGACAAGCAGGAACGGGCGCGGGACTTCATGCGCCGGGCCCAGCAGCAGCGGGAACGCAACCGGTAGGCATATTTGACCACAGAGACGAATGGCGCTGAAATAAGGGTAAACCTTTGCGAGGCGTTGATTTAAAATAATTTTTTACCACAGAGACCACAGAGACCACAGAGAACCACATTTAACTACGGATGGAAGTTAAGCCTGAATGCCATTTTTATAAATAGATTTAAATCCAGGGTAAAAGTGGAAATAAATCCCGGGGCTATACGTCATTCCGCAGTTAAGAGTGGTTCTCTGTGCTCTTTGTGTCTCTGTGGTTAAATATACTTTTCGCAAATTTGTTCCGCAAAAGCAAATTTCACTTCCCCGTCGCCATGACTTCCTGACCCTCCTCCGGCCGCGCCACCATCCGCTTGCTGGTCCGACCCTCGATTTCCCGCTTGGTCTCCAAGAGCGAATACACCACCGGCACCACCAGAAGCGTAATCAAGGTCGACGTGAACAACCCGCCCACCACCGCCCGCGCCATCGGCGCCTGCGATTCGCCGCCGTCGCCCCAACCCATCGCCAACGGCACCAAGCCCAGCATGGTCGTCAGGGCGGTCATCAAAATCGGCCGCAGTCGCCGCCGTCCCGCCTCTTCCAGGGCGCGGCGAACGTTATAGCCGTCCCGCCGCCGCAAGAGATTGGCGTAATCCACCAGAATAATCGCGTTGTTCACCACAATGCCGCCCAGCATGATGCAGCCGATCATCGACTGCATGTTGATGGTGGTGTTGGTGAGGAAGAGAATCCCCAACACGCCAATCGCCGCCAGCGGCACCGAGAACATCACCACAAACGGATCCCGCAGCGATTCGAATTGGCAGGCCATGACCATGTAAACCAGGACCAGCGCCAGAATGACCCCGAAGGTGAGGTCGCGCATCATTGCCATTTGGTCCTCGTAGTCGGTGCCGTATTCGAGGGTGAAGCCGGAGGGAAGGGGAATGTTGCGGAGTTCCTCCCTCAAGTCCGCCATGACCGATCCCAAAGCCCGGTCGCCCGAGAGCGATCCCGCCACCTTGGTGACCCGTTGCTGGTTTTTCCGTTCGATCACCGCCGGACCCTTGCCGGTGTCCACCGAGACCACGTTGTTCAGGGCGACCTGCCGGCCGTCGACATTGGTCAGGGACAGCCCGAGTAGCTGTTCCAGGGACATTTTTTCGGCATCCTTGAGGCGGACGTTAATCGGGTATTCCTTCCCTTCCACCCGGAATTGCGAGGCTTGTTTGCCGGCCATGCAGATTTCCAGGAAGGTGGCGATTTCCTGCACCCACAAGCCCATGTCCGCGGCTTTCCGGCGATCGATGCGGATTTTCGCTTCCGGCACCTGGCCTTCGCGGGTGATGCGGGCGTCGACGACTCCGGGGATGTCCTTCATGGTGATTAGGACCTGTTGCGCCAATTCCTGCGCCAATTCCAGATTGTGACCGCGAATTTCCACCACCACCGGTTCCGAAGCGCCGCCGCCGCCGCGGCCGAAGGACCGGCCTTCCTGCACGCGGATTTCCATCCCGGGGACATTGGCGAACAGGCGGCGGAGATCGTTGGCGACTTGTTCGGTGGTGCGCAGCCCTGCCCGCTGGCGTTCTTCGCGGGTGCCGAGGCGGACGTTGATGTTTGATTGGTTGGTGGCGACGCCGCTCCATGAGCTGCCGCCGACGGTGCTGATCATGGCCCGGGTTTCGGGAACATTGGCCAGGATGGCCTTTTCCAATTCGCGGGTGCGGTCCGACATGAGGTCGAGGCGAATCCCGGGGTCCATCAGGGCGTTGACGATGACGGAGCCTTCGTCGGTTTTCGGCATCTGTTCGACGTCGATTTTTTTGGCGAGGGTGATGGAGCCCAGGAGCAGGCCCAGGGTGACGAGGAGCGTGAGCCAGCGATGCCCCAGGCACCAGGTGATGGCGAGTTTGTACTCGTTTTCCATGCGCCGGAAGGCGGCTTCGCTGGAGTTGAAGAGGTGCTTGACGAGCCCCTTCCGTTCGCTGCTTCCCTGGGCCCGCATCATTTTGGTGGCCAGCATGGGAACCAGGAAGATGGCCGCGACCAGGGAGCAAATGAGGGAGAAGGCGACGACCAGGGCGAATTCGCGGAACAGCAGGCCGGCCATGCCTTGAATGAAGGTGAGGGGGAGGAAGACGACCAGCGTCGTCAGGGTGCTGGCGACGATGGCGGCGAAGACTTCGTCGGTGCCTTTTTCGGCCGAGAGTTCGGGGCCGAGTTTTTCCTCGTCGTGAATGCGGTAGATGTTTTCCAGGACGACGATGGAGTTGTCGACCAGCATGCCTACCCCCAGGGCGAGGCCGCCGAGGGTCATCAGGTTCAGGGTCAGGCCGCTCCAATAGAGTACGGCGAAGGTGGCGATGATGGAGACGGGAATGGAGACGGCGATAACCAGGGTGGAGAGGATGTTACGGAGGAAGATAAGGACCAGGATAATGGCCAGGAGGCCGCCCGTTATGGCTGAACTGGAGACGTTGTTGATGGAATTGTTGATGTAATCGGCGTTGTTCCGGATGATGCGGATGTCGAGGTTGTGGTAGTCCTCCTGGAGGCGCTTAATCTCCTCGACGACCCGGGCGGCGACTTGCACGGTATTGGCGCCGGACTGGCGCATGACGGCGATACGGACGCCCTCTTCGGCGTTGATGCGGGAAACGCGGCGGAGCCGCGCCATGCCGTCCTCGACCGTGGCGATGTCGCCGATGCGGATGGGGACGCCGTCCCGCATCTTGATGACGGTTTGGCGGATTTCCTCGACTGAGGAATATTCCCCTGGGGCGCGAATGGTGATTTCATGGTTACCCTGGTCGACATAGCCGGCGGGGCGGTTGATGTTGGCCCGTTTGAGGACGGCCATGACCACGTCCAGGCTTACCCCCAGGGCGCGGAGGCGGTAGGGGTCGACTTCGATGGAAATTTCCCGTTCGCGGCCGCCGAAGATGCTCATGGAGGCGACGCCGCTGATGGATTCGATGCGGAATTTGATTTGATCTTCGATGAGCTTCCGCATCTCGACCGGGTCCATCTGGCTGGAAATCCCCAGGAAAATGATGGGCATGGCCGAGAAGTCGAATTTATAGAGGATGGGGCGGTCGCAGTCGTCGGGGAGGCGGTTCATGACCCGGTCGATGCGGTCGCGGATGTCGGAGGCGGCGACGTCGAGGTCGGTGCCCCAGCCGAATTTGACCGTGACGTTGGAATTCCCCTCGGAGGAACTGGAGGAGACTTCCTCCGCTCCCGGGACGGCCGCCATGGCCTCCTCAATTGGCCGGGAGACCAATTCCTCGACGATTTCCGGGCCGGCGTTTTCGTATTCGGGCCGGCTGCTGACGGTCGGATTGGTGATGTCCGGCATCAGGTCGACGGGGAGGCGGAGGAGGGAAATGGCCCCGAGGATGACGACAATCAGGGTGACCATGGTGGTGAAGATAGGGCGGTGAATGGCGAATTTGGCGATATTCATAGATTATCCGCCTTGACGGCGATGGCGGAACCGCCTTGCGGTTCGGCGGCTTGGGCGCTGGCGGGGAAGGCGTTGCTGGCCGGGGCCCTGCCGCCGGGCCGGCCGCTTTCACCGCCGGGGCGTTCGCTGTCCCGCTGGGGTTTGCCGCCTTGGGCGGGTTGCGGGTCGCCGCCTGGGCGGGACTGGCCGGGCCGGTCGGAACCGCGGCCGGGCGGAGTGATGATGCCGGCGGTATTGTCGGCGACGCGGATATTGATGCCGTCTTTCAGGAGGTGCTGCCCCAGGACCACCACTTCGCGGCCGAGGAGTTCGTCGCCGTCCACGGCCTGCACGAATTTGCCGTCGACTATGCCTTCCTGGATGGGCTGGAAGCTGGCCTGGTTTTGTTCGGCGTTGATGAGGTAGATGCCGCGGCGGCCGTCGTCCCGGCGGACGATGGCTTCCTGGGGAATGGCGACGGCGGCGTTGGCGCGCTGGAATTCGATGTTGGCGCGGATAAACATGCCGGGTTTGAGGAGGCGTTCCGTGTTGTTGATGGCGATTTCCACTTCGGCTTCGCGGGAGAGGGTGCCGAGTTCCTGCGGGATGCGGGATATTTCCCCGGGGAAGGTTTTCCCGGGGAAGGCGTCGGAGGTGACGGTGACGGGGCCGTGCATGACGATTTTGGGATAGTCCTTTTCGCTGACCGGAATGATGGCGCGGACGGTGTTGATGTCGAGGATGGAGAGGATGGGGGTGTTGGCGGCGACCAGGGCGCCGGGGTCGACCATGCGGGCGCCGATGACGCGTTCGTCGGGGCCGGCTTCCCAGTTGGCGCGGATGCGGGTGTAGCCGAGTTTGACTTCGGCGGTTTTCAGGGCGGCGGCGGAGAGGCGTTCCTGGGCGATGGAGGTTTCGAATTTGGCTTCGGCGGCTTTGAGGACGGCGTCGGCCTTGTCGTAGTCCTGGACGGAGATGACCCGTTCGTTCCTGAGGTTTTCCATGCGGTCGAAGTCGCGGCGGGCGATTTCGAGTTGGCTTTCGGCGTCGTTGGCGTTGGCCACGGCGACGCGGAGGTTGGCCTCGGCCTGTTCGACGGCGAGGACGTATTCGTCGTCGTCGAGGATGGCGAGGACGTCACCTTTTTGCACGTTGTCGCCGACGTTGAAGAACATGTGCTCGACTATGCCGGCGATTTTCGGGGCGGCGTCGTAACGCTCTTCGGCTTTAACGGAGCCGGTGAAGAGGACGCGGTCGCCAAGGTCGGCGCGGTTGATCACGGCCGTTTCCACGGCGACGGTGCCGGAGCCGCGGCGTTTCTGTAAGGCGGCGGTGTCGGTGGTGAAGTATTTCCAGCCCACATAGCCGACAGCGGCGGCGAGCACCAGGAAGATCAGGAATTTCCGCATAGATGTATCCTTGGAGTTGGTTCGCAAAAAAAACGTTAGACCCGCATTTGAACCGCTTTATCCCATGAATCACGGCGTATTGACTTGCCGGCGCTGCGGCTTTACCATGTGCGGTGAACGCAAGCGGCGTCGGCAAATATCGGCATGGTTGTAATTGTACGCTTGTGTCTCCCGTATCCAAGATATTATCGGTCCATTTGCGCAAAATATTGAAGCGGACCATTTTGGCGGTTCGACGCACGGGTGCGAGTGGTTTGGGCGGCCAAGCCGGCAAAGATCCCAATGTACTCTTGTGTAGTGTTCAGAGGGAGTTTGATATGTCAAAAAAATTACTGAAATCGCCTCCGACCGGCGAAAAAGTTGCCCCGATTCGTTTATTAATTCTGGACGTCGACGGAGTATTGACGGACGGCTCCATCATATACGGTTCCTCCGGCGAAGAGCTGAAGGCGTTTAACGTCAAGGATGGGGCGGGGTTGAAGTATTGGCGGCGCGTGGGGCACGCCACCGGTATTATCACTGGCAGGGAAAGTTCGATGGTCCTTCGCCGGGCCAAGGAACTGGATATCCAGTATGTGGAGATGAATGCCAAGAACAAGGCGCCGGCGTTGGAGCGGCTGTTGGCGGCGGCCGGGGTCAAACCCGAGGAAGCGGCGATGGTCGGGGACGACTTGCCGGACATCCCGATCATGCGCCGGGTGGGTTTGGCGGTGGCGGTGCGGGATGCGGTTCTGGAGGTGCGGGAAGCGGCGGACATGGTGACGGAGAAGAAAGGCGGGAAGGGAGCGGTGCGGGAAGTGATAGAATATATACTTAAAGCCCAGGGACGCTGGGAAGGGATTATGGAGAGGTATTTGTGATATTGCGGGGGTGGGGAGACGGCGGTATAATTGAAAAATCAAAAAGACCGGCGAAATCCAAACGGATTTTTATTGGATTACCAAACAGTGTTGGTTCCATTTTAAAAAAAACCCCCGCAAAACGGTAGCGAGATTTTCTCCTTTTATTTCAGCTTCTTTTTCAAGGCCAAGATCTCTTTGATGCTCAAACCGGAAAGATCCGCGATAATTTCAACAGGGTAATTTTTCAGCAAGCCGTTGTGGGCGGCTTCCAACGCATGCTCTTGACGTCCTTCTTGGCGTCCTTCTTGACGTCCTTCTTGACGTCCTTCCTGACGTCCTTCCTGACGTCCTTCTTCAAGCCCTTTTTTTTGGGCGTAAGCGAGGTTGGCGGCAGCGTCCCGGCGGGCTTTTTCGAGACGTTCGGCGCGTCGGCGGGCAGCGGTATCGCCGCTCAGATCGACTAATATTTCAAGGGCTTCGGCGACTTTTGGGGCGCGTTTGGCAGCCATGGCGAATTCTCCTTTCGTTTTTGCCCCGAGAAACCGGAGCCAGGACCATAATGAAGTGGAATCGTGGCGTCGGGGAAGTTTGGGGAGCTCCAGAAAGTGGATTTCCATCAGCCGGTCGGGAAATTCCAAACGGGCTTTTTTATCATATAGGGTGTAGCAGTGATGATAAGCCGAGTCATCCTTGATTAGTTTGTGGTCGGTAATGACAATGCTAATCACCTGCTTGATTTGCTCGTAGTCTTCGCCCTTGCCGATTTGTTCCGTTATCATGCAGGCGGTGTAAAACATAATCCGGCGCGGCAGCGAGTCCTGATAGGCCACCTGAACTTCGACATCGATGATACGGCCGGATGTTGTATGGATTTTCACATCGAGGACACCGGTTTTTTCATCCGGGTAATTTTTGCCCAAAACCGGATCGGTAATGGATATGCTTTCGTATTCATCCGGCGGAATGTCAATAACCGACTGGAGGAAGGCGGTCAGGATCCTGACATGTTTGGGGTTGCCCATGAGCACCTTGAAGACAAAATCGTTCATGGGGGACAACAATGGTTGCGGTTGCGGCTTCTCTGCCATCATCGGTTCCTTGTCAAGTTGACCTCGTTCCCATTATACATGAGAATAGCGGCAATGCAAATTTGCGGTTAGCAGCCCGGCTCCCGTATTTAGCTTCCAGAATGGCGACAAATAGTTACGACGCCTTGCCCCACAGGATAAACCGCCCATGCCAAAAACCCGCATCAGGCTGAGACGTTCCCATACGTCGGTCCTTGCGGCCGCCTTTTTCCTGCCATTTCTGTTGGTTATGGCAAATTTCTTCGCCACAAGCGTGGCCGCGGGCCGCGCCTACGCCGGCGAACCCGACCCCGCCGCCGCCGCGACCGCCGCGGTTGGGCAACCTTACGAAAAAATCCGTTATCCCACTTTTTCCGATTCGGGACGCCTCCAGTCCCTGCTCGAAGCCGAATCGGCCGAAGCCTTCAACCTCACCCAAGGTTCCCCCAGCATCAACCTCCGCAATGTCGTCATCACCATCTACGACGATTCGGAGGAAGCCCTTAAAATCACCCCCGACGACCAGCCCCTGCCGGTGAAGGTCACCATCACTTCCGACCGCGGCTTCTTCTCCCGCCGCCCCCCCGAGCCCGGCGGGAACCCGGAAGAAATCGCCAACCTGGAAGGGAACGTCATCCTCCGCCACATGCGTTCACCCTTCGGCCCCAACGCCAGGAAGTCCCCCGCCGCCAACCGCAACCCCGGCCGGCAACCCCGCCTCGATCCCAGCGTCGAAACGGAAATCCACTGCCGCCACGCCCAATGGAACAATACCCTCAGAAAACTGAACGGCGACGGCGAAGTCGAATTCATCCAGGAAAACAGCCGCATCGTCGGCAACGGCTTCCTCTATCTCGCCGACGACACCGCCCTCGAATCCGGCTCCAACGCCAAGAATTTCAAGGATTGGGGCGGGGTCGTTTTTATCGAGCACAACGCCCGCATGGAAATCGACTCGCCCGGCGGCTCCGGCTCAACCGAACGCACCGAAATCACCTGCCGCGACACCGCCAGCTACAAGCTGAACGAACGCGAAGTCCAGTTCGAGCGGGAAGTCAAGACCCGCCGGCCCGGACTCTTGATCGAATCCGACATTCTCAAGGTGTCGTTGCGGCGGCCTGAGGATCCGCTGCCGGAAGGCACCCATCCCGGGGGTGACGCGCCCCTGCCGGGGCAAGTGAAAAGCATCGTCGCGACGATTGGGAAACGCCCGGGTTCCGTGACCATCACCGGCTATAAGATCGATGCCAAGACCGGCGCCGAAACGGTCCAATACTCCGCCCGGGGCGGCCGCGCCGATTTCGATTACGATTCGAACCGCATCAACCTGACGGACTCCCGCGAACAGCGCTGGCCCGAAGTCGAATTCGGCCCCGACAAGGACCGGATAACCGACGGCTCCCTCACTTTCGTTTTCGCCCAGGTCAAGGCGCCGACCCCGCCGAAGAGCGCCCTCCGGCCGCAAGCGAACCCGAATTCCGGCCGGGGCGAAACAGTCCTCGACAGCCTCACCACCACCGGCGGCCGGGGGGAAGTCGTTCTCCGCTCGCAGCGGGACAAGGAGTCCGGCCCGGTCATCCCCACCGTCGTCAATTATCAGGGCGAGATGAGCTACCAACGGGCCGACGGCCGCATCCGTTTCCTGCAGAAGGTCAATCTGCGCCGGGGCGATTTGGCCATCGCCGCCGAAGTCCTCGACATCCGCCTCTCCTCCGACGGCACCTCGGTCGAACCGAACCAGGTCAACAAGATCACCGCCGAAAACGAAGTCGACCTCAAGTCCGGCGAATACCGCGCCAAAGCGCACCGGGCCGAATACGACGTCTATCAAGGTCCCGTAGGGCAAATCGGCTCCGGCCTCGACACCCTCCGCCTCTTCGGGCCCCCCCGGGCGGCCCCGCCGCACCCGTGGATTCGCGACGAAATCGGCAACCAAATCACCGCCCCGGAAATCCATATGCAGCGCCTCACCGCCGAAGCCGGACACCGCAACCAGCACCTGTTGGTCGCCCGGGGCGGGGTGTCGGTCTGCGACTTCATCCACAAGGCGAAGAAGGAGGGGGAGAAGGACCGCATCGTTTCGGTGAAATGCGAACGCGGCATGGAGTACAACCAGGCCAACAAGAAAGCCCGCTTCGAGGGGCAGGTCATGGCTTCTTCGGACGCGCCGGAAGACAATTACGTCCTCACCTCCGACCGGCTGATCCTCGACTTCGAGGAGTCCCCCGACCCGGACAAGCCCGGGGAAGTCGTCACCTGGATTCGCCGCATCACGGCCGAGGGAACCGCCCGCCTCATGCAGGACATGCGCATCTGCGAAGCCGCCAACATCATCCGCGACTTCCCCTCCCAGGACCCGAAGAAAGGCGACATTTATTTGCAGGGCCAGGAGGCCAGGGACGGCCGCCCCGGTTTGCCCGCCGTCTACCGCGAGCAGACCGGCGACAACATCGGCTCGATGTTTGTCTCGCCCCTGATCAAGGCGTCGGCGAACGGGGATCATATTCAGGCGAACGGCCCCGGCGAACTCTCGATGCCGGATGAGGACTCGCCGACCGTGCCGCCGAAACGGGCGGAAATTCATTACGAGGGGGCGGCCAGTTACGAAGCGCAATTGTCGGGACAAACTTCGGAGGCCCGCTTTTGGGGCGGGGTCAAATTGAACTACCCCTCCCGTTCCGTGTACGTGGTGGCGGAGGAAATGGACGCCCGGTTCATTCGGGACGACGCCAAGAAAGCCGCCGCCGCCGCCGCCTTCGCCGGCACCGGACAGAATGTCGACATCCAGCACATCGGCCGGCTCCGCCGCATCACCGCCCGCCACAGCGTCAAGCTCGAACACGCCAAAGCCAAGGGCGGACGTTCCGTTGCCGCCGGGGACGTCGGGGTGGTCGAGTTCACGGGACAGGGCAACATCATCCGCCTCACCGCCGACAAGCAAATCGACGCCCGCCGCTTCGTCATGGCCCGCGACGCCGACGGCCTGACCATCCGCTCCCCCGAATTGGAGATTCGCGAAGCCCAGGGCATTACCCGCGCCGCCGGCCCGGGGGACGTGCAGATCCCGGCCAGCCGCGCCTCCGACGGCGGGAGCGCCTTGCCGACCCGTATTTTATACGGCGAAAACGGTTCCCTGGTGTACAATGAACTTGCCCTAAACATCAAAGTCTCGGACAATGTCCGCATCGTTCAGCCGGGGATCGACGGCAATTGGTCCTATCCCAGTCTTGACGGCATTTGCGAACGCATGGACATTATTCTTTTGGAACCTCCGCAGACCGACATGCGCGGCGACGACGCCTTGATGCGGATATCCCGCATGGACGCCATTGGGAACGTGCTCCTGCGGGTCTATGCCGAACCGCCGCCCAACAATCCCGCCATGGAGTGGTATCTCCGGCCCGGGACCACTTTCTTTACTCGGGGCGACCAGGCGGCCTACGACATTCAGGGGGGGGAGATTGCCATTTTCCGCCACGACAACCAGCAGCCGCAGCTTTTGTTGAACATCGTCGACCCGGGCGGGACCTCCCGCCGCCAGCGCTTGAAGGCGGATCGCTTTGTCCTGCATCCAACTTCGCGGCCGCGGCGCTGGAATTTCGAGGGCAATATGGAGTCGACGACCATTCGCGACGGCGAGGCGTTCGACTTTGCAGGGTATTGACTGAAGTTTTGCCAAGTGACGATTTAACCGCCAATCGCCACTTGGAAAATTCGTTTTTGCCTGTGTTTCAGGGGTTTTGACTTTTTCAAAATCGCCATTCGGCGGTTTGAATGGTGATTTTGCAAAACTCCAGGTATAACCTATGAATTCCCGCCGGCGGTGAGGGCCGGCGCCGCCAGTGAAAGAACATCATGAACCCAGAGCACGACGATCCCCGATTGCAGACGGCCGCGCGGCTGGTGGCGGAGAATCGTCCCGACACGGCGATTGAACTCCTCTTCGAGGCTTGGTCGGCGGAACCGGACAATTCCGATTTGGCCATTGCCTATGCTTCCCTTTTGGCCAGGGTGGGAAGGGAGAACGAGGCGGAGGAATTGTTTTCGTCTTTGGCGGATGATTGTCCGCGGGACGGCCGGGTGTGGAACAATTGGGGTTATCTTTTGCTGACCCGGGGGGAAACGGAACGGGCGGTGAAGAAGCTGGAATTGGCGTTGGATCTTTGCCCGGATGATTTCGAGGCCACGGTGAACATGGGTATCGCCCTGGATCGGTTGGAGCGTTCGGCCGACGCCCTGGCGTTTTACCGCAAGGCGGAGGGTATTCATCCGGATTCGCCGGTTCTCCATAACAACATCGGCGCCGCCTTGTGGCGGTCGGGGGATGGCGATGCGGCTTTGGCGTCGTTCCGGCGGGCGTTGGAACTGAATCCGCACGACGCGAGCGCCGCCAACAACATGGGAATTATCTGGATGGCCAGGGGGGCTTATTCCGAGGCGGAGGGTTATTTCCGCCAAGCGTTGGAGATTGACCCGGACAGCCAGGCGGCGCGGCGTAATTTGGGCGTGGCGACCCGCCAGCGGAAAGCGGTGGAGAAGGGGTAGGGCGGCCGTTGGCCATGGGCAGCACCGTTCCTCGAAAAAGGAGGAACGGAAGCTCCGGCGAGCTCTTCCCAGGACCCGTAGGGTGTAGTGGTGGGGATATCCGTTCAGGCGGAAGAAATGAAAAAATTAAAAAATTACGGTTCCTTTCCTTTCGAGGATATCAGCATGTGCAAAATAGGCATAAAACTTCCCCGCCTCATAACCCTTCTACTGGTGTTATGCGTGGCGAATGCGTTTATCCTCCCTTCTCCTGCCGAGGCGGCGATGTTTGGGTTGTTTCGCCGCAAGTCCGGCGATGCCGGTAAAACTGGCAAAGCCGGTAAAAGGAGTGGTCGGGGCGGCATGTTTCCGCAGAGCGGAGACGTGCCGGACTTGGAGCCGCTGGGCAAGGTGTTGACTTACAAGGGGGGTACTTTTCAGGAGTTGTATGGGGCGGCCGGCAACCGTTATCTTGAATATGGCCTTACCAGCATGATGTCGGCGGATTACAGTTATGGGCCTGATGACGGCAGGGTGAGTTTGGAAATTGCCACCATGGATAGTCCGACGGCGGCGGCGGGGTTGTTTCATTATCACCGGGGGAAGATTTTGGGGGGCAGGGGTGAGAGTGTGGAGGTGGGGGCGGAGGGTTTGGTTGACGTGATGCGGGAGGGTCGGAACCTTTATTTTTACCGGTCCAATTTGTTTGTGAAGATTGTTTATTCGGGGAAGGGCAAGGCGCCGTCTTTGTTGCCGATTGCCGAGTATGTCGACGGCAATTTGCCGACGGGTCGGGATGCCAAGCCGGACGGTTTTGAGTACATCAACATCAAGGGCATTACTCCTGAGACCATTGCTTTGACGAGTGGTTTTGCTTTTGGTTTGTCGTTTTTACCGCCGGCGGTGCGGGCGAGTGCGCCGGCGGGGGGGAGTCCGGCGTCGGATTTGTTTATTTGCACCAAGGTTCGGGATGCGGATGCGGCGGAGATGTATACGGCGTATAATGCTTATTTGCGGTTGCATGCCGAGTATCATGAGGAGTATAAGCGTGGGGGGTTGAAGTATACGAAGGGGGTGGATCCGAATCAGGGTCGGGTGTTGTTTACGAATTACGGCAATGCTTTGATAATTGCGGCGCGGCCGGACGGTT
>JAVBTZ010000030.1:0-6142 GCA_031555915.1 Planctomycetota bacterium
TTGCCATCATACTGAAATTGTGCCGTGAACGGTTACAAAATTATTTTCGATTTTCTCAAAAAGTTCGATAGGAAACGACAATGGCGGCCCTCCCTCACCTCCATCCCATTCGCCACCTCTCACCCGCCGCCGCCCATACCCTACTTGAACGCCTCGAACAACTAAACCCCGACTGCCTCCTCCTGGAAGCACCCGCCGACGCCGCCATCCTCGCCGACCTCGCCCGTCCCGACGTCACCCCGCCGGTAGCGCTTCTGGCCTATACCGTCAACCTCCCCGTCGCCACCGTCCTCTATCCCTTCGCCGCCTATTCCCCCGAATTCCAAGCCATCCTTTGGGCCAAGCGAACCGGCAGGGAACTGCGCCTCATCGACCTCCCGACCGATATCCTCCTGGCGCTGCAAAATCTTGAGGCCCAACCGCGACAGGAAGAGGAAGACGAAACCAGGGCCGAAGCGGAAGACGAACCGGCCGCCGAACTCGACCGCCACCGCCAGGACCTCTACGAGCGCCTCACCGCCGCCTTCCACGCCGGCGACTACGAAAGCTTTTGGGAAAGCGCCTTCGAACATAACCTCCTCCCCTGCGACGCACCGGGCTCCTATCCGGATTTGCTCCGCCGGCAAAGCGGGGACATGCGCCGCCTGCTGGAAGAAAAGGAAGCGGCGGCAACGCCCCGCCAATTTGCCCATAATCAAATCCGCGAAGCCCACATGCGCCGCTCCCTCCAGGCCGCCGCCGCCGACGGCTTCAGGCCGGAACGCACCCTCGCCGTCGTCGGGGCCTACCACCTGGCGGGACTGGCGCCGGAACTGCCGCCCCTTACCGACGCCGAACTCGACCGGCTGCCCCGGGCTCCCTCCCGCCTGACCCTCATGCCCTATTCCTATCACCGCCTGTCCAGCCGGGTCGGCTATGGCGCCGGCAACCGGGCGCCGTTATATTTCGAACTGCTCTGGCAGGCCCGGCTTGCCGGCGCCCTCGGACAGGCCGCCGCCCGCTATCTGGCCGAAGTCGGGCGAATTTACCGGGACAAGGGCGGCCTCGCCTCCACGGCGGCGATTATCGAGGGCGTGCGTTTGGCCGAGGCTTTGGCGTCCATGCGGGATGGCGGCGGCCGACCGGTCCTACGCGATTTGCACGACGCGGCGGTGTCCTGCTTCGCCGGAGGCGAGCGCGGGGCGCTGGCGGAGACCCTGACCCTCGCCGACATCGGCCTGGGGATGGGAAGCCTGCCGGAAGGGGTGAGCCGGACGCCGGTGCAGGAGGATTTGGATCGCGAATTGAAACGTCTTAAATTGTCCAGCTACCGCACGCCGGCCCAGCAGGATTTGACCCTGGATTTACGCGAAAACTTCAAGGTGAAGAGCGGGGACGCGGCTTTCCTCGATCTCAACCGTTCCACTTTTCTGCACCGCCTGGCGGTTCTGGGCATAACTTTTGCCCAAAAACTGGCGGTAAACCAGGAGGCGGCGAGTTGGCGCGAGGGCTGGCGCTGCCAATGGACGCCGGAAACGGAAATCCAGGCGGTGGAGGCGAACCTCAAGGGGGAGACGGTGGAAGTGGCGGCGGCTTATCAATTGACGGAACAACTGGCGGAGTGTTCCGGCGTGGCGTCGGCGGCGCGGGTCATACGCCAGGCTTGCGAATGCGGCTTGGCCGCCACTTTCGCCAGCGGTTTGGGGCAATTGCAGGCTACCCTGGTCGAGGCGGCGGATATCAGGGAGACGGCGGCGGCGGCGCGGGAATTGTCGCTGCTGCTTGCTTTCGGAGACGTCCGCCGTTTCGATTTGCGGGGGCTGGAGCCGATTTTGCGGCAGCTGTTCCTGCGCGGGACGCTCCTGTTGCTGGACGCGACGGTATGCGACGACGCCGCGGCGGGGGAAATCCTGAACGCGATGAACCAATTGGAAAACGTCGCCCGCGAGCAACACGCCCTGGTGGACGTGGAGGCTTGGCGGCGGGAGGTCGGGCATGTCGCCGAGATGGACGACCGGAATCCGCGCCTGTCCGGCGCCGCTTTCGCCTTGATCCTCGAACATGACCTGGTGAACGAAGAGGAATGCGCCCGCGAATTGCGGCGGCGCATGTCCCCGGGAGTTCCGGCAGCTTTGGGGGCGGATTGGTTCGAGGGCCTGGCCAGCCGCAACCGTTTTGCCCTGGTGTCGCGGGTCGGTTTGTGGCGGGACCTGGACGCTTATGTCAGGAGCATGGACGACCTCGATTTCCGCCGGGCGGTGGTGCCGCTCCGCCGGGCCTTGTCGACCTTCGACGCGGGGCGGAAAAACGCCATCGCCGAACTTCTCGGCGAATTCTGGGGCGGCGGCGGCGAGAGGACGGCGGAGGCGCTCCGAGCCGAGCCGACCCAAGAAGAGAAGGCGTTTCTGGAGGAACTGAACGATTTCGAATTTGATTTGTGAAAGGAAGGAACCGTGTTTCACCACGCTCCATTTTGGGAAAAGCCGTAGGCTTGTCATTCCGAACGGTAGTGAGGAATCCAGCGGTCGCAGAGGCTGAATATAGACCGTCCCCATTTGGCTGCGTTTACGCTGCCAGAAACGAGCCGTATGTAAAGCGTTATTACTCAACCGCCGATCCCGCCGGATTCCTCACTACCGTTCGGAATGACAAGCGTACGGTTTTTCCCAAAATAAAACGCTTTTGTCGGCGTACTGAAAATGAAGCCGTGAACAGGTACAATTTTTTGACCGATTATCCCAGATGCGAAAGAATCCGCATGCCTCCCCAAACCCCAAAATCCAACCCCACCCAGGTGCAAATCGCCCTCTCCCTCGCCGTCTTCCTCGTGCCCTTCACCGGCTCCAGCCTGAACCTCGCCCTGCCGCAAATCGCCGCCGAATTCTCCATGTCCGCCTTCCTCCTCACCTTCATCGTCTCCCTCTACCTCGCCGCCTCCGCCATGGGCCAAATGCCCGCCGCCCGCGCCGCCGACCTCATCGGCCGGCGTAAACTCTTCCTCCTCGGCCTCGCCCTCTTCGCCGTCTTCTCCCTCGCCTCCGCCTTCGCCTGGTCCGGAACCGTTCTCATCCTCTGCCGCTTCCTGGCCGGCGTCGCCTCCGCCCTCGTTTTCGCCACCAACATGGCCATCCTCACCGCCGTCTTCCCCAAGGAAAAACGCGGCCAGGCCCTCGGCGTCAATACCGCCGTCGTTTATCTGTCCTTCGCCATCGGACCCGTCCTCGGCGGCCTCCTGGCGCATTATTACGGCTGGCGAAGCATCCTCCTCGTCACCACCGCCATCACCCTCGCCGCCATCGCCGCCTCGGTCCTCGCCATCAAAGACGAATGGAAAGTCGCCGCCGGCGAACCCTACGACAAACCCGGCGCCGCCCTCTACACCGTCACCGTCGCCGCCCTGATCTTCGGCTTCACCTTCATCCCCGGCCATGCCGGCTGGGGCCTCCTCGCCCTCGCCCTCCTCGGCCTCTACGCCTTCGTGAAAACCGAACTCGCCACCGCCGCCCCCATGCTCAAATTGAACCTCTTCCTGGAAAACCGCCACTTCCGCCTGGCCGCCCTCTCCGCCATGATCAACTACGCCGCCGCCTTCGCCATCGGCTTCATCCTCAGCCTCTACCTCCAGTCCGTCCGCGGCCTCGACACCCGCGCCGCCGGCCTCATCCTCATCTCCCAACCCATCGTGCAAACCTTCGCCGCCCTCTTCGGCGGCTGGCTTTCCGATCGCATAAACCCCTCCATCCTCACCACCCTGGGAATGGGGATGATCATGGTCGGCCTATTGCTACTCGCCCTCCTGACCCCTACCACGCCGGTTTACTTCATCGTTCTGGTGCTGATCCTGATCGGACTCGGCTTCGGCCTGTTTTCGCCGCCGAATTCCAACTTGATCATGGGCTCGGTGTCGCAACGCGACTCCAGCACCGCCTCCGCCACCACCGGCACCGCCCGGCAAATCGGCCAGGCCCTCTCCATCGCCATCACCTCGCTCGTGGTGCACCATTACATGGGCGACCAGCCGCTCACAACGGAAACGGCCGGCTTATTCCTGCCGGCGATACGGACGGCGTTTCTACTCTTCGCGGCGATATGCCTGGCGGGCTGCTACACCTCGGCGTCGAAATTGATGGGGGGGAAGGAGGCGATGGATTGGAAACATGTTTCCGGGCGTTTACCGGTACTCCCGCCCGAAAACGCCGATGCCGAAAATAATACCGACCGCGGAACGAAATCGTGAATGGTTTAATGCCGCGGCGGCGTCACTTCGGCGGCGGCAGCGCCTTGAAGCGGGAACTAATCCTGGCAAAGCGCTGACTCCTGGACTCCAACTTGGCGTCACGCTTGGCGACCCGGGCGTCGATTTTATCCAACTCGGCCTTCCGCCCGTAAATAAGCATGGCCAGGCGCTGGATGACATCCTTGAGATTGCCGGCCTTTTGGTCCAGAACCGCCGCCTTTTCCGACGAACGCTCGGCTTCGGCCGCATTGTTCTGGGTGACCTTGTCCATCTCCGCCACGGCCGTGCTGACCTGGTCGACCCCCTGCGCTTGTTCGCGGGCGGCGGTGGCGACTTCGGCCATCAGGCTCACCATCGTCCCCACCCTTTGCTCGATGTCGGTGAAATTGCCGGACAGGCCGTTCACGATGTTCGAGCCGTTCTTGGCCCGTTCGACCGAACCGGAGATGAGTTCGGTGGTGTCGCGGGCTGCTTGGGCGGAGCGGCCGGCCAGGCTCCTGACTTCGTCGGCGACCACCGCGAAGCCCTTCCCCGCTTCGCCCGCGCGCGCGGCCTCGACGGCGGCGTTAAGGGCGAGGAGATTGGTTTGGAAGGCTATTTCCTCGATGGTTTTGATGATGCGGCTGATTTTTTCCGACGAATCGTTAATCTCATCCATGGCTTTGGACATGTCGGCGACGGACTTGGCGCCGGCGGAAATTCTGGCGGCGGTTTCCTTGGCGGTTTCGTCGCCCCTTTGCGCGTTTTCGGCGTTTTGCCGGGTCATGGAGGACATTTCCTCCAGGGCCGAGGCTGTTTCCTCCAGGGAGGCGGCCTGGCTGGCCGAACCGGCCGAGAGACCTTGGCTGGACTCGTTGATGTCGCGGGAGGATTCGGCGAGATCGTTGGCGTCGCTGTCGAGGCTGGCTATTATCTTGTCGATGGGCAGGGTGATGCTGCGGGCGATGTAGACGGCCAGGATAATCCCGATGACCAGAATGGCGAGCAGGCTGACCACGAGGTAATAGAGCAGCTTGTCGATGGCGGCTTTGTTTTCCTCCGCCATGGCGAGCGTTTCATCCAGGTAGCTGTTGGTCAGGTCCGATGTGTCCTGCACCAGCGAGCCGAAGCGCCGGAGACCATCGTCCCCCTTTTGCTGCATCGCGGCCCAGGCGTTGGAGACGCGGGTGTAGGAATTGCTGACGTCGTCGGCGGCCTTGGCGGTTTTTTCCATCATGGCCTTCATTTCCGGGCGCCGGCTCCGCGCGGCGATGTCGGCCACGGCGGCGGCCAATTCGGCCATTTTGGTCTTGGCGCTCGTCATCAATTCATTGTCGTTGGCGGCCGAGGCCTGCCAGTAATCGCCGACGACGTCCTTGAAATTGATCATGATGTCGTTCCCGGCCATGGCGCGGGAATAACGCCATTCCACCGCTTCGACCGCCTTGGGGTCGGAGGGATTGGCCTTTAGGGCGGCGAGTTCCTTTTTCCAGGTTTCGCTCATGTCGGCCAGATAGTTCTGCATGCCGGTGACGAACAGGTTCTCGTTTTTCAGCAAATCCGCGCGGCTGTTGAGAATTTCCGTGATTTCGGCGTTGATTTCCTGGTTCTGGCGCCGGTATTCGTCGGCGTTTTTGCCCATTTCCGCCAGCTTTGGCCGCAGGCCGGCCAAATAGGCGGTTTTCGCCGCCAGCTGGGCGGCGTCATTCTCGTTTTTCCGGTAGTCGTCCAGGTCGGTGTTGCCCTGTTGGT
This sequence comes from Planctomycetota bacterium, assembly GCA_031555915.1. Lineage (GTDB taxonomy): Bacteria > Planctomycetota > SZUA-567 > SZUA-567 > SZUA-567 > JAJBSZ01. Next base: position 5,948 of record JAVBTZ010000030.1, read on the forward strand.
ACAACTTATTGTCCAGGGAATAATAAAAGGACCGGAAATTATTCCCTGCCGACAGCACTCCGTGTTCCATGTTGTTGAAGAAGCCGAGGAGCTTCACGTGGGTTTCGTAGATCATGTCGGAATTGCGGTTGGGGATGCGGATGTTATTGTAGGTGTAGAGTCCTTGTAGCATGGCCAGGACAATCATGACGGCAA
>JAVBTZ010000263.1:0-10056 GCA_031555915.1 Planctomycetota bacterium
GGCGCCGCCGCCGCCGGCATGGACCTCGTTTCCTACATGCAAATGATGGGCCTCTGCGATCCCCTGGTCTTCGATTTGGCCGACGAAGGCATCAACCTCACCTCGCCGGAAGACGGGGTTTATTTCGACATCAAGGGAGACGGCTCCCCGGTCCGCACCAGCTTCATCCAGGGGACCAACGCCTTCCTCTTCCTGGATCAAAACGGCAACGGCGCAGCCGACGACGCCAACGAACTCTTCGGCGACCACGGCGGCTTCGCGAACGGCTTCGCCAAACTCGCCCAGTACGACGACAACGCCGACGGCGTCATCGACGAAAACGACGCCGTCTATGACCAGCTCCGCCTATGGCGCGATTTGAACGGCGACGGCGTCAGTCAGCTGGAGGAAGCGATGAGCCTGTCGGACGCCGGCATCAAATCCATCAACCTCCGCCACGACAACACGCGGGAACTGGACGCCAACGGCAACGTCATCGGGGAAAAATCCAGCTTCACCCGGCATGACGGAAGCCGGGGCCTGGTGGCGGACGCGTGGCTGAGATACTTGAAGTGAAATGCGGAACGCTTCCTCCGCGTCGGTCGGAAGTTCCTCGCGTTTGCATCGGGTTGCCCTTATTTCAGCGCCATTCGGAAAGTCGACCGTATTGACTTATCGAGCCGTTTGCATATATTGAGAATATCGTCATTCGCCAGGAAATCCACGGGGTTACAGGCTGAGACCTGTAACCCCTTTTTTGTGTTTCAACAATCGATACTGAGGCAAAAGGAATAGAATGAAATTTAGTGAATTGAAATTGGCGGAACCAATTTTGCGGGCGGTGTCCATGGAGAATTATTCCGAACCGTCCCCCATCCAGAAACAGGCGATTCCGCATTTGTTGGCGGGAAGGGACGTTCTCGGCTGCGCCCAGACCGGCACCGGGAAAACCGCCGCCTTCGCGTTGCCTATCGTGAATGCGCTCTATGAACAGAGGAATGCCGGGAAGGGCCGCTCGCCCAGGGTGCTGGTTTTGACGCCCACCCGGGAACTGGCGGCGCAGGTCGGGGCCAGCTTTGCCACGTTCGGGAAATTTGCCGGCGTCAAGACCTCGGTCATCTTCGGCGGAGTCAGCCAGGGACCGCAAGTGTCGGCGCTACGCAACGGCGTCGATGTGCTGGTCGCCACTCCGGGGAGACTGGTCGACCTCCTGAACCAGAAGCTGTGCGACTTGAGAAGCATCGCCACCCTGGTCCTCGACGAAGCCGATCACATGTTGGACCTCGGCTTCATCCACGATGTGAAAACCGTTATCGGGAAAATTCCCAAGGAACGGCAAACGCTGTTGTTCTCCGCCACCATGCCGAAGGAAATCGCCGCCCTGGCCGCGTCTATCCTCCGCGAACCGGTGAAGGTGGCGGTCGCGCCGGTGTCGTCGCCGGTGGATAGCGTCAAACAATCCGTCTATCATGTCGAAAAAGCCGACAAGCGGCGGCTCCTGGTCGAATTGCTGCAAAACGGCGGCATCGAGACCGGCCTGGTGTTCTCCCGAACCAAGCACGGAGCCGATAAAATCAGCAAAATGTTGAACGCCACCGGCATCAAGGCGGGAGCGATCCACGGCAACAAATCGCAGTCGGCCCGGGAGGAGGCGCTTAACGCCTTCAAGAAGGGGAAGCTCCGCGTTCTGGTCGCCACAGACATCGCGGCGCGGGGCATCGACATCCACGCCCTTCCCCATGTCGTCAATTACGACCTGCCCGATGTACCGGAAACATACGTCCATCGCATCGGCCGTACCGGCCGCGCCGGCCTCCAAGGCACGGCGATATCATTCTGCGACGCCAGTGAACGCGGTTCCCTGCGGGACATCGAGTCGCTTATCGGCAAACGCATTCCGACAGCCGGCAAGCACCTCGTCTCCCCGCCCCGCCCCGAACTCGCGCCGGTCGCGGAGAAACAACGCGGCTTAACCGGAAGCAAGCCGGCGGCGAGGTCGAAAAAGAACCGGAGACCTCGGGAAGGTTCGGCCGAGCGGCGCGCATAGGGCGTTAAAATTTCCGTGACCCTGGGCTGCCGTCAAGCTTCCCAGGCAATGCAATCCCTTGCCTGGGAAGCCCGCCATGCCCAAGGTCACGAAAACGAAAAATCACTCGCAAATTTAGGCTTTACGGGGCACTAGAACGCGAGCGCTTGCATCAAGGTGGCGCCCCGCATCAATAGTTTAGGCAGGAACATGGTGAATTGCGGAATGTAGGTGAGAATAAGTACGGTTATGGACATGGTGATAATGAAGGGAACGATGGCGCGGCAGAGCGGCCCGAATTGAATCCCGGTGATGCCGCAGGCGACAAAGAGATTGGCGCCGAGGGGAGGGGTAATGTAGCCGACCGCGAAATTGGTGCACATAATCAGGCCGAAGTGGATGGGATCCACCCCCACCGCTTGCGCCACCGGCATGAGAATGGGAGCGAGGATGATGATGGCGGCCAGCGTTTCCATAAAGGTGCCGACGAAGAACAGGAAGGCGTTGATCATCAGCAGGACGATAAATTTGTTGCTGGAAATCGACATGATGAAGTTCGCCACCTTGGTGGGAATGCGTTCGAGGGTGAGGATGGCGCCGAAGCCGCTCGAAGTGCCGATGATGACCAGAACGGTCGCGGTGATGACGCCGGCGCTCAACAGTTCGCTGGGGATGTCCTTGAGCTTGATGTCTTTGTAGATAAAGATGCCGACGAAGAAGCCGTAGACCACCGCCACCGCCGCCGCTTCGGTGGGAGTGAAGACCCCGCCGTAAATGCCGCCGAGAATAATGATGGGAACGACAATCGCCCATTTGGCATCCCAAATGATTTTACGAATTTCCTCGCCGGTGTAACGGTGGGCGTCCCCGAGATAGCCTTCCCGCTTGGAATGGAAGTAGGAATAGATCATCAAGCCGAGTCCGATGATGCAGCCGGGAATGACGCCGCCGAGGAACAGTTCCGATATCGACTGGTTGGTGGCGACGCAATAGATGACCATGGAAACGCTGGGCGGGATAATGGCGCCGATGCCGCCGGAGGAAGCGATCAGGGCCGAGCAGAAAGGCCGCTTGTAACCGCGCTTCAACATTTCGGGAACCATCAGGCAGCCCACTGCCGCGACCGTGGCCGAGGCTGAGCCGGAAATGGCGCCGAAGAAAACGCAGGCCGCGATCGTCACCAGGGCGAGACCGCCGGTGAAGCGGCCGAATATGATGTGAGCCAAATTCAAGAGGCGCTGCGACACCCCGCCCTTCCCCATGATGTTGCCGGCCAGAATGAAGAAGGGGACCGCCATCAGGGGAAAGGAGTCGGCCGCCACGGTCAGCTTCTGGGCCAGGAAGGTGGTGTTGATGATGCCGCTGTACCAGATGGTGACCAAGGACGCCACGCCCAGGGCGATACCGATGGGAACAGTCAGAATCAGGCAAACAATGAAAACCCCGAAAAGTATTCCGGCTGTCATTTGCAGGGCCCTCCTTCAGTGGTTGCGGTGGCGGCGGCGGCGGCTTCGAGCATCTCGATCTGTTCCGGCTTATGCCGGTTGAAGGTGTTGAAATCGGAATTGAAATGCCGGAAGCAATGCGCGAGCCGCTGCAACAAACGCACCGTGCAAAGCGTGTAGCCCAGGGGAACCGCCAGATAGACCAGCCACATCGGGAGTTCGGTCGAGGCGGTGATTTGCCCCCGCCGGGCGATGATGCCGACGACCTGATAACCAATGCTGGCGATAAGGATGGCGAAAATCAGGAAAATGAAATCGGCGATGAGGCATACTATCTTCTTGCCCTTGTCAGGCAAAATATCCAATGCCACCAGGGTGTCCACCCGGATATGCTTGTCCATCTTGACCGCGTAACTGATGCCCAGGTAAATCATCCAAACGAATAGATAACGGCTAATTTCTTCCGACCAGGAAAAGGAGGAATCAAAAACATAACGGGCGATGACCTGGGCAAAAATCACCACGCTGGTCACCGCCAGAATTATCTTGATGAATATTGCCTCGAAGTTGTCGTCCAACCAATGCAAAATCGCTTTCATGTATAACCCCCCGATTTCTCGACCTACGGCGGAAAAACGGCGCGGGACCGGAAACCAAGCTCCGGTCCCCGCGAACGTCAGTCTCTATTTCCTGTTGACCTCGGCCATGAAGGCGTCGAACAACTCGGCGCCGACCCGGTCGCGAATCTGCTGGTTGACGTCGCCCAACTTGGCCTTGAAGGCGGCCAGTTCTTCGGCGGTCAGCTCGGTGACTTGCGTCGTGCCGGTGGCCTTGATTTTCTCAAAATATTCGCTTTCCAAACGCTTCGCCTGCTGCCGCTGGTAGACGATGGCCTCGGCAATGCATTCGTCGAATATTTTCCGCTGGCCCGGGGTCAGGTTTTCGTAGAAATCGAGGGAGGCGATAACGGTGTAGGGGGTGTAGTGGTGGCGGGTCATGGACCAATACTTCTGGACTTCGTTGAAGTGCATGATGTAAACATTCTCAACCGTGCATTCCTGCCCGTCGAGGGTGCCCTGCTGCAGGGCGGTGAAAAGTTCGCTCCACGCCATCGGGGTCGGGCTGGCGCCAAGCGCTTTCCAGGTGGCGATCTGGATGGGGTTTTCCGGGACCCGCATCTTGATGCCGGCGAGGTCTTCGGGCTTCTTGACCACGCGCTTCGAATTGGTCAGGCTGCGGAAGCCGTTTTCCATGCTGCCAAGACCCTTGATGCCGATGGGTTCGAGGTAGGTCAGGAGTTTTTTCCCGGCCGGGCTGTCATAGATGGCCTGGGCGCGTTCGTGGGTGTTGGCGATGAAGAAGAGGTCGGTGATGAAGAACTGTTTGGCGAAGGGGGCCAGGTTGTTGCCGGACACCGCGGTCAGGGAGACGTTGTTCAGTTGCAGGGCTTCGGTCAATTCGCGGTCGCCCCCGAGCTGCTGGTTGGGGTAGATTTCCACCGCGAACTCGCCTTTGGACTTGGCCTCGATCAATTCCTTGAACTTGACAAACCCGAGATGCATGCTCCCGTTTTCGGGGATGCCGTGCCCGATTTTGACCTTGACCTGCCCGGCGGTGGCAACGGAGAAGAGACCCAGCGCAGCGGTCAAGAGAAGGGAGGCGGCGATCAACTTAATACTTTTCTTCATGTCAATTGCTCCTTTTTTGGGAATACCGTCTCACGGCGCCACTGCGCCGAAAAAGCCGGAATACAAGGGGGGCGTAACTCTACAACGCGACATTTGCGGGAACCGCATCCGCAAATGCCGCATGAAGTTAGGGTTAGCGGCGACTCAAGGGGCGGTGGCGAAAAACCACTCGCAATTCCCTTTACCATGCAATCTTTTGATCACACGACTGTTGTGGAGGCGGTTCCCACAACAGTCGCGTAGTAGAGGTAACCATCAAACCGTACCATGGATAATTTGTAGAAGCTTCCGTCCGTCAGAACCGGCTTCACACCGGCCAGGCGTGGTCGCAACGCACTTTGGCGTACCCAGGGGAGGAGCGCCTGAAAAACGCTCCCGCTCACCGCAACTGCGGCAAAACCGATCCTCCATAGGGCATAACCCAGACCCGCGCCCGCGGCCCCAGTTCCCGCAGCGCGTCCGCCACCGCAACGGTCGGATTGGCCTTGGGAACGACAAACATCCCGCGCATGGCCGCGTCGTCCAATCCCGACACCATGTAGATGCCGACCCTGTCCCGCACCATCGCCATGGCCGCGGCCTTGTGTCCCCCGAGTTCGAAATTACTGCGGACCCGGGCGATCAAATCCGCCGGCGTCTTCGCCGCCTGCAACCAGGCCGCGAAGACCTCCTCGCCGTAACCCTCGGCGCATTCCGCCACCCAGACGATTATCCCGCCCGGCCGCACCGCCTTGGCCGCGTTGTCCAGGGCCTTTTGCGCCTGGTAGACATTCATGTCCTTAGGGAATCCGCCGGCCGATACGACCACCACATCCGCGCCAGGCGCGGGCAGGTCCACTTTGTAGATCGAGTCGAGACGGCGGCAGGCCGCGCGGTGGGCCTCCAGGTAATGCCCGGCGAAAGCGGCCAGGACGTTCTTCTTGGCGTCGAGGATGACGTTGACGATGAAGTCGATGGCGAGGAAGCCGCCGACCGCGTCGATGTCGGCCCGTACCGGGTTGCCCTCAAGCACGCCGGCTCTGGCCCCCTCCTCCACCATCATCCGGTGGTTGCTCTGGATGGCGGCGTGACTGGAGACCCCCGGCATAATCGCCTTGGCGCCGCCGCTGTAGCCGGCGAAGTAGTGGAACTCGACGTTCCCCAAGCAGATGCGGCGGCGGGCCCCGGCGACGGGACGGAAGATGTCCACCGGGGTGCCGGCGGCGGTGGCGCCCAGGCGGACGCAGTCGGGGGAGGAGTCGATGACCCGGTATTTGGCCAAAACGGCGGGCCCGACCAGATTGGCCATTTCCTCCATAGTGTGCCCGCGGTGAATGCCAAGGGCGAGCACGATGGTGACGTCGGCGGGATTGACCCCGGCTTCCTCAAGTTCGTCGAGAACCGGGGGCAGCAGGAGGTGCGAGGGACAGGGGCGGGAGATGTCGGAGGTGACGATGGCGATTTTCTCGCCCGGCCGGACCAGTTCACGGAGTCGCGGACTGCCGATCGGAGACGCGAGGGCCTGCCGGATTTCCCGGTCGGGGTCGGGGCAAATCGGCGTTTCGCCGGGAAGGAGGACGCCGCCGTAATTGGCCTCCGGCACCGACACCGCGAGTTGTCCCCGGCCGTACTTGAGTGAAATTTCCATACGCCCGCCTTTGCGGAAATGCGACAAAGCCGCCGCGTCGACGCCGGCCTTGTCGCGGTTTTCAAGGTAAGGGGCAGCTCTAAGGGCATCAGATTCCCAGGACGCCCCGCAACTGCTTGACGCCGGATTCGAGGCTGGTCAGCACCGGTTTTTTGATGTCGGTCAGGAGAGGAAGGAGCTTGTACATGCTGCCCTGCGCCAGGACGATGACGTCGTTCGTTTCCGCCGCCTTCTTGATGGTGTCGATGACGATGCGGTTGTGCTTTTCCTGGTTCCCCTCCTTCAGGAGGGCCTCGTAGGCGCCTTCGCAGAAGCAGCGGGACACGGTGACCTTCTTGCCGGCCTTGGCCGCCATGGCTTCGACCAGCTGGCTGGAGGGTTCGACCGTGGAGATGGCGGTGGCGATGACGGCGATTTTACTCCCGAGGGACACCGCTTCCTCCGCCATGGGCTGATCCACCTTCACGTAGGGAATTTTGAGCATGGGCTGGATGTGTTCGACGGCGCCGGCCACGGAGGAGCACTGGTTGAGAATGGCGTCGACGCCCATCGACTGCGCCGCAATGGCGTACAGGGCCATCCGCTGGGTGACGCCAGGGGTGCGGGCCTTGTTGGCCAGGCTTTCGGCGAGCAGGCTGTCGTCGATGATGTTGATCATTTCCACTTCGGGCAGGTACTTCTTAAAGAGCGTTTTGAACTCTTCCACCGAATAGAGGAAGGTATGGATGACCGCCACTTTTTTCTTGGTCATGGTCAATCTCCCGAGCGCGGCCTATTTGCCGCCGTTGGCCCTGACCCAGGCCTTTTCCATCGCCGTGATCAGGGGAAGCTTTTTGCCGGACAGGTAGCGCACCATTGCGCCCCCTGCGGTGCAGACGTAATTAATCTTCGCGGTGTCGATGAAGGTCTGGGCGGCCGTGACCGTGTCGCCGCCGCCGATGACGGTGTAACCGGGGGCGTCGGCTATGGCCCGCCACAGCTTCTCGGTGCCGCACTCGAAGCCGCGCTTCTCGTACATCCCGGCCGGGCCGTTGACGAAAACGGCGCCGGCGCCGGCGATGACCTTGGCGTAATCGGCCAGGGTCTCCGCCCCGAGATCGATGTACAATTCGGACGGCATGGCAGCCGAGACCGCCACTTCCTGCCGCGCGCCACCGGACTCGTAGGCCAGATCGATCGGCAGGTGGATTTTACCGGGATATTTCGCCAGGTATTCCCGGGCGGGCTCGATGAAAACGTCCAGGGACCGATCCTTGAGGAACTGGCTGTTCTTCGCCCCAAGGTCGACTCCCCTGGCGACGAGGAACACGTTGGCGGTGACGCCGCCGGTGAGAATTGCGTCGGCGGAACCGTTCGCCAGCACCTGGCCCAGCATGCCGAAGGCGTCGGAAATCTTCGCGCCCCCCAGCACGAAGACGGCCGGCCGGGCCGAACCGGTCATCACCCGGTCAAGGGCGGAAATCTCCCGGAAAAACAGCCCGCTGGCGGCGCTCGGCAAAATCTCCTGGAACGCCACCATCGAGGGGGCGTTACGGTGGGCGGCGGCGAAGGCGTCGTTGACGTAGCAGTCGACCAGGGGCGCCAGGGAACGGACCAGGTAGGTGTTGAGCATTTGCGGCGGAGTCAACTTGACCGCGCTTTCGAAGGTGGACACCTCTTCGGTGAGATAACGGAGATTCCCGAGGATGATGGTATCCCCCGGTTTCAACGCCTTGACCGCCGCCTGGGCGGCCGGACCGCAGGGGTCGTCGATGTAGGACACCGGACGGCCGAGCTTCCGCGCCAGGATTTGGGCGTGTTCGGCGAGGGGAATCAGGTTCTGGTAATCGAGGGTGTCCCCCTGGTGGGCGATGAGGGCGACCTTGGCGCCTTTCGACGCCAAGGCTTCCATGGCCTCCAGGGTCATGTCGATACGGTTTTCGTTTTTGATGCGTCCCCGATCGTCAATGGGGGAATTGATGTCCGGGCGGAACAGGACGGTCTTTCCCGCATAGTCCAGATCGGCGAGCGAAGTAATTTTCAGCGCCATTTTCCCATCCCCTACTTCATCCACTTGCCAAGGCCGAGATACTCGTTCGTCTTGCCTACCGCTTCGAGACGATCCGTCTGCATGCGCATGGCGGCCCGGACTCCGTCGATGGTCTCGGGAATGGTGACGGCTTCCTGCGGAATGTTGATGGCGTACATGATGTCGTTGCCGCTGTTGACGATTGTTTCCTCCCACACCGCTATTTCGTACATGTCGCCGCGCGGGTTGCCGAGGTCGCGGGCATAGCGGAACAACGACGAATTGCCCATGAAGCCGTCGGCGAGGCGGACCGGCCGGATGCGGGGGTGCTTCTGGAAAATTTCCAGCGCCGACTTGGGGGAAATGCTCTTCTTGGGGGTGGCGACGACGGTGATGATGTGGCCGTGGGTGACCGGGGTGTGAACGAGGATGCCGGTGGCGGCGACGTGGGGCATGATGGTCATGAGGTCTTCGGCCTGGTGGCTGGGCGCCTTGTCCACCTGCAGGGCGTTAGTCAGGCCGCGATGGTAGTCGCCCGGGTCGGCGACGCGGCGGATGATGGTGATGGCGACGCGTTCAATCCCGACTTCGCGATCGAGGCAGTCGACGGATCGAATCAGGCCGGTGGTGTTGCAGGAGGTGAGCTTGAGGAAGTTGGCGCCCAGCCCCTTCTCGTAATTGGCGTAACCGTGGAAGAACACGTCGGCGATGCTGTTTTTCTCGCCCCCCTGGAAAATGGCCTTTTTGCCCATGCGTTCGTACAGCGCCTTGTTGTGCGCCCCGACGCCGCCGGTGGTGGCGTCGAGCATGACGTCAACCGCACCCACCAGGTCCTCCATGCCGCCGCTGACCGGGATGCCGGCCGCCTCAAGCCCCGCCTTCTTGTCCGGCACGGCGCAGAAAAGCTTGTACGGCATGCCCTTTTCCTTCAATGCCCGCACCGACAGGGTGGGGGCGACATCGGCGACCCCGACCAACTCCATATCCTTCTGCCTCGCCACGCCATCCGCCAGGCGTTGTCCAATGACCCCGTAACCGGCGACACCAACCTTGATAGCCATCATTACTCCTTTCCAGAAGTGGACCTCTTATAAGGAAAACAAGCCAAACTCCGTCCGCTTTCCCGGCAAATTTTCAGGGTTAGGCATCGCCCCAAAATAACTGCACCAAGTTTATACTGCGTCACGACGGCCGCGTCCGCAATTTGTGCCCGAACCGCCGGCACAAATGGCTACCGCGTCCGCCGTTCCTTGTCTAAACATGGTGCAGTTATTTTGGGGCAA
>JAVBTZ010000244.1:0-13738 GCA_031555915.1 Planctomycetota bacterium
TTGCCCAAAATTAACTTTTACACATTCAGAATTTGCCCAATGACCCAGAGGCATTTTCGACCAGGCGGTAAGGGCGAAAATGCCGATCCAAACGAAACACCCGGGTTAAACTTGTAAAAGTTATTTTTGGGCAAAGCCTTACCGCACCGGTGCGAAAACGGTGGAGGATCAGCATGAAGAAGAGGCTTGGCGCCGGGGATTGGGTGGCAACCGAAGTTGCGGCGGGCATGAAGGGCGGCCGCAAAAGCGGTGCGGTTCATGCCGGAAAGGGGACTGCGGGGATGGGGCTTGGCAAATTTTTGGGGTTAGGCTCCACGCGGAAATTAGTTTGTTGCGCGGCTCCGTACCCTGTAACGCCGTTCCCTCCCCACTCGTCATTCCGGCGTCTTGAACGGTCGCTGCACCTCTAACGGGCGGTTTCGCCGGAATCTAGGGGGATTGACGTCGACGGTGGTGGAATCACTCAGTCGCCGCGTTAAAGCAAAGCACTACTGCCGTCACTGTAAATCCCCCTGGATTCAGGGCGTTACCGCCCGTTAGAGGTGCAGCGACCGTTCAAGACGCCGGAATGACGAGTGGGGAGGGAACGGCGTTACAGGATACGGAGTTGCGCGACAAAGTTGAGATGCGCCCAAGCCTAGGCAAAAAACTTCATATACTTTTCCACCACCTCGCCAACATAAACCTGCTGCTTCTCCGCCACCGTCGCCAAATGCGGCGCCTTGCCGCCGGCGAGAAGCTCCTGCGTCTTCTGCACCACGTAGACGGAAATTTCCGTGTTGACATTGATCTTCGCGATGCCGTTCGCTATGCACTGGCGGATCTGAACCTCGGGAATCCCCGAGCCGCCATGCAAAACCAGCGGAATCCCCAGTACCGCGTTGATGTCCTTGAGAATGTCCACCCGAATGTTCGGCGTGCCATGGTACAGGCCGTGCACCGTCCCGACCGACACCGCCAGGGCGTCGCAATGGCTGGCGTCGACGAATCGCTTCGCCGCCTGCGGATCGGTGTAGATCTCCTTGTCGTCGGCGCTGCCTTCGTGCGACGTTTCCGTCGCGGCAAGGCTCCCCAGTTCCGCCTCGACGGACACCCCGCAGGCATGGGCCACCTTGCATACCTCCGCCGTGTTCGCCGCATTGTCGGCGAAGGTTAGGGCCGAACCATCGTACATCACCGACGAAAAACCCGCCCGAATCGCCTGGAAAACCACCTTCAGGTCGGGGCAATGATCCAGATGGAGACACACCTCGACCCCATGCTCCACCGCCAGGGCCTCGGCCAGCGCCGCCGCGTCCCTTAGGGACATGTTGGCCAGGTACTTCGCCCCAAAAGCGACGATAAGCGGCCGGCCCATCCGCTTCGCGGCCAGGACCGCCCCCTTCATGGTTTCGTAATTGTAGACGTTGAACGAACCTATCGCATAACCGCCCTTATAGGCGTTCTGCAGCATGGTCTTGAAATTGTGCAGCATGGGAGGGATCTCCAGGTTTCTTCTATTTCTTGATTTCCGCCAGCCACTGCTTGAACCCGTCCTGCTCCAGGACTTCCTTGTTAATAATAAAGCGCGGCTTGGCGCCGGCGAAGAATTTGCCGATGTCCTCCATCAGGAGGTACGGCGAGTTGGTCAGGGCGTCGGAGGTGGTGCCGGCGATGTGGGTCGTCAGGGTGACGTTGTCCAGCTTCAGGAAGGGGCTGTCGGCGGGGATGGGCTCGGTGGTGAAAACGTCCAGGGCCGCCCCCTGAATTTTCCCTTCCGCCAACACCTTGGCCAGGGCGTCCTGATCCACCAGGCCGGCCCGGCTGGTATTGATTAGGTAGGAAGTCGGCTTCATCAGGCCCAGGAGCTCGGCGTTGACCATTTTCTTGTTGTCGTCAGTCAGGCGGGCGTGGAGGGAGATGAAGTCGGCGGTCTGGAAAAGCTCCTTCAGGCCAAGCGGGGTGGCGCCGGCGGCCTCGATGGTTTCCGGCTGGGCGTAGGGATCGTAGACGACGACGTTGGCGTCGAAACCGGAAAGCTTTTTCGCGACCAGGTGGCCGATGAAACCGAAGCCAATCAGGCCGATGGTTTTGCCGTTCAGTTCGGGGACGTTTTCGCTGTTGGCGAAGGTCTTCCGCCATTCGCCACTCTTGATGGCGTGGTGGGCGCGGGCGATGTTGCGGGCTTCACCAAGCATCATGCCGATGGCGAAATCGGATACGGCGTGGGCGTTACGGCCCATGACGTTGAAAACCAGAATCCCCCGCTCGGTCGCCTTCTGGACGTTGACGTTTTCCAAACCGGCCCGGCTGACCCCGACGATGCGGAGCTTGGGCATGGCTTCCATCACCTTGGATGACACCGGCACGAAAAGCCCGGCCAAGATGTTGCAGTCCGCCCCATTCGCCAGAACCAGCGGATCGGCGGGTTCGATTTCCGGCCCCCGCTTCTCCACTTCCAGGCGACGGTACTGCAACTTGTCCCAAGCCGGCTCCCAATCGCCCGCAAAGCCAATCCCGCCGAACGGCGCCAGATATTTCTCCCATGCCTTGACGAAACCAGGCGAAGGAATCATGGCGTCTCCCAACAACAACCCCCGCAATTTCTGCGACATGGTAGACCTCCCAAAGATGTGTGGGTAATTATACTACTGGAAAAAGTGAGGTGAAGGTAGTGTTACTACTTACACTATAACCCCTCTCTTTAACTTGTCAAGTGGACTTTTCGAGTTTTCCGTTTTTTCCGGTAAAGGTGCTTGACATTTATTTTGGAGCGAAGTAGAGTGATTCAACGAATTATCGTTAAACTTGGGGACACCTTTAAAAATGCTATTTTTAGAGGTGCCCTTGGGTAGCAAGATAGCGGACCCCCATACATAACCTGTCCTCCATTTGCTGCGTAGTTCTCCGCCAATTCACCTCGCCGCCACCTATTATCCCCGATCCGGCTTGATAATTACACCTTTCAAACCGATACCGGTATAACAACCGCGGTTTAGCCTCGGCAAAAATCCCCAACACCGCCCAAACTTCAATTGGGGCGGTGTCTTACCACGGCAAATATATCGTGAACATCCGGCTACTTGTTGGGACAGCTCCATTCAGCCAAGGGAGGGTATCCGCAGTGTACAAAGTCGACCTCAACAGCGATTTGGGCGAAAGCTTCGGCGCCTATCGTATCGGCAACGACGACGAAATCATCAAGCAGGTGACTTCGGTCAATGTGGCTTGCGGCTATCACGCCGGCGACCCGGTGGTGATGGACAAGACCGTGGCCAAGGCGAAGGCAGCCGGAGTGGCGGTCGGAGCCCACCCGGGCTACCCCGATCTCATGGGTTTTGGCCGACGCAACATGGGGGTGGCGCCGGATGAGGCCAAGGCCTATGTCAAATATCAAGTGGGCGCGTTAATGGCCTTCACCAAAGCGCACGGAGTGCGTTTGCAGCACGTCAAGCCGCATGGCGCCCTGTACAACGCCGCCGGCACCGACCTGAAGCTGGCGCGGGCCCTCTGCGAAGCGGTGGCCGAAGTGGACGCCAGCATCGTCTTTCTCGGCCTGGCCATGAGCCAGCACATCGTGGCGGCGAAAGAGGTCGGGCTCAAGGTGGTCAGCGAACTCTTCGCCGACCGGGCGTATATGGAGGACGGCCAGTTGACCCCCCGCAGCCTGCCGAATTCGGTCATCCACGACCCCGAGCTGACGATTAAGCGGGTGGTGCAGATGATCACCAAAGGGACGGTGGTGAGCTACAGCGGCAAGGAAATCGAGATCCAGGGCCAGTCCATTTGCGTGCACGGGGACAACCCCGCCGCCCTGGAATCGGTGAAGAACATCCGCGCCGCCCTCAAGGAAAACGGAGTCGAAATAGTCAATTTGGACCGGCTGTAAGGCGCCGCGCATAAATAAATTGACCTGGTTTATTTAACCACAGAGACACAAAGGACACAGAGAACCGCAACCACAAACCACCTTTTATATTTGGCATTATTAAGTTTTTCGGTTGCGGTTCTCTGTGTCCTTTGTGTCTCTGTGGTCAAATAAAACTGACCAGCTTATTTTTACGCAGCGCCCAAGGCTTCGCCCCAAGCGTTCCGCCCGGTAAATTTGTGCGTTTTTAGCTTCCTTATCCCAAGTTCCGACTTGACAAAAAAGGGACTCTCCATGGAATCCACCGCAGAAACCACCGCCAAGGCAACCGAATCCGCCCCGGTCAAGGAACAGCCCAAAGAGATCGACCCGCAAAGGAGACGCTCCATCATCCTGGGCGCCGCCTTCATCATGGCCACCTCCGCGGTAGGCCCGGGTTTCCTGACCCAGACCGCCACCTTCACCGCCCGCCACATGGGTTCGCTCGCCATCATCATCGCCATCGTCATCCTGCTGGACCTCATCTCCCAACTTAACATCTGGAGCATCATCGGGGTGTCGGGGATGCGCGGGCCGGAAATCGCCAACAAGGTTTTCCCCGGGCTCGGACACCTCCTGACCATCATGGTCTGCATCGGCGGGCTGGCCTTCAATATCGGCAATGTCGGCGGGACGGCGTTGGGGTTGAACGCGCTGTTCGGTTTGCCGATGCTGACGGGGTACATTATCGCCGGCCTGTTGGGAATCACGGTTTTCCTGGCCAAGGACGCGGGACGGGTGTTGGACAAGGTCACGAAAATCCTCGGAGTGACCATCATCCTGGCGATTCTGACGATTGTCTTCTGGTCCAAACCGCCGGTCGGCAATGTGGTGCAAAATTTGTTCAAGGTGGACAATCCCTGGATTTTGTTCCTGCCGCTGATTACCCTGCTGGGCGGCTCCTGCGGCGGCTACATTTCCATGGCCGGCCCCCACCGGCTGCTGGACGCGGGGATTAAGGGCGAACCTGCGGTATCGGCCTTCCGCCGCAGCATTTGCACCGGCATCGCCGTCTCCGGTTCGACCCGTATCCTCCTGTTCCTGGCGATATTGGGTATCTGCACCCTCGGCGGGCCCGAAAGCAACAAGGCCATCCTCGGCGCCACCAACCCGGTCGCGGAAGCCTTCGGGCAGGCCGCCGGCCAATGGGGCTACCGCCTGTTCGGCATCGCCCTCTTCTCCGCCGGCCTCACCTCCATCGTCGGCGCCGCCTTCACCTCGGTCTCGACCCTGAAAACCATCCACCCCTTCTTCGCGGAAAACGCCAAGTGGTTCATCTGCGCCTTCATCGCGGTGTCGACTTCGATCATGGTGATCATGGGCGGGGCGGTTAAGATGCTGATTTTCGCCGGGGCCTTGAACGGACTGATTTTGCCCCTTACCCTAATCTGCATACTGCTGGCCTGCCGCAACAAGAAAATCGTCGGGGAAAACTATCGGCATCCCACCCTTCTCATCCTCGGCGCCATTGTCGTCATCCTGCTCGCCGGCTACCTGGGTATAGTCTCCCTGCCGAACATCATGAAAATATTCGCCTAGACCTGGGAAAGCGAGGAGCAAGCACATGGACAACATGGAAAACGTCAAATTCCTGCTTTCCGGCGACACCTCGGTAACGGTGGAATTCGGCAATGTCATCAGCCCCGAAATCAACCGGGTCATACGCTCCTACAACCTCGCCATCGCCTCCAGCGGCATCAAGGGGATAACCGAAACGGTGCCGACCTACCGCTCGATAACCGTGCATTACCGGCCGGAAGTCATACGCTATCCAAGCCTCAAGGAAAAACTGGCGGGACTCCTGGCCAATATGGGCAAGCTGAAAATTCCGCCCTGCGAAGTCACCGAAGTGCCGGTGCTCTACGGCGGGGACAAAGGGCCGGATCTGGAGTTTGTCGCCCAGCACAACGGTAAAACCGTGGAGGAGGTCATCCGTATCCACTCCTCGGCCGAGTACCTGATTTACATGCTTGGCTTCAACCCCGGCTTCGGCTATCTCGGCGGCATGAGTAACGACATCGCCGCCCCCCGGCTGGAAAAACCGCGGGCCCTGGTTCCCAAGGGGTCCGTGGGCATCGCCGGAGCGCAGACCGCCGTGTATCCCCTGGACTCGCCCGGCGGCTGGCGGCTAATCGGCAATACGCCGGTCCGGTTCTACGACAGTGAGCGGCAAGACCCCATCCTCATCAAAGCCGGCGACTACATCAAGTTTTACCCGATAACCCAAGAGGAATACGACGACATCGCGCGGCAGGAAGAGACCAACTCCTACCACTGCCGGCGCCACCCCAAAGAGGAGGCCCAGACATGAGCATCCGCATCATAGATCCAGGCCCCTTCACCACCGTGCAGGACCTCGGCCGGATCGGCTATCAGAACCTCGGCGTTTCGGTATCCGGAGCCATGGACCAACGCTCGCTGATAATCGCCAACATCCTCCTGGACAACGACGACAACGAAGCGGTGCTCGAAGCCACCCTCAAGGGACCGACCCTCGAATTCACCGCCGACACCTGCATCGCCGTCACCGGCGGCAACCTCTGGCCGGTTTTGTCCGGCCATAAAGTGCCGATGTACCAAGCCGTGCCGGTGCGGGCGGGACAGGTGCTGTCCTTCGACCTGGCCGAAAGCGGCAGCCGCGCCTACATCGCCTTCGCCGGCGGCCTGGACCTCCCTCTGTCCATGGGCAGCCGCTCCACCTACGCCAAGGCGAAAATCGGCGGCCTCAACGGCCGCAAGCTGCAGGAGGGGGACGTCATCGGCTTCCGCGCCCCCAAAGCGACTTTGCCCTTGATGGAAAAACGCATCGCCTTCACCGAAAACTTCAGCGCCAAGGAGTCGGTCATCCGGGTGATCCTCGGCCCGCAAGAGGACGCCTTCACCCCCGAAGGCATCGAAACATTCCTCACCGGCACCTATACCGTCACCCCCAAGACCGACCGGGTCGGCTGTCAATTGGCCGGCCCGAGCATCCAGCATGTGAAAGACGGCAACATCATCTCCGACGGCATCTCGAACGGCGCGGTACAAGTGCCTTCGGACGGCGCCCCCATCGTTATCCTGGCCGACCGGCAGACCGTGGGCGGCTACACGAAAATCGCCAACGTCATCACCGTCGACTTGCCCCGCATGGGCCAGATGAAAATGAACGACCGCATCCGCTTCCAAGCGGTGGACATCGACTACGCCCAAGACCTCCTGATTGAACAGGTTGCCTATCTCCGGCACATCAGGGACAAATTGTCCCGCGGCCTCTACCCCAGGTGAAGGTGGCGGGGCCATCCCCCCCCCGCGTCCGCCCGGCTTTGGACCGGCGCGGGGCAGTTATACGAAGCAGGTCTCCGTTATGGCGGGGGCCTGTTTTTTTTGGCCCAAAATAGTCCGGCAGGTGGATTTTTCCAGGCAACCCGAGCCAAACTTCAGCCGATATGATATATAGCAAAAAACGCATATACGAGGTTTTCTTATTCGATTTAACCAACTTACGCCGAAATCAACTTTTTTTTGGCGTCGACATCGCGTTTTTTCGCTTTATAAAGGTTTTGGCTAGAAAATTTTTTCAGCCAAAATCGAACAAAAATTATTATCGGCCGCTCAAGCAAAACCCGGTTACGCCCGATGATTATATATAGGAAAAACAGCCGCGAATGCCAAAACCCGACCCTGGTTTGGTCCAGATGACAAAAGATAGCCGAAAAAAGTTTTCATTTTATGCGAAACAAATTGACCCCGGCCTCGACATAATTATCTGGGGCGGAGCAAAATCCGCGGACGCTTTCACCCTGCCACCCGATACGACCGACCGCACCGCCAAAAAGGAGGAATGACATGTCCATATTTTCCGACTTTTTCTCACGCTGGTTCAATAGCCCGCTCAAGGTCGAAGTGTCCCGCACCTACCACCTGGATTTCTCCTTCGACCTATACCTGGATCAGCGCTCCGCCTTCGCCAACGCCCTACTCGGCATTGGCCGCGTGCAATTGACGCCGCTCCTCGTAACCCCCGTCTCCCTCCACCTACCCGACAAACGCCGCACCGTCATGCGGGTCGACCCCGAAGCAGTATTGTAAGCTATTTTCTTTCGGAAACGGTTTCCACGATTTACATCCCTCCCCGCTATTTTCCTCCCCGCCTCAAATAGGTTTTGCTTTTTACCGGTTTTGCACTATCCTTGGGGGATATATTATACTCGTCGCGTATATTATCTACCCATGCTTCTGGTCCCTATGCTGAATACTGTCGGCGTATCCCGTTGTGATATTTTTCAAAACCGGCTACAAAAGGTAAAACGCCCATGTTTACTCGCGCCTCGCAAGCGGTCAACCGCATGGTTGGCCGCTACGGCTGGTCGATGCAAACCAAGCTGGTGGTCATCTTCCTCCTGGTAAAAGTCATTCCGCTCATACTCCTGGCCCTCCTCGCCTGGCATCAATTCAAGCTACTCGGCGACACCCTCAGGCACATCGCCGTCGAAGACGCCACCGAAGCCCTAAACCTCAGCGCCGTCAATAATATCGAACGCATGACCACCGACGCCGCCAAACGCGTCGCCGATTTCCTCTATTCCCGCGACGACGACATCCTCTACGCCGCCCGACTCCCGCAAGACCCCAAACAATACGCCGCGTTCCTCGAAAACAACCTGCGCCGGACCATCGTCCCGGGTAAATACCAACTCGCCAAAGATGGAAAATCCTGGGTCTCGGCCGAAACCCGCCCCGCACTGCCCCTAAGCATGTCCACCAACGCCGAAAACAACGACATGAACGGCTTCCACTCCACTCCGTCGGATAACTTCAATCGCGCCTTCAAACCGCTTTACGACGAAATCACTTTTATCGACCTGGATGGCAACGAACAAATCAAAATCGTTCACCCCAACTCACCCAAACGCCATTACCCCCTAAGCCAGGACAAAAAAGACGTCTCGCAAAAGGAAAACACCTACGTCAAGTCCGAAAACTATTTCCCCCAACTGCAAAAACTCAAAAAAGGCGAAATCTACGTCTCCGACGTAATCGGAGCCTATGTCGGCAGCAACTTCATCGGCATGTACACACCAGATATCGTTAAAAAAGCCGCCTCGGACCGCGGCTACGACATCCCCTACGCCCCAGAAAAACAAGCCTATGCCGGCAAGGAAAACCCCATCGGCCAACGCTACGAAGGCATTATCCGCTGGGCCACCCCGGTAACCGGAACCGACGGCGCCATCACCGGCTACGTCACCCTGGCCCTCAATCACGACCATATCATGGAGTTCGTCGACCACATCACGCCGATGGATGAACGTTATACCGAACTCCCCGACGCCTTCGAAGGCAACTACGCCTTTATCTGGGACTACGAATGCCGTAATATCAGCCACCCCCGCCACCATTCCATTTACGGCTTCGACCCGAATACCGGCGACCTCCAGATCCCCTGGCTGGAAACGTCCATCTACGAAGGTTGGAAAAAAAGCGGCCTCGCCAAATGGACCGATTACGTCAAAAACATCCCCGTCTTCGACCACCAGTCGCGCAAGAAAAAACCCGCCGCCGAACTCACCCGCGCCGGTCTGCTCGGCTTGGACGGTCGTTATCTGAATAACGCGCCCCAATGCACCGGTTGGATGGATTTGACCAAAGACGGCGGCTCCGGCTCCTTTTACATCCTTTGGAGCGGCCTGTACAAACTCACCACCGCCGCCGCCATTCCTTACTACACCGGGCCATATGCGCCGTCGGCGGCGAATAACTTCTCCAAACGCGGCTTCGGGTTCGTCGCCATCGGTTCCGGCCTCGACCATTTCACCAAACCCGCCAAAACCATGGAAGAAACCCTCAGCCAATCCATCGACGAAAACATGCGTTCGACCCTGACCCGCCTAATCGTCGCCACCGCCATTCTCACCGCCCTGGTGGTCCTGATCGCGCTATGGATGGCCTGGGGAATTTCCCGCCCCATCAAACAAATGGCCGGTCACATGTCCCGCCTGGCCATTGGCGACGTCCTGTCGGGAGAAGTCTCCCCCCGCGACCAAAAACGCGGCGATGAAATCGGCGTCCTCGCCCGCTCCCTCAACGACCTCACCCGCAGCCGCCGCGACGAATTGGAAATGGCCAATGTCCTCGCCCGCGGCGATTATACCCGCTCGGTCCCCCTCCGCTCCGACCATGACCTGCTGGGCAAAGCCTTCAATACCATGATCGGCCTCAATAAACAGGCCCTGCGGCAGGTCAATCAGGCGGTCACCGAAGTTGGCAACGGCGCGGAGACGGTGTCAGGGGTGTCGACGTCCCTAGCTCAGGGTGTAGAGACCTCGGAAGAGGTCCTGCTGCAAATTTCCAACAACGTGGCGGCGGTGGACACACAAGCCCAGGACAATGCCGCCCACGCGCGGGGGGCGAATCAATTGGCCATTGCCAGCCGTGACGCAGCCCATCGCGGTTATGATTCGGTGTCGCAATTGGTGGCGGCCATGTCGCAGATTCAACAGTCCGGCAAGCAAATCGCCAAGGTCGCCAAATTGATTGACGACATCGCCTTCCAAACCAATCTCCTGGCCTTGAACGCCAGCGTGGAGGCGGCCCGGGCCGGCCGACAGGGTAAAGGTTTCTCGGTGGTGGCGGACGAGGTGCGGAATTTGTCGTCCCGGTCGGCGAAAGCGGCGCACGAGACCGGCGAAATGGTCAGCCAAATGTTAAAGCTGATGGAAACGGGGAATGCCTTGGCCGAACATTCCGACCGCGAGTTCAAGGAAATCGTCGATACGGCCTCGCAGGTGGCCAGTTTGTTCGATAATATTCTTGGAGCTTCGAACGCGCAGTTGTCGGCCATAGCGGAGATAATGGACAGTTTGGGCAAAATCGGCGAAGTTAACCAGGAGAACTCCCGTAACGCCAAAGACATGGCGGCGTCGGCAGGTGAATTGTCCCGCCAAGCGGAAGAGCTTAGATTTATGGTGCAGCGGTTTAGATTGAGCCAAACGTCGGAAGGATGGGGCAAGACGAAAATGCTTTCCAGGGAGTGAGAGTAATTTTTTAGCGGTCTCGGGGTAAGAATTTATAAAAAAAAAGATGAAACATGTTGACAGGGCGCTGGTAATGCATATAGTAATAAACCTTGTCAGCGGGGTTTCGGTGAATCAGTTTTATCCGGTTCCCATCCCTCGGGTTGGCATATTTTAACGATTCAATACGCGGGCGTAGCTCAGTGGCTAGAGCACCACCTTGCCAAGGTGGGGGTCGAGGGTTCGAATCTCTTCGCCCGCTCCATCTTTAGGTACAACCGGCCAGGGCCAATCCTGGCCGGTTGTTTTTTTCCAGTGGCGTATTACTGAAAAGGGGAAAACTCTAGCGTACCCTCCTTTCTATCGGGATCGTAGGTGAGTTTTACCTCAAGCAGGCGCAGTAATTCCTTTACCTCAGCCGTACATGGACGACCCTCTTGGCGCATCGCCGTGGCGTCGTCCCCTTCTTCCGAAACCTCGTCCTGATTCACCTTATATACGACCTTGGCGTTATTGTCCTGTGCGATGGCCTTCAGTGGTCCCATCACTCGTTCCTGATAAAATGCTAGGCCCTTCGCTACCAAGTCCTTTATTTTGGCTTTGTCCAACGCGGGTTTGGCCTGTTGCAGCCTCCACTTCAATGATTCCGCCTGGTCCGCGAGCCGTTGAATCTCCGGCTTCATCAACTCGATAGCAGCGGGGCTGGTTTTGATGGCGTCGGCGATCTGTCGCCGTGCGCGTTCGATCTCAGCTTGTTCGGCCTTGAGCGCTTCGGCTTCGTCAACACCTATCGGCTTATAGTGTTCGAGGTGCCGCGTAAACTCCCGCTCCAGACCCTTGGCAAGAGCGGCAAGACAGTCCGCCGTCGTCACGCTTTCCCGTACTTCACTTAGAACAAACTCGTCCAGTGGATCCATCGGCAAGGAGTAGCTAGCGCAAACCGAGGGGCCATGGCGGTGATTTGACGAGCAATAATACTTTGGGTACCTGTATCCTTTAGACGCCGTCGTGGTGCCGTTAAGCCTGGCGCCGCACCGCTCGCAGGTAATGAAGCCCGCCGATAGTAGGTATTCGCGATCCTGGTTGCGGCCCTTCCGATTCCAGGTTTTGTCACCCTGTCGATGGTCACGCGCTTCCTGGACCTCGTTGAACATCGCTTCGTCCACCAGTGGTTCGTGCTTGTCCTCCCACACGGTCCATTCCGATTCCAGCCTTCGGACAAAGTGAATCTGACCTGCATCGGCTTCGTTCTTAGCGACTACGCCGTCCTTGCCGTGATGGTGATACCGGGCTTTACTGGTGCGGTTAACAACCCGATAACCAAGATAGGCCGGATTCATCAGGATATCGCGCAAACTGCTGGAGCTCCATTTTTTGCCATTTGGCCCAGTCAAGCCGTCTCGGTTGAGTTCGTTGGCGAGACGCTTCAGGCCAAGTGTTCGGGAATCACGAAAAATGCGTTGTACCGTCGCCACATCCAGTGGATCGCCAGGAACCAGGACGGTACGAAGTGAGGCGCCTTTACGGTATTCCTCACCTCTCGGAATAGTGCGAATTACGGTTTTACCGTCAGGCGCCATGATCTGCTTGGACCTATCGCGCATAAACCGGATACGCTCGACAGGCACGCCGGTGGCGACGTCCACACGCATCTGGTCGTAACCGAATGGCGGGCGGCGCCCCGGATCCTGGTCGCGGTCGAAGATGCTCTGGTGCAGTCCACGGGTGGCGTCACGTGAGCGCTTGACATTTTCTTCCCGCGCTTGCATAGCGTCAACAGTAAACACTATCGCGTTCTTTTCGTTGACAACCATTTGCCGAGCGCAGCAGAACAACTGCACCCCGCATTCCTTGAGCCGATAAACCAACATCCAGAACTCACTGGTGCCACCCCTGGTAACCCGGCTGACATCGTACATCATGACCATACTGAATTGTTTAGCAGCTGCTTCGTTCATCAAACGCTGCAAACCTGGGCGATTGTCCGTGGTTGCGCCGGACTCTCCTTCGTCTTCGTATTCCGCCCCCAGAATCCAGCCACGTTTCTCCACCTCTTTGCGGACTACCGCCTTTTGGCCTTCTATGGAGTGTTCTTGGCCATCGGTGCTGCAGCGATAATACGCGGCGACCCGCGTACCCTTGGGAGGATCGGTCATTTGGCTCCTTTCATTAAAAATGGCTCCTGCCAGAAAAGTCAGCGGGAACCAAAGACATAGCACAATATTTCGAAAACGGTAAAACTGCCCCCATTGCATAGTAATATTGTTGGACCTCATGAGAATCATGGTATCGGCCATTGTAAAGAAACATTAAATCACTTACTCGTTTGTGTTCTCAGCGTCTTCAGAAAACAATCTGTCATCCACATCCGCCAAGAGAGCGGCCGCGATAGCTGCGGCCATGTTTTGCGTCAGAAAGGCCAATAGACGCGGGTCGTGCTCTTGCAAAGAAATAATGGGCGAACCAGATGCATCAGCCTCTGTGGCTGTGACCGCGATACTGCTCCCATCTTTTCGCCATATCTTACGCATACAATCTCACCGAAAGGAATTCGGCGGACATGATTATGCGGGTTGAATACTCTCAACTATTGACAATGAGGACAGCCCAATCATGTACGCATCTCTACAGTGAAGGTATACACGAAGGCTTTTGAGGCGGGTTCGTTGAAGGGGAAGTGCTTCGAGGCTTGATGTGATGCGCAGAAAATCGAATGAAATAGCCCGGAATGCATCCAATAGGTAATTCTTGCAACTTGATGCTGTATAAGCAATTGCTTCGAGTTGTTGTGTTGTCGTGTTCTACAAATAGGAGAAATGGGAATTATTTTAGTTTTTCAATAAAAATCCGGCACGCC
>JAVBTZ010000046.1:0-25629 GCA_031555915.1 Planctomycetota bacterium
TTGCCCAAAAATAACTTTTACAAGTTTAACCCGGGTGTTTCGTTTGGATCGGCATTTTCGCCCTTACCGCCTGGTCGAAAATGCCTCTGGGTCATTGGGCAAATTCTGAATGTGTAAAAGTTAATTTTGGGCAAACCCTTAGGGCAAAGGACGCCGCCATGCCGCCGCCGCCAGTCGTCCACATCCAAAACCTCAACCAGCGCTACGGCAAGACCCTGGCCCTGGACAACCTCACGCTGGCTTTCCCCGCCGGGAAAACCATCGGCCTGATTGGCCCCGACGGCGTCGGCAAATCCAGTCTGCTGTCCCTCGTCGCCGGCGCGCGGGCGATTCAGGACGGCAGCCTCGAAGTGCTGGGCGGGGACATGAAGGACGTCGGCCACCGCCTGAAGGTCTGTCCGAAAATCGCCTATATGCCGCAGGGTTTGGGGAAAAACCTCTACCCCACCCTTTCCGTCGAGGAAAACCTCCAGTTCTTCGCCCGCCTCTTCGGGCATGGCCCGGCCGAGCGCCGCCGCCGCATCGACACCCTCACGGACGCCACCGGACTCCGGCCCTTCCTGGAACGCGCGGCGGGAAAACTCTCCGGCGGAATGAAACAGAAGCTTGGCCTCTGCTGTTCCCTCATCCACGACCCCGACCTCCTCATCCTCGACGAACCCACCACCGGGGTCGACCCCCTGGCCCGGGCCCAATTCTGGGATCTCATCGCCCATGTCCGCCAGGCCTCCCCAGGCATGTCGGTCGTCGTCGCCACCGCCTACATGGACGAAGCCCAGGGCTTCGAATGGCTCATCGCCATGGACGCGGGGAAGGTCCTGGCCGAGGACAGCCCCGCCGCCATCCTGGCCCAAACCGGCAAGCCGAAATTGGAGGACGCCTTCATCCAGCTGCTGCCGCCCGCGAAACGGGAAGGCTACCGCCCGGTGGAAATCCGCCCCATGCCCGCCGGCGGCGACTCAACCCCGGCCATCGAAGCCCACGGCCTCACCAAGCGCTTCGGTTCCTTCACCGCCGTCGACCAGGTCTCCTTCACCATCCCCCAAGGGGAAATCTTCGGCTTTCTCGGTTCGAACGGCTGCGGCAAGACCACCACCATGAAAATGCTCACGGGACTCCTGCCGGCGAGCGGCGGCTCGGCCAAACTGTTCGGGCGCGAAGTCGACGCGAACGATCTGGAAACGCGCCGCAACCTCGGCTACATGTCCCAGGCCTTCAGCCTCTATTCCGAACTCACGGTGATGCAGAACCTGATCCTGCACGCCCGGCTGTTCCATATACCGGAGCGGGACATCCCCGGCCGCGTCGGCAAGGTGGCGAAACGCTTCGGCCTCGACCGGGCACGGGACTCCCTCCCCGACAGCCTGCCCCTGGGGGTCAGGCAACGCCTGTCCCTGGCGGTCGCGGTGGTGCACGAGCCGAAGATTCTCATCCTCGACGAACCGACCTCCGGTGTCGACCCGGTGGCCCGGGACGACTTCTGGCGCCTGATTATCGAACTCTCCCGAAACGACCGGGTAACCATATTCGTCACCACCCATTTCATGAACGAGGCCGAACGCTGCGACCGGATTTCCCTGATGCATTCCGGCCGCTCCCTGGTTATCGACCCTCCGGCCGATATCGTGAAAAAACGCGGCGCCCCGAATCTCGAAAGCGCCTTCATCGCATACCTGAAGGAGGCGGGCGCCGCGGAAGCGGCCGAAAACGTCCAGAAGGGCGGGTTGATCGGCGCCAAGACCGGGTCGAGAGGGGACAGCCGAAAACTCGCCGAAAAAGCCCTGGTCTCCGGTTCCGTTTCCCTTTTCGGGATGAACCTCCGGCGGCTCCTGAGCTGCGCCTGGCGGGAGTCCCTGGAACTCCGCCGCGACCCCATCCGCCTCGCCCTCGCCCTCCTCGGCTGCCTGATTCTCATGCTGGTCATGGGCTACGGCGTGAACCTGGACGTGGAGAACCTCACCTACGCCGTCCTCGACCGGGACAACACCGCAATCAGCCGCAACTATGTCGAGAACATCACCGGCTCCCGCTTCTTCCGGCAAATGGCGCCCCTAAGGGACTACGCCGATCTCGACGACCGCATGCTCCGCGGAAGCATCAGCATGGCCCTGGAGATTCCCAGCGGTTTCGGGCGGGATCTGCAACACGGCCGCAAGGTGGCGGTGGGGGCCTGGCTGGACGGGTCCAATCCCATTCGGGCGGAGACGGTCCAGGGATATGTCCTGGCCATGCACAGCGGCTGGCTGCAAAATTATTTGAAAACCGAATATGGCCGCACCCCGCCCCAACCGGCCCTGCTGGAACTCCGCTACCGTTACAACCCCAATGTGGAAAGTTTGCCGGCCATGGTGCCGGCGGTGATCGCCATCCTGCTCCTGATGATCCCGGCGGTCCTCGCCGCCTTGTCGGTGGTGCGGGAGAAGGAGCTTGGTTCGATTCTCAACCTGTACACCACCCCCCTGACCCGATCCGAATTCATCATCGGCAAACAGCTCCCCTATATCCTCCTGTCGTTCGTCAGTTTTCAACTCATGGCCGCCCTCGCCATCACCGTTTTCCAGGTGCCGATCAAGGGAAGCATCGTGACGCTGATGCTGGGGGCGATATTGTACTGCTGCATCGCCACCGGGTTCGGCTTCCTCACCTCCACCGTCACCAAGAGCCAAATCGCGGTGATTTTCCTGACCATGATCTCGACCCTGCTCCCCGCCATTCAATTCTCGGGACTGATGAGTTCGGTGTCCTCCTTGAGCGGCGCCGGCCGGATCATCGGCAAGGTTTTCCCCACCACCTACATGTTGAACATCTCGCGGGGCGTGTTCAACAAGGCCCTGGGGTTCGAGGATCTGCAGGGGCAGTTGTTGCTGCTCCTCCTTACCATTCCGGTGGTGGTCGGGGCGGCGATACTTTGCCTGAAGAAACAGGAGACCTGACCATGCCCAATTTTGGCCATGTCTACCGCCTGGGCGTGAAGGAACTGTGGGGGCTACGCCGCGACTGGATTCTCCTGATCCTGATTGGCTACGCTTTCACCCTGGACATTTATGTGGCGGCGACCGCCGTGCCGGACGGCCTCGCCAATGCCAGCATCGGCATTGTCGACGAGGATCGCTCGCCCCTGTCGGAACGGATCGCCACCGCCTTTTTCCCCCCCATGTTCAAGCCGCCCTTCCCAATCGACATGTACGAAATGGACCGGGGAATGGACCTGAACCTCTACACCTTCGTCCTCGACATTCCCCCGCACTTCCAGCGGGACGTCCTGGCGGGCCGCTCCCCCAGGCTGCAATTGAACGTGGACGCGACGATGATGTCGGACGCCTTCACCGGCGCCAGTTACATCCAGGAGATTGTCGGCCGCGAAATCCTGACCTATCTGACCCGAACGGACGTCAGGCCGGAGGCGCCGGTGGATTTGACCTACCGCAACCGCTTCAACCCCAACCTGACCCAAAGCTGGTTCGGCGCGATAACCGAGATTATCAACCAGGTGACCATGCTCTCGATTATCCTCACCGGGGCGGCCCTGATCCGCGAACGGGAGCACGGCACCCTGGAGCACCTCCTGGTGATGCCGGTGACGCCGACGGAGATTATGCTGTCGAAGGTTTGGGCCATGGGTTTGGTGGTGATACTGGCTACCTGCGCTTCGATTGCGGTGGTGGTGGAGAGGGCGTTGGCGGTGCCGATTCGGGGGTCGGTCCTGTTGTTCCTGGCCGGGACGGGCCTCCACTTGTTTGCCACGACTTCGATGGGGATTTGTTTGGCCACCATGGCCAGGAGCATGCCGCAGTTCGGCATGCTCCTGATCCTGGTCCTCCTGCCGCTGCAATTGCTGTCCGGCGGCGCGACCCCGCGGGAAAGCATGCCCGCCAATATCCAGTACCTCATGCTGGCGGCCCCGACCACGCATTATGTGCAGATTGGCCAGGCGATCCTGTTCCGCGGGGCGGGACTGGAGGCGGTGTGGGAGTATTTTGCCGCCCTATTGGTGATTGGCGGGATTTTGTTTGTGATATCCTTGTCGCGCTTCAGAAAGTCGCTAAGTTGAACGCAGGCGTCTTAGGCGCCGCGCAGCAATAAGTTGACCTGGCTTATTTAACCACAGAGACACAAAGGACACAGAGAACCACAACTTTTCAGTTGTAGTTCTCTGTGTCCTTTGTGTCTCTGTGGTTGAATAAACCAGGTCAACTTATTTCTTCGCAATGCCTCAGCGGTTCGAGGGGGCGGGCAAGCGCTTGAATCTCTTCATCGGGATCCCCGCCGCCGCCATGCTGATCCGCACCTCCGGCTGGCCCCGCCGGCCATAGACCAAACTCCCCAAGTTGCCGATCACCGCATTCAGATTCTGCGACTGCTCCGAAAGCTCCGCCGCCGCCGCCGCCGACTCCTCGGCCGTCGAAGCATTCGTCTGCGTGACCTTGTCCATCTGCGCCACCGCCGTGTTCACCTGATCCACCCCCTGCGCCTGCTCGTTGGTGGCGGCGGAAATGTCCGTAACCAGGCGCCCGACATTCTGCGACTCCGTTTCGATTTCCTTGAAAGCGTTCGAAAGCTCCTGCACATTGCCGGAACCGACCCTGACCCGCTCGACCGTGCCCTGAATCAGTTCCGAAGTGTCCTTGGCCGCCTGGGCCGAACGGCTGGCCAGGTTGCGCACTTCGTCGGCGACCACCGCGAAGCCCTTGCCGGCTTCGCCCGCCCGGGCCGCCTCGACCGCCGCGTTAAGCGCCAGCAGGTTGGTTTGGAAGGCGATTTCCTCGATCGTCTTGATGATGTTGGAAATTTTTTCGGACGACTCCGAAATTTCCCCCATCGCCTGGGTGACGGTGTGGACGGTCCGCGAACCGCTGGCGATAAGCTGCAGGCTGTGCGCGGCGGTTTCCTGCGTTTCCCGGGCATTGTCGGCGTTTTGCCGGGTCATGGAAGCCATTTCCTCCAGGGCGGACGACGTTTCCGCCAGGGAAGACGCCTGTTGGTTGGAACCGTTGGCCAACGACTCCGAGCCGTCCGCCAATTGCCCGGAAATACGTTCGACATCCTGCGAGCGCCGGGACAAATCGCCAATCATGCTGTCCAAGGCGCGGGTAATGCTGTTCACCGACAGGATGGACAGGACAATGCCGGCAAGGAGGCCGATAATCGCGGTCAGAATCAATATCCACCAGGCGCGGCGGTAATCGGTGTAGGCGTCCTCCACCGCTTCGTTCAGGCCGTCCTCCAGATTCTTGACCACCGTGCCCATGACATTGGACATTTTCTCGCTGGTGGGGGTATATTCGCTACGAAACAGCGCAAATGCCTTATGGTTCGAGTTTACGCTGGCCAGTTCATAGACCTTGTTGAAGAGTTCGGTGCCGCCGCCGCGCATGGGCTTGATTTCCTCCCAGAAGATCCGGCTGGCCTCGGGATAGGCGGGATTGAGGAAATTGGCCGGCCGATTGAAACGGGTCGGCGCATAGCTGGCGGTGCCGTCGTCGGCGAATTTTACCTTGTTCTTGCCGGCGGCGTTGAAGTCGGCGTTGAAAGCCTTGAGTTGGTCGTCGGTCACTTCGGGATTGGTGAGCTTCCGTTCCATCTGGTTCAAATTGGCGGAAAAACGTTTCAGTTCCTCCCTGCCCGTTTCCAGCCATTTGTCGCGATTGGCCGTGTTCAAAGCCACCACCGCCAGTTTCTCGTGCAGTTGCAGGCCATTCATCGTTTCCAGGCATTCCATGGCGTTGAAGGCGAGGGAGATGCCCTCGGGAGTGCCGGCGGCCTTGGCCGCTTCGGCGATGCGCCGCAGCGGATTTTTATAGCCCAGCCAATAATCCAGGCTGGCGGTGGTGGAAAGGGTCGCGGCCTTGTACTCGGTGTTCTGGAAGGTGAGCTGATAAATGCGTTCGGCCTGTTCCTTTTGCTGGAGCCATAATGCCTGCAAATTTTTCCAGTGTTCGGCGTTTTCAGGGATCGGGGTGTAGTTGCCGATGGCGGGATCGATCACTTGGCCGACCAACGCAGCCACTTTCGCTTTGTCCTCCTGCATGTCCTTTAGATCTTCCGAAAGCACAATTTCCAGTATCCCAATCGGGACGTCGCCCAGACTGCTCTGGAGCCCCTTGATCTTGGAGACGCGGAAGGCGGTGTCGGTTTCGACCTTCAACGCCCTATTCAGCTTACGCATGGAGGTAACGCCGACAATGCCAATGACCAGCGCCACCAACACCAGCATAAACACAACGGAGTAAATTTTTGCCTTGAGAGACATATGCTCCCCCCTCTATAAGAATGGTTGAACAAATCGAGCAAACCTTCACCCGATTTCATCTATATAACATCGAAACATACCATTATCATATAGTCGTGCGATTAATATTCAAGACTATTATTAATGGACTTTTCAGAAAAATCGCGCCAACCTCCGCCCGATTCTGGTAAAAAATACATAGGGCACCACTAAAAACAGCTGTTTTTTTTAAAGATCGACCCGAAAAACAAATTTCCGCCGTCATTTCTCCCCCGTGCCCCATAAGGCCCGCAGCCGTTCCCCCACTCCCGCCACCGCATTCTCCGGCGCCACCACCACCAGCCTGCCGGTTGCGCCGCAATATAACATGCTACAAACCGCATCCCGCCATAACCCCGGGAACACTTCCCGCCGCAGTATGCCCAATACCAAATCGATCCCGCCCGCCCGTTCCACCAGGCCGCCAATCTGGAAACCGGCCACGGCCAAACCGTCCCAATAAGCCTCCCTGCCGCGCCCGTCAATTTCGTAGTCGCCGCTTCGCCCCCTTTCGAAAACCACTCCGCCGCCGGCCAGGAATACTCTTCCCCCCAAGCCCCAGTTTTTCGCCAGGGCTTCGGTCAATCTGGCCAGGCTGTAGCGTTCGATGTCGGCGGGGAGTTTTTCGCCGTTTTCCCGCTTGGGCGGCAGGTCCAGCAGCAGGGCGACGCCGGCCTGTTCCGCCACTTCCATCAATATTTCGCGTAAGCCGGTTGCCTTGGGCGTGGTTACCTGCCGCCCCAATAAATTGCCCCAGTCGCCGGGGAGCGCCCTGGCGCGGGCGAAGAGGTTGTTTTCCTTGGGACGCATGGGATTGGGGGGGTAGTCCCCGCCTTCCCCCTGAAGGCAGCGGATGGCGCGGGTGAGGTAGTTGGCCAGAACCGGCGGCAGCACCGCCGTCAGACGCAGATTTTGGGGTTGATTGGGTAGAGGGTAGCTTTCCACTTCGAGGGAAAAGTCGCCCGGGAGCAGGGCCAGGGGTTTAAGGAGTTCGAGGAGGAATTGCCGGGTGGCTTCGGGTTTGGGATCGTGGTTGACCAAGGGTTTCAGGCGGATGATTTTCAAGCTTTGGGCCGCGCCGGTCCAGGCGTAACTTTTGGCCAGTTCGATTTGGCCGGTGTCGGAGAGGCGGTAGCGGAAGTGATATTGGTAGGCGAGGGCGTCCAGGACGGCGGCGAGGGGAACGAGACCGGTGACGAGGTAGAGGTTGTCGGTGTTTTCGGTTTGCGGGAGGTCGGCCAGGTAGAAGAGGACGTCGAGGCCGGTTTGGGATTTGACCTCCCTGGCGAAATCGTTGAGGCCGGCGGCCCAGAGGGAGAGGCGTATGGGGCGATCGAGGGGGCTGGCGGCGGCGGGGCGCAGGGGAGCGGAGGCGGTGTGGCCGGCGGTGGCCGTGAACAGGATCAGGGCCAGGAGAATGGGGAGGGATGGTTTCACGGTTAGGATGGCCGTTCCATTTTAGCTTGCGGGCACCTCTGTACTGTCGACGAACTGAAATCGAGCGGCGGTTGGCTCGATTGCTTCAAAAGTACACTCACTCCCTCTGCACCACCTCCTCCGCCAAATCGTGCAGCAACTTGCTGGCGCTGGCCCGCAACTCCGGCCCATCCGCCAATTCCAGGGCCTTACGGGCCAAATTCCTCGCTTCCGACCTCTCCCCCTCCTCATCCGCACCCGCCAGCTTGTACGCCAACTGCAACCGCGCCTCCGCACTATTCGGCAATAATTGCAGCACCCTCCGCCAATGCGTCACCTCGTCCGGCGCCTCCTCCACCATTTCCCCGGACGGCGACGAATACTCCTGGTAAATCGCCAAACCTATAACCCCAATGCACAATACCGCCGCACCGTATCCCGCCAGCATTATCGCCCGCACCAAGGCGTGATGACCCCTCGCCACCTCCGGCCTACGCTCTGCCAAACGGAGATAGTCCACCCTCTCCGCAATTCCCAAGTGATGCCACGACGCCGCCAGGCGAATGCGGCCCGCCGACAACGCCAATTTTTCCAAGGCATTCACCATCGGCCGCGCCGCCCCGCTCTTCTCCATGGCGAACAAGTCCGCCTGCCGCTCCATGTTCCGCGACAACCAGCCAAACACGAAACGGAAATAGAAAAGCACGAAAAAAGCGGTGATGATGAACCGCTCGCTATGCGTCAGGCAACTGCACAACGCCCCGCCAATCACCGCCGCATTGATCCCGGCCAGCGAGGTAAAAAGATAAAACAGGAGATGCCGCTTTTTGACGTGCCCGAGTTCATGCAAAATCACCGCGTCCAATTCATCCTGATGCATCCCCTTAACCAGCGCCGGCGTCAGGAACAAATAACGGAACGGCTGCGCCAGACCCACCGCCGCCGCGTTCTGGACGTTGCCCCCGCCCGGTTCCCACAGGTAGACCCGGCTGAATCTGGCCCCGGACACTTTTTCCAGCCGGTGCACCGCGGCAAGCGTCTTCGCGTCCGTCAATAAATCGCAGCCCCACGCCTTCGCCAGCACATAAGGGAAAGCCCAGGCCGCGGCCAAAAACAATACCGGCAGAATGACCAGAAAATCCCCCAGCCAATCCGCCATAAAAGCGAAAGGAATCCATACCAAAAGCATGTATAAATTGTATCGCGCCTTATGGATCAGGTAGCTCCCCAGCGTCCATTTTCCCGGCGTGGTCAAACGGTGGAACGGGTACATGGGTATCCAGGCGGCAAAGAAAAGCAGTAAATACGGGAGAAAACCGAACATCTGCACGGCAAATGATTCCGGCCCCAGATTCGCCCCGCAGTCCAACGCCAGCCGCCAGGGCAGGGACGAGGCAAAAAGGGCATAGACAAACGCCGCCACCGACAGCGTCCGCACCGCCAGATCGGTTTTGCCGGACAGCGCGCGGTTCATGGGACCGGTCCTACCGGGCCGGCGGTAAAGACGCAAGGCGATGGCGTTCACGACCGCCGCCGCCGCAAACACGCTTGCCACCGCGACGAGGACAATGGCCAGGCTGGTCATGAGTTCGGGCGGGTGCAAATCCGGGCTTTCGGCGAAATAACCCAGGAAAAGCATCACCGCCAGCATGTCAAAAGGTAGAGGCATGACAGATTCTACTCCTTCACCGTCTCCGGGCTTGCATTAGGGGCGAAACGGGTGAAGAC
Source organism: Planctomycetota bacterium (assembly GCA_031555915.1). Taxonomy (GTDB): domain Bacteria; phylum Planctomycetota; class SZUA-567; order SZUA-567; family SZUA-567; genus JAJBSZ01. The sequence goes on from JAVBTZ010000046.1 coordinate 9,413, forward strand.
GAAAGCTTCGTCAATGGCGCGCAGCAAACTGGGATCCTTGGCAAAACGCCGCGCCTTGATCAAAAGCGCCCGCGACATGTCGTAGTTCTCCGTATAATAATTTAAAAGCCCCATGTGGTATTCGAACCAGGCCATTTCCTCGGGGGGAAGTCCGTTCAGGGCGGCTTTGAGATAGGCCTGGTTCCATGCGGCCTCCAGTTTATGGTAATTGTCGCGATAACGCGCATCGGAGTCGGCCTGAACATAATATCCCTGACTGTTTCGGGCGTAGACGTGTCCGAACAGGGGCATTTCGCTCGGCTGGCCAATTTTTTTCCAAAGCTCCGGCGGAATCGCCGCCACTTGGAAGGCGAGTTGGTAACCCAGGGGACTCCCCTCGATACTGCGATCGAGATTGGCCACGAGGATGCCGGGTACGGTCTGCCAGATGAGGGATTCCAGGTTTTTCACCAAACGGCCGTTCTCCAGGGCGAAGCCGATGTACCAAACGCTGGTGGGAAGGGGGTCGTTCCAAAAGTATACCACGACCGTCTCGGTAAGGCTAACCTTGTCGGCAATCATTTGCGCCCGGCAACGGGTGAAGGGGGCGTCCTTGACGATGCCGATGTCGTTTATGGGCCGGGGCGAGCGGGGAATGGGATCGCGGTCGAAGAGCAGCTGGCGGGCGATGGCGGTGCGGTTGCCGTCCTTGGCGACCTTGCAGGCGGCGAGGAAGGCGATTTCGATGGGACCGGGATTATTGGCGTCGCCCTGTTGAATGGTGGCGATGATGACCTCCTCGTCGACGACGCCGTCGCCGTTCAGGTCGCCGGTGATGGAACCCCTGACCCACAGCCAGTAGGGTTGATCGTAACGGGAGATGACGTCGTCGAAGAGGTGCTTGTACAAGCCGGAGTTTTCGCCAGGCCGGAGATTGGTGTAGCCGATGGAGCAGCCGGGCAGCGGGAGAAGCGCCAGGCAGGCGAGAATCAGCGGCACGATATGTCTGACGACGGTTCGGGCGAAGGACATGGTCGGGTAATCTCCATTGCGGGGGAACGGCTTCCCCCAGTATTTGGGTATAGTCAAACGACCACCCCGCCGCAAATAAAAAACGCCTCCGGGGATAGCCCGGGAGGCGCAACAGGGATAGCGACAAAGTAATGACGCGTGCCAGTGCGGTCATTCCTTGGATAAAGGCGGTTGTGATTTTTCCTCAATTTCGCGGATTTCCCTAAGCATTTCTTTTCGGTCATTCGCCGATTTGACAAATACGCCAACCAGGGAACCGAGAGCGGCGAAGCCAAACAAAGCGCCAGTCCATACGTGCCCGGCCATAACCATTTCCTTGGCTGCGTAAATGCCGTATAATGCTATGGTAAAACCGCAGGCCATTCCCAGGTAGCTTTTTATGATATCGGCTTTGAGATTGCGCTGTTCCAGCTCCCGCCTGTGTTTACCCTGTTCCTCCACCATGCGGATTACGCGATCGGCGGCCCCCGGAAGCACCGCCTCATACCCCCCAAGCACCTCTGCCGGAGGGAGGGGACTCGAAAAAAAATATGTCGATGACTGATGGTGTTGTATAAACATGGAATGACCAGCAGGCTTTTCCTCCTCGCCGGCCTTGGTCATGCGACTGCTGCCTTCGGGCAAGTCGGGGTCGGAGCCGCAATTTGACTCACCGGCCGGTTTTTCCTCGCTCTCGCTCATAATTTTCCATCGCCTTGCACATATCTCCGCCTACCACCGACCAGTCCGACGCCAAGGCCAAATAATCCGCTCTAGTGGGTGAGGAAGAGGTATTGTAAATGGAGATTCCTCCGCCGATATCAAGCACTCTTCCCATTCCCTCCCAAAAAGAGGGACGCGGGAATAAGCGAAAGGACAGGCTCGAATATTTGTCCGTCATTTTTTAATCTCTCTGCCGAGTGAAATTGAGCCTGATGGGAGGCCAGGTTGTTTTGCGGCTGTTAAATAGCACCAGTTCAATAATAGCAAATGTAACTGTCCCATGCAACCAACTTTCACCTGCAAGTCACGCGTCGGATAAGGTAATTGATTTGCTTTGCCCTCCGCCTTCCTTATAATATTTTGAACAATAAAGTCGCCTCCGCGCGACATTTGGGTGAAAAACCCCGCGCGAAGCGCCCCGGTTAACCAATTCCCCCGGAGATTCCAGCCATGTATGCACACGAAAGCGACAACTCCTCCAGCACCAGACAGGGAACCAGCCCCGAAGCCATTCAGCTCGACTACGCCGAACAACTCAAATACGAATTGGCCCGGGACCGCTACACCTCGACCAAAAACAACCGCTACATCGCCCTCAGCCGCGCCATTCGCGACCGGCTCATCGACCGCTGGATTGAAACGCAACAAGCCCACCACGACGACCGCGTCAAGCGGGTCTACTACCTGTCGCTGGAATTTCTGATGGGACGAGCGCTGGGGAACAACGTCATCAATTTCAAACTCATGAACGCGGTGGAAAAAGCCCTGGACCAACTCGGGGTGGATTTCGAGGAACTGCGCGAGGTCGAAGTCGACGCCGGCCTGGGTAACGGCGGCCTGGGACGCCTGGCCGCCTGTTTCCTGGATTCCCTCGCCACCCTGCAGATCCCGGCCATGGGTTACGGCCTCCGCTACAACTACGGCATTTTCCGCCAGACCATCGAAAACGGCTATCAGATCGAACACCCGGACAACTGGCTCCAGAACGGCAACCCCTGGGAAATCGCCCGCCCCGAACTCCGCATCCCCGTGCATTACGAAGGTCGCATCGAACAGTTTACCGACCGCGGCCGCATCCGTTACCGCTGGGTGGAATCCAAACCGGTCCTCGGCATGGCCTTCGACACCCCCGTCGTCGGTTACGGCGGCAACACCGTCAACACCCTCCGCCTGTGGTCCTCGTTCGCGGCGGAAGACTTCGATTTCGACGACTTCAACCGCGGCGACTACGTCGCCTCCATCGCCGCCAAAACCGAAGCCGAAAACCTCACCAAAGTCCTCTACCCCAACGACCTCCACTACATGGGCAAGGAACTCCGCCTCAAGCAGCAATATCTCTTCGTCGCCTGCTCCCTCTGGGACATCGTCCGCCGCTTCAAGCACGACAAGGAACCCTGGAGCGAATTCCCCAACCGCGTCGCCATACAAATGAACGACACCCACCCCTCCCTGGCGGTGCCGGAACTGATGCGGCTCCTCATCGACCAGGAGGAATTGGAACCGGAACAGGCCTGGGAAATCACCGTCAAGTCGATGGGCTACACCAACCACACCCTCATGCCGGAAGCTTTGGAAAAGTGGCCGGTGCCGATGCTGGAGAAGATTCTCCCCCGCCACCTGCAAATCATTTACGACATCAACCTGCACTTCCTCCAGAAGGTGGCCATCGCCTTCCCCGGCCGGCAGGACAAAATCGCCAATATGAGTTTAATCGAGGAATCGGACCCGAAACAAGTCCGCATGGCCAACCTGTGCATCGTCGGGAGCCACTCCACGAACGGCGTCGCGGCCATTCATACCGAACTCCTGAAGAGCCGGGTGGTCCCCGATTTCGCCGAAATGTTCCCGGAACGCTTCAACTCGAAAACCAACGGCATCACCCAACGCCGCTGGCTCCTGAAGTCGAATCCGCCCCTGGCCGAACTCATCAGCGAAAAAATCGGCGATCAGTGGATAACCCACCTCGAACATCTGCGCAACCTGGAAAAATACGCCGACGACCCCGGTTTCCAGCGCCAATTCCAGGACGCCCGCCGAAAAGCCAAATTGGTCCTGGTCGAACATGTCCGCAAGGAATGCGGCTTTGTCCTCAACCCCGACTCCATCTTCGACACCCAGGTGAAGCGCCTCCATGAGTACAAGCGCCAACTCATGAACGCCATTCATATCATCATGCTTTACAACCGGCTCCGCAAAAACCCCAATATGGACTGGACCCCGCAAACCTTCATTTTCGGGGCCAAGGCCGCCCCCGGTTACGAAATGGCCAAGCTGATCATCAAGCTCATCAACAACGTCGCCAACGTCGTCAACAACGACCCCGCCATCGGCGACCGGCTGAAAGTCTATTTCCTGCCGAATTACCGGGTAAGTCTCGCGGAGAAGATTATCCCCGCCACCGACGTCTCGGAACAAATCTCCACCGCCGGCACCGAAGCCTCCGGCACCGGCAACATGAAGTTCATGCTTAACGGCTCCATCACCATCGGCACCCTCGACGGCGCCAACATCGAAATCATGGAAGAGGTCGGCCGCGAGAACATGTACATCTTCGGCTTGAACGCCGAGGAAGCCAAGGCGCTGTCGGCCAATTACCACCCGCAGCAGCTTTATCAGCAGAATCCCGAGCTCAAGGAAGCCTTGGACCTATTGTTTGGCGGCCACTTCTCGGTCGGGGAAGGGAACATCTTCGAGCCCATCCGCAAAGCCCTCCTGGAATGGGGCGACCGCTATTTGCTGATTGCCGACCTCCCCGCCTATTCCGACGCCCACGCCAAGCTGCAATCCGACTACCGGGATCAGCGCAACTGGATTCGCCGCAGCATCCTGAACGTGGCGCGTTCGGGGAAATTCTCCTCCGACCGCACGATTCTCGATTACGCCCGGGATATCTGGCACACGCCCGTGCATCCCCTGGACATGCGGAAAAAGCGCTCCAACACCATTCTCGACGCCAAGGCGAACGGTAACGGGTAAATATACCGTTATAACCAAACAACCGGAGGTCCAAAATGGACGCACGCCCCGCCCTGTCTCCTAACGGCGCCGCTGGCGGTCCTGACCGATGCCGACGCGGAGGCGTTATTGGCGGAGGTGGACAGTGAAACGCTGGTCGCGGCGCTGAAAGTCGCCGACGTCAAAGCCGGCAACAAAATCATCCATAACCTGCCGTTGAAGCGGGCGTATTTGCTCATCGAGGATTTGAAGAATCGGCCGGATTCGCCGGAGGCGTCGGAAGCGGCGGAGCGGAAAATTTTGGCCCTGCTGCAGGAACGGATTCGGAACGGGATCATACCGGACTACAAAAAATAGTGAGGTCGGACCGATACCTTTTTCACGGGAGCCGCCGAAGTGGGCGGCTCCTTGTTTTGGAGAAACACACCCCATGCACGCCCAGTCAACCTGGCTCCTCGCCCTCGAGAGCTCCACCCCCCAAGGCGGCGCCGCCCTCCTGCAAAACGGCGACCCCGTCGCCAGCCAACCCCTGTCCGCAGGACTCCGCCACGGCCGCGAACTCCTCCCCGCCGCCGCCGACCTCCTGCAAAAACATCAACTCGCCCCCAAAGACCTCGCCGCCGTCGCCGTCTCCTTCGGCCCCGGTTCCTACACCGGCATCCGCGTCGGGGTAATGGCCGCTAAAGCCCTGGCCTACGCCGCCGGCCTACGCCTCGTTCCCGTCTCCAGCCTCGCCGCCCTCGCCCAAAGCGCCCTCATGCACAGCCAAATCAAACCCGACGAAATCATCTACACCCTGCAGGACGCCCGCCGCGACGAAGTCTACGCCGGCCTCTACCAAAACCGCGACGGCTACGCCTTTCCCCTGATACCCGACGCGGCTATTACCCCGGAAGAGGCGGCAGCTTACCTGGGTGAATTGAAAAACGATTACCCGGAAGTGGCGGTGCATCGGGTCGGCTCGGGTTTTTCCACTTATTTCGAACTGTTTCAGGACCTCCGCATTTTGCCGGGGACGGTTATGCCAGGTGCGGTGGGGCGGCTCGGCTGGCGGCAATATTTGCAGGCGGAATTTGCCGATCCCCTGCAGTTTCAGCCGATCTATCTACGTAGGGACGACGGTTCGGATTGGCGGCACGATCAGCTGATCACCCAGGAACGGTGACGTGATGAAAAATTCGCCAGCCCCCGGCAAAGGTGGTAAAGCCCCTCTTCCGGCACCACCGCACTCCCACGACCATATCGCCAAATTCTATCTTGGCGAGGCGAAGCTGTTCGCGGATTTTCTCGAGAATTACGGCGATCCCCATCTGGTTCCCCTGTTAAACCTAGCCAAATTGCGACCCGAAACGCCCATATCCGTCGACAGCGGCTTGAATGAACGCCGAAGCGACCTGCGTTACCGCTGTGAATTCAAAGGCAGCGGCCGGCCCATCGAAGCCTTTATCTTTCTCGAACACCAGTCCCGGCCGCAACGCTTCATCACCCTGCGCATTCTCCGTTATATCTTTGACGCTTACGATCAGCTGCTGGAAACACCCGCAAAAGGGAAAAAGCCCCAACTCCTGCCCTATCCCTTGGCAATCGTCCTTTACCATGGTAAAATGCCATGGCGGAGCCCTTTGGCCATGGGTGAATTGATCGACATGCCGCAGGGCGGGAGCCGGTCCATCTTGGACTTTCCCTTGCAATTGGTCGACGTGGGCAGGATGGATTTGGATAACCTGAAGGGTTCCATGATGTTGCAGTCGTTGTTTGCGGCGCTTTATGCCACCTCCCATGGTGAGGCGGAAGCGTGTTTACCCAGGATTTTAGGCGATCAACTTGCCTCCCCGCGCGACGAATTGTTCCGGAATCGCTTTGACGCAATGGCCAATTATCTCGCCGGATTCTGTGAATCCAAGCAAAGCTACGAAGTGATTAACGCGGCTTACAGACAGGCTTTAGGTGTAAAGGAGGGTGATAAAATGGGCAAGAGCCTGATAGAGCAATGGATGGATAAAGGCATCGAAAAAGGCATCGAAAAAGGCAGAGCAACCACTTTGACCATTCTTGCCACCCGCTTTGGCAAGGTTCCGGCGCTCACAGAAAAGCAGATAAAAAAATGCGCCGATTTGGATGATCTGAACCGCCTGACCTTCCTGGCCGCCACCTGCGAAAGCATGGCCGAATTCAAACGCGCCTCGGCGGAAGTGAAAAGCGGGGTCAAAAAATAATTCCAGCCCGACCCGGCATAACTCTACATACATCTCCCCCAAACGGTCGATACTCTTTCAGGGTGTCGACCGTTTTTTCCCCTTCGCCGCCCCCTTCCGGCATTATGGCAACCGTCTTGCATCATTTATTACCGGCAGCTGTCAATCCAGACGGCGCAATCCGGAGGACTACGCATGGGTCTCTCACAAAGCCTCTACACCGGCTTCACCGGGCTCGTCACCCATCAAAAAAGCATGGACAATATTTCCAACAACCTGGCGAACATCAATACCGCCGGCTTCAAAAAAAATGAATTCATGTTCGATACCCTGTGGAAACAGGCCATCACCGGCGCCATGCCCGGCGAAGGCGCCCGCTCCACCACCAATCCGAAAAACGTCGGCCTGGGCGTTACCACCGGCGCCATTCTCCCCTCCTTCCAGCAAGGACCCTCCGAACAAACCGGCAACCCCTTCGACCTCACCATCAACGGAAACGGCTTCTTCCTGGTGAAAAGCCGGGGAAGCCTGGCCCTCACCCGGGCCGGCTCGTTCTATATGGGCGACACCTCCGACCCCAGCAGACGTCAACTGCTGGCCGGCGACGGCCTGGCCGTCCAGGGCTGGATGGCCCAGGGGGGCGTCGTCACCCCCAGTCCAACCGTGGGAAACATCCTACTGCCGCAATACGGTTCGATCCTGCAAGGGAAAACCACCACCGACGTCAACATCAAGGGCGTCCTCCCCACTCGGCCCTCAACCGCCGATCTGGCCGGCACCTCCTCCTCCACGCTCCAACTCAACGGCAACATGGACCCCTCCGGCACCGGCAACACCCTCCGCACCCGTATTTTCGCCGAAGTCACCACCAGCGACTCGGAAGGAGTCAGAAAGGAAATTCAGGAAATCGAGGTCGAACTCGCCTTCACCGGCCCCACCCCTTCGGCGGACGGCAGCACCAACGATTACGCCTGGACCATGACCACGGTCGATTGGCCGAAAGCCGGCGACACCGGGGCGCGGATTTACCCGGCTACGGGGAGCGGAAGCACCCTCGAGCCGGTGAAATTCTACGCCGCCGAAAGCGTCGCGGATAATCACGGCGCCGGCGAAATCGCCAATCCCGCCATTCTCCCCGGTACCAGCAAGGTGAGTGTGGAAACGACCGACGAGGACGGCAACGTCACCACCAATTCCTTCGCCATGCCCACGGACTTCGACTTCGACGTCTCCCGCCTCACCAGCGTGGCCGAGCCTCCGGTCGCCGGTGGCCTGTCCGAATGGTTCGTGAACGGCAACCGCACCGGAACCTTCCCCTCGACCATGACGGTTTATGACGAATTCACCACCTTCAGGTCCGTCACCGATTCCGCCGGCGTAACCACCATGCAGGCGGTCCGCACGGTGGAACCCCGTTCCAACACCCTGGCCTTCACCAAGGGGACGCCAAGCGGCAACACCACCACCTGGACCTGGAACGCGTCAGACAACAGCGTCACGGGCGATCCCGACGGCACTCCGGTTTCCGGGGAACTAATCTTCGATGCCAGCGGCAACCTGATAAGCCAGAGCCAAACTCCCCCCAACAGCAAAATCAAGTACGACTTTTCCGAAACGAAATACGTCAATCTGGAAGGCGGTCTCATCGTCACCAAAGATAACGGCTATCCCGACGGTGAACTGGAGGATATTTCCTTTGACGCAAACGGCCGGGTGATTGGGCATTATTCCAACCAGACCACCCAAGTTTTGGCGATGATCGCCCTCGGGACGGTTCCGAACACCAGCGGTTTGTCGAGCCAGGCCGGAACGCTGTTTTACCCCACCGTCGCGTCGGGGCAACTGATGATCGGCGTCGCCGGCGACGCCCACGCCTACTTCGGCATCCCGCAAATCGGCGCCGGCAGCATCACCACCGGCGAACTGGAAAGCTCGAACGTCAATCTGTCGCAGGAATTCACCAACCTGATTTCGACCGAACGCGGCTACCAGTTCAATTCGAAAATTGTGACCACCTCCGACGAAATGATTCAGACCGCCTTGAACCTGAAGCGGTAAATTGCCCAAGCGTTTGACCGTTCCTTGATCTTGGATCCTGGTGACATATAATTAGCGGAATAATTGCCCTTTATGCCAGGAGAATGCCATGCGCTTAGCCCCCGATGACATTTATGCACAAACCAAAAACGGCCCCATGACCAAAGGCGAATACGACCGGATCTACGAAGAGGCGGATGCGGCGAGAGCACGAGGTGATAAAGACGAATATTTGCGTCTCGCCATGCAGATTCCCATGGAACCGCGAGTAGCCATGGCGTGGAAACAGACTTATGGCAAAGAGTGGTTTATGGACAGCGGCTTCGATTTGACCGAGGCGAATCTATATTGGGGGGAGGGTTGGCTGGATGACGCGGATGACGAAAAACGCATCGCCCGCAAAAGGGCAGAGGAAGACCGCAAAAATCTCCCCCGCAAAAAAGCCTGGGAAGAGCGGAAAAAACGTGCCCTCCAAAAAAAATGGGATGTGGTATGACCCATTACCGGTAAAAGAGAACCGGATTTTAGCGACCGCGGTTTATAGAGCTATCAGCACCACGCAAGAAGCCCGCAAAACACCCGAAATGCTGGAGGCTATTCGTCAAAGTGAAATTTTAGCCGAGGAAATTCTAGCCGCCATGGAAAACTCCACCAGCATCGAACAGCTTATCGAACACGAAATGTCCTTGCAACAACTGGATACCCTTTTGGCGCAAACCGACCAAGACCGTAGCAGCATCAAAAATGCCCAGCGGGACTATCAACAACTCCTGCGCACGGTAAAACAAATGCGCCGGAACACGCTGGAATATTTTGAAGCCAACCTGTCGTTAAAGGAAGCCGGCGGCGACATCGGCAAAATCCCAGGCAGCCGTGGTCTGAAACAGCTCGCCGCCAATAAAGCCCGCCTGCAAAACCGCGCGGCCTTCGCCTCTGAGGAACAACGGAGCGTTTGGGAAGCTCGGGCGATTTTGGCGGGTAAGACAGCGGAACGGCTTAACACCCTTCACACCAATCTGGTGAAAAAACTAGAAAAACCTGTCGGATAAAGAAGTGGAACCGGTGGTTGCCATGATAATCCCCGGTCATAATCCCTCCGGGCGGAGCAAACCAGCTCCGTCCGGATGCTTTTTGCTTGACCCGTCCGGGCAATAGGAATAACATATTTTTTCCTTTAATTAGGGGTATTGTCGCTAAATTCAGAGACATCTTGCGTCCAACACCCGGTAATACGCTATTAAACCGGCGGCTGGCGAAGACCAGGCAGGCCGTTCAGTACATGTTACTTATATCAGCGATTTATTTAGAGAATGCGAACGGCAGCCGCTTCGCTTCCCTGCAAACCCAAGATTCCAGGCACGCAGTGAATCATATAAAAACCCACAGAAAGGAACGCACATGGCACGCACGAAAGCTCCGTTCGACGGCAACCAGGCCGCCGCCGAAGTGGCACACGCGGTAAACGAAGTCTGCGCCATCTACCCCATCACCCCCTCCTCCAACCTCGGCGAAATCTGCGACTACAAGTCCAGCCTCGGCGAAAAGAACATCTGGGGAACGGTGCCCGTCGTCTCGGAACTCCAGTCCGAAGGCGGCGCTTCCGGAGCCGTGCACGGCGCCCTCGCCACCGGCGCCCTCACCTCCACCTTCACCGCCTCGCAGGGCCTCTTGCTCATGATACCCAACATGTACAAGATCGCCGGCGAACTCACCCCCACCACCTTCTACGTCACCGCCCGCACCGTCGCCTCCCACGCCCTGTCCATTTTCGGCGACCACTCCGACGTCATGGCCTGCCGCCAGACCGGCTGGGCCATGATGGCCGGCACCAACGTCCAGGAAGCGCACGACCTGGCCCTCGTTTGCCAGGCCGCCACCCTGCACGCGCGGGTGCCGTTCCTGTCGTTCTACGACGGCTTCCGCACTTCGCACGAAATCCAGAAAATCGAACTCCTCTCCCAGGACGACATGCGGGCGATGATTGACGACAAGCTGGTCCGCGAATTCCGCGCCCGCTCCCTCACCCCCGACAATCCGTCCATCCGCGGCACCGCCCAAAACCCCGACGTTTTCTTCCAGTGCCGCGAAGCCTGCAACATCTATTCCGACAAATGCGCCGACATCGTCGAAGAACAGATGAACAAATTCGCCAAGCTGACCGGCCGCCAGTACAAGCTGTTCGACTACTACGGCGCTCCCGACGCCGACCGGGTGATGATCATCATGGGCTCCGCGGCCGACGCCGCCCAGGAAACGGTCGACTACCTCGCCAAGAAAGGTGAAAAAGTCGGCGTCGTCACCGTTCACCTCTACCGCCCCTTCTCGATTAAGCACTTCCTCGCCGCCCTGCCCCTCAAGACGGTCAAGGCCTTCGCCGTCCTCGACCGCACCAAGGAACCCGGCTCCCTCGGCGAACCCATGTACGAAGACGTCCGCACCGCCTTCGGCGAAGCCATGCAGGACAAGAAAGACCTCTTCGGCGGCAAGTGGCCCACCGTCATCGGCGGCCGCTACGGCCTCAGCTGCAAGGAATTCACCCCCGGGATGGCCAAGGCGGTATTCGACGAACTCGCCAAAGCCAGCCCGAAAAACCACTTCACCGTCGGCATCGAAGACGACGTCACCCACACCTCCCTCAAGTTCGACCACAACCTGGACATCGAAGCCGACGACGTCCGCCGTTGCCTCTTCTACGGCCTCGGTTCCGACGGCACGGTCGGCGCGAACAAGAACTCCATCAAGATCATCGCCGATCACACCCCGAACTACGCCCAGGGCTACTTCGTCTACGACTCCAAGAAGGCCGGCGCCATCACCACCTCGCACCTCCGCTTTGGCCCCCGCCCCATCAAGTCGACCTACCTGATTCACTCCGCCAACTTCATCGCCTGCCACCAGTGGTCGTTCCTGGAAAAGTACGATATGCTGAAAGACCTGAAGGAAGGCGGCGTCTTCCTCCTGAACTCCATCTACAACAAGGACGAGGTCTGGGACAAGCTGCCCCGCGAAGTCCAGCAGCGCATCATCGACAAGAAAGCCAAGTTCTACGTCATCGACGCCTACGAAGTCGCCCACAAGACCGGCATGGGCGTGATGATCAACACCATCATGCAGACCTGCTTCTTCAAGATCGCCAACGTCATCCCCGCCGACGAAGCCATCGGCTACATCAAGGACGCGATTAAAAAGACCTACTCCAAAAAGGGCGAAGCGATCGTCAAGAAGAACAACGACGCCGTCGACCAGGCCCTGGCCCACCTCTTCCAGGTCGACTACGCCGGCAAGACCGCGAACGGCCAGCCCATGCCCCCGATCGTCTCGAAGGACGCGCCGCAGTTCGTTCTGGACACCCTGTCGAAGATCATGGTCAACGAAGGCGAAAGCCTCCCCGTCTCCAAGCTGCCGATTGACGGCACCTTCCCCACCGGCACCACCCAATGGGAAAAGCGGAACATCGCCCTGTCGATACCGGTTTGGGAAAAAGACCTCTGCATCCAGTGCGGCAAGTGTTCGGCGGTATGCCCCCACGCCGCCATCCGCCTGAAGATTTACGATGCGAAGGAAGCGGAAGGCGCGCCGGCCACCTTCAAGGTCGCCGACGCCCGCGGCAAACAAGTCGAAGGCAAGAAGTGCACCATCCAGGTTTATCCCGAAGACTGCACCGGCTGCGGATCCTGCGTTTCGGTCTGCCCCGCGCATGACAAGGCGGATGAAAAGCGGAAGGCCATCAACATGCACGCCCAGCCGCCGCTCCGCGCCGCCGAAGCCGAGAACGTCAAGTTCTTCGAGAACATCCCCTATACCAAGGACGGCCTGTTCCCTATCAATACGGTCAAGGGGTCGCAACTGCGTCAGCCCCTGTTTGAGTTCTCCGGCTCCTGCGCGGGCTGCGGCGAGACGCCGTACATCAAGCTGGCGACCCAGCTTTTCGGCGACCGGATGCTGATCGCCAACGCCACCGGCTGCTCCTCGATTTACGGCGGCAACCTGCCGACCACCCCTTACACCCAGAACTGCGACGGTCGCGGTCCGGCTTGGGCCAACAGCCTCTTCGAGGACAACGCCGAATTTGGTTACGGCATGCGTTTGGCGGCCGACAAGTTCATGGGCCAGGCCAAGGAAGCCCTCGACGTCATGGCGAAGGGCGGCTGCCTGAAGGACAAGGCGGATTTGGTCAAACAGATTTGCGAAGCCAAGCAGATCACGCAGGAGGATATCGACGCGCAGCGTAAGCGCGTGGCCGACCTCAAGGCGGCGCTGAAAAATTGCCAGACGAACGAAGCCAGGAACCTGGAAGCGATTGCCGACTATCTGGTCAAGAAGTCGGTGTGGATTATCGGCGGCGACGGCTGGGCGTATGACATCGGTTACGGCGGGTTGGACCATGTTCTCGCCAGCGGCAAGAACGTGAACGTCCTGGTCCTGGACACCGAAGTTTACTCCAACACCGGCGGCCAGGCTTCGAAGTCGACGCCCCTTGGCGCGGTGGCGCGTTTTGCCGAAGGCGGCAAGGTCACCGGCAAGAAAGACCTGGCGATGATTTCCATGACCTACGGGAACATTTACGTCGCGAAGGTCGCCCTTGGCGCCAACGACGCCCAGACGGTGAAGGCGTTCCTGGAAGCCGAGGCCTACGACGGCCCGTCCATCATTATTGCTTACTCCCACTGCATTGCGCACGGGATTCGCGGGATGGCGGACGGCTTCGGGATGGGGTTTGCCGAGCAGAAGAAGGCGGTGGAGTCGGGGCATTTCCCCATTTACCGCTTCAACCCCGATCTCATCAAGGAAGGCAAGAATCCGCTGCAGCTGGATTCGAAGGCGCCGACGATTGCCTACAAGGATTGGGCGATGAGCGAGACCCGCTTCCAGACTTTGGCGAAACGGGACCCGGAGATTGCCGAGAAGTTCGCCCAGCAGGCGGCGTGGGAAGAATCGCTCCGCTGGAAGATTTACGAACAGATGGCGCAGATGGATTTCTCCAAGAAGTAGGAATGCGGTGGAATTGAAGGTGGCATAGGATAAAGGGAGGCCGCTCCGATTTGGGGCGGCCTTTTATTTGGTCCGTGTAAGACCGATTTGCATTCGGGTATACCAACTTGACGCCTCCTTGCGTATACTACATTTGATCCGCATTATGTTTCCTCTGACACATGGTACTGAAAGGCGAAGCCCATGTCTGACCCTGTCACCGTTCCTTTCGATAACGAAGTGCTGCTGGCGACAAATATGACCACCAAAGAATTTGTCGATTCGGCAAAGTTCACAGTGGTGGCGAAACTGTGGATGGACGGCAAGCTGAGCGCCGGCCAAGCCGCAAAATTATGCGGTATGGGCAAGGTTGAATTTCTTTACGAACTCCCCAAGCATGGCTATCCCATGAGCAACCTTGGGCCGGAAAATTTGCTCGATGAACTGGAGTTCATCCGTGGAAAATGACTGCATTGTCATCAATAGCGGGCCGCTGATTTTGCTTAATCGCATTCAGGAAATGTCCATTTTGGAAAAACTGCCTTTTCCGATTCAGTCCGAGCCCGAAAAGCAGCCCCTTTGGCACTGATGGCCTCGACACTCATCCCCGCAAATAGATTTTCCTGCCAACGGGTATAGTCGAACGGCTCCCTCCGAATAAGCATAATAAAACGCTCCGCTTCCACCATGCCGAGTTTTTCTGTTAAGGCTTCCATGCCTTCAATGCGGATCAAGGTATCATTTTTCATCTTCCGTCCTCCGCTTCTTGAATATAGTTCAAGGGATTCAGCAGTATGATTCCCTCAACTCGTTTGTTGAGTATTTTTTTATCCGTAGTTAAAAAATACACAACCTCCGACACCGAGAAAAGGAAGCGACAGCCTAATGGGTGCCACCTCACCGTTACTATGGCATATTCACAGCGCCCGACAAAAAAAGCGCGACCCGAAAGTCGCGCTCCCAAAGGCAAACCCAAATGCCATATAACCCTATTTGGACGGCACAAACGGCTGTGCCGGGCGAATCACCACATAGCCGCCCGCCGGACCCGGCACCGACCCCTGGATAAGAAGCAAGTTTTTCTCGGGAATCACCTTCGCCAGCTTGAGTCCCTTCTGCGTCACCCACTCGTCACCCATGTGACCGGGATTCGGATGACCCTTGACCACCCGCGCCGGCGTCAAACTGCCGCTCGAACCGGGGATGCGGTGGTGCGTCTTCACGCCGTGCGTCGCCCGGAGACCATGGTAGCCGTGCCGCTTCATCACGCCCTGGAAACCTTTGCCCTTGCTCTTCGAAGTGACCTGGACTTCCTTGACGTCGGTCCAGTCCTCAATCGTAATCACTTTGCCGGCTTCAAGATCCTTCTTCGCCTCGCGAAGACGAATCTCGCGAATAAACCGCTTCGCCTTGCTGCTCGTCTTATCCGCATGGCCCTTCTGCGGTTTCGTTACATTCTGTTCCTTGCGGTCGTCAAAACCAAGCTGAAAAGCGTCGTAACCGTCCTTTTCCTTGGTCTTCAGCTGCAATATCGGGCAGGGACCCGCTTCAACCACCGTCACCCCCACCCTTTTCCCGTCTTCAGTGAAGAACTGGGTCATACCGATTTTCTTGCCCAAAATTCCGCGCCACATAGCTGTCGACTCCTTATCACACTTACGCCCACCGAAAAGGCCCCGGCACAACGGCGAGCGCGATTTTCATCTACGCCGGGACAAAACGCCACTCACGCGGAATCACACGGATTGCTTGACTTTCAAGTCAACCCCGCGCGGCGGAACCACCCGGCTGATCGAATCCATGGTCGAACGGGTGAGCTCGGTGATGTATACCAAACGCTTGTGGGTGCGGATTTCAAACTGTTCGCGGCTCTTCTTGTCCACGTGGGGACTGCGGAGAACCGTGTAACGCTCGATGCTGGTCGGCAGCGGAATCGGCCCGGAAACGCGGGCGCCGGAATTCTTCGCCGCTTCAACAATCTTGAAACACCACTTGTCGAGCAGGTCGTGGTCGTAAGCCTTCATGCGGATGCAAATCTTTTCCGCCATTGTGCACTCCTTTAAGTTTCAAAAAATTTCACCACAGAGGCACAGAGTACACAGAGAACCACCACTACAACCTCGAAAGCAAAAATGGCAATACAAATGCAATTTGCGGTTGCGGTTCTTTGTGCCCTCTGAGTCTCTGTGGTTTAAAAGAACGTCAATTACTCGACAATTTCCGTAACGACCCCGGACCCGACCGTGCGCCCGCCTTCACGAATGGCAAAACGCAGCTGCGATTCCATCGCGATGGGAGTCAGAAGTTCCACGTTCATCTGCACGTTGTCCCCGGGCATCACCATCT
>JAVBTZ010000264.1:0-9207 GCA_031555915.1 Planctomycetota bacterium
TTCCTTGGGGCGGAAGACCTGACCGCCGACCTCCGCTGCGCCAGAACGGGCGAAGGCAAGGAAATTTTCTATGCCCGAACCCGCCTGGTCATGGCCGCCCGCGCCGCCGGCGTGGCGGTCTACGACACCCCCTTTACGGACGTCAACGACGACCAGGGTTTGATCGAGGACGCCCGCCTGGCCAAAAGCCTCGGTTTTTCGGGGAAAGCGGCGATTTCCCCCCGGCATGTGCGGGGCATCAACGAAGTCTTCAGTCCCACGCCGGCTGAAGTCGCTTACGCGCGGGAGGTCCTCGCCGTCATCGCGGAGGCGAAAGCCCAGGGCAAAGGGGCCATTTCCCTCAAGGGCAAAATGATTGACGCCCCCATTGTCCTCAGGGCCAAACAAGTGCTGGAAGCGGCGGGAGCGCTTCAGGGAGGGTCGGTGCAATGAACAAGCTCGGGAGCAAAAATAAAATCGTCGCCACCCTGGAAGAGGCGGTCCGGCAAACCGGCCTCAAGGACGGCATGACCGTTTCCTTTCACCATCATCTTAGAAACGGCGATTTTGTCCTGAACGCGGTCCTGAACGCCGCCGCGAAATTGGGCCTGCGGGATTTGAACGTCAACGCCAGTTCCATCTTCGACGTCCACGCCCCCTTGATTAAACATATCGAGAACGGCGTCGTCACCGGCCTGGAATGCAACTATATGGGCGCGGTGGTGGGGAAAGCCATCGCCCGGGGGGTTTTGAAAAAGCCGGTCATCTTCCGTTCGCACGGCGGCCGGCCGGCCGACATCGCCGCGGGGAAATCCCCCATCGATGTCGCGTTTATCGCCGCTCCGACTTCCGACCCCATGGGCAACTGCACCGGCAAACTCGGCCCCTCCGCCTGCGGCTCCCTCGGTTACGCCTTTGCCGACGCGGAATACGCCAAAAAAGTGGTGGTCGTCACCGACAACCTCGTTCCCTATCCCCTGGCCGATATTTCCATCGACGAAACGAAAGTCGATTGCGTCGTGGCGCTGGAACACATCGGCGACCCCGCCGGCATCGTCTCCGGCACCACCCGCATCACCCGCGACCCCATCGGCCTCCTCATGGCCGACCACGCCGCCCGGGTCATCCGGCATTCGGGATTGCTGAAGGACGGCATGTCCTTCCAGACGGGAGCCGGCGGCGCCTCCCTCGCGGCGGCGCGGTTCCTGAAGGACATCATGCTGCGGGAAAAAATCACCGGCTCCTTCGGCATGGGGGGGATAACCGGTTATATGGTGGAGATGCTGCAAGCGGGCTGTTTCACCTCCCTCATGGATGTGCAATGTTTCGACCTGGACGCGGTGCGGTCGCTCCGCGAGAACCCCCGCCACCACGAAGTAACCGCCGCCCATTATGCCAGCCCCAACGCCAAAAGCGCCATCGTCAACAGCCTGGACGTGGTCATCCTCGGCGCCGCCGAAGTCGATCTCGACTTCAACGTCAACGTCCACACCGACTCCTCCGGTTACATCCTGGGCGGTTCCGGCGGCCACTCCGACACGGCGGCCGGCGCCAAACTGGCCATGATCATCGCGCCGCTGGTTCGCGCCCGCCTGCCTCTAGTAAGGGAACGGGTGCTCTGCGTGACCACGCCTGGAAGCACCGTCGACGTCCTGGTGACCCAGCGGGGCATAGCGGTGAATCCGTCCCGTCCCGAGCTTGGGGAACGGCTCCGCGAAGCGGGACTGCCGGTAGTGGACATCGCCGAATTGCGCCGGCGCGCCCTGGATATTACGGGGAATCCGGAACCGGAACCGGAACGCGGCCGGGTGGTGGCGGAAGTGCGCTACCGGGACGGAACGGTCATCGACACGATTAGACAGGTTCTCTAACGCCGTCGCAGTCCAAGACGCTCGATCGGGACATACTAACCCCATGAAAAAACCGCGGCTCAACATCTTTTCCCGCATCCTCCTAGCGACCTTGCTGCCGCTGGCCCTGTTCTTTGGCCTCATGCTTTTCCTGGTCAACCACATCATCTATCAAGCCAACACCAAATTTGCCCGCGAAAGCATTGCCTTTGCCTCCACCGAAGCCCTTTCCAGCGCCTGGGACGCCCTGAAGGAAATCTTCACCCTGGTCGAGTACGGCTCCATCACCCTCCCCGCCAGCATCGAGCATCAAACGCCCAATGACGAAGAAATCCTAGGCTGGGTTCGCAACATGCTTTCCGTCACCACCTACGCCTCCAGCACCTGGATTATCTTCGAGCCCGGCGTCTACAACGGCAATACTTCGCGTAGCGGCGTACTCTTTATCCGCAATGACGACGGCAATATCGTCAAAGAGGAAATCCCCGGCAATCTGCTGACCCGGCCCGATCTGTCCCCCTGGTACCATTATCCCCTGGTCAACGAGAGGCCGTACTACAACACGCTGGACCGGTACAACTACGGCAACCCCGAAGGCAAACAGTTCATCGGCACCTTCGGTTATCCCGTAAAGCTTCACGACAAGGTAATCGCCGTCGCCGGCATCGACATCCTCTACGAGAAAGCCTTCTCCTTCCTCAAGGAAAGCGAGAGGGTCACGGGACAACGCTTTTTCCTGCTGGCGGAGGACGGCCTGATCCTTTATGCCGCCGACCCCCAGCTCCTGCACCAAAATGTCACCAACCTCGACTTTCCCGCCGACGCCGCCCAAATCCTCCGTAAGGGCATCGCCGAGCGGCGGGACATCAACTTCGAATGCGCTTCGCCCATTCTCAAAACCCGGGTTCTCAACCAGCTTACCCATATTCTTCCCCCTTACGCCGAATCCTCGCTGTTTCTTTTTTCGGAAATTCCCGAATCGCTTCTCTATCACGAAGCGCGGCAGGCCACCAGCCTCATCCTCGCCGCCGGACTGATCGGCATGGCGCTTTTGGGAGCCAGCGTTTTTTACGCCACCCGTAACATCGTCAAGCCCATCAAGCGCCTCACCAAACAGGCCGAACGCATTGCCGCCGGGCAAATCGACGCCACCCTCGGCGATTACCTGCCCCGCAAGGAACCCCGGCACGAGGTGGACCAGCTCGAAGACTCGATGATGCTCATGGTGGAACAGCTCTCCCACATCCATGAACTCGGCCTCCTTGCCCTGGAGGCCCAATTCCAGCGGGATCGGGTGGAACAGGCGTCGGAGGCGAAGGACCGCTTCTTCGCCAATATGTCGCACGAAATCCGCACGCCGATGAACGCCATCCTCGGCATGTCGGAACTCTTGTTGAACGAACCCCTGGAGTCCAAGGAGGCGAAGTACGCCCGGGACATCAAACACGCCTCCGAGTCCCTCCTGGGGATTATCAACGACGTCCTGGATCTCTCCAAATTGGAATCCGGCAAGCTGCCCCTGGTGGAAAATCATTACGACTTCCACGCCCTGCTGGAGCAACTCGCCTCCCTCTGCCGCTTCCTGGCGCAAAACAAGAATCTGGCCTTCGCCATGGAACTGGCGCCCGGCCTTCCCAAATACCTTTACGGCGACGACCTCCGCCTTCGGCAAATTCTTCTGAATATCATCGGTAACGCCATCAAGTTCACCAATGACGGCCTGGTAAGCCTCAGCGTGAAGGATGACGACAAGTTCCTCTACTTCAACGTTCGCGACACCGGCATTGGCATCAAGCCCGAGGACATTCCCCTTCTCTTCCGACCCTTCCAGCAACTGGACGACACCGACCGCTATCGCGCCATTCGGGGAACCGGCCTTGGCCTCTCCATTTCGCAAAACCTGGCCGGGCTCATGGGCGGGGAAATCAGCGTCGACTCGGTCCCCGGCGAAGGATCGGTCTTCCACATCAATGTCGCCAAAGTGCTGGGCGATCCCGAGCAGGTATTGGACCAGACCGCCGCCCTCCAGCCCACCCGCTATTCGGACGATGCCCGGGCCCTGGTCGTGGACGACAGCAGCATCAATTTGGATGTGGCGGCCGGCCTCCTGGGTCTCTTCAATATTTCCACCGACAAGGCCCTTTCCGGACGGGAGGGGATTGACATGCTTAAAACCCGTCCCTACGACATCGTCTTCATGGATCACATGATGCCGGAAATGGACGGGGTGGAGACGGTGGAACGTATCCGGGCCATGGGCGGCCGTTTCGGGCGCCAGGTCATCGTCGCCCTGACGGCGAACGCCGTCATCGGCACGCGCGAAATGTTCCTTAGGGCGGGCATGAACGACTTCCTTTCCAAGCCCATCGTAAAGGCCAACTTGCAGGCCATTCTTTACAAGTGGATGCCGGAGGAAAAACGCGTTGTCCTGGCCGGATCCGCCCAGCCGGCGCCGCGCTGGAACAAAGGGCTGGACGGCCGCGAACATCACACCCGGGTGTTGATGCGGCATTTGCCCCCGACCTCCGGCGCCAAGGTTGCGACCGAACCGGAGGCCATGTACCCGGACAACGCCTCCGCCCCCCCTGCCGACACGGAGGACCTTGACGACTCCTCGACGGCGGAGGACGCGGTCGATATCAGGAAGCCTGCATCGGAGACGGTATTGATGAAGAGGGCCAGGCTGGTGGAGGGGCTGAATGTCGACGAGGCTTTGGTCAATGTGGCGGGGGACGCCGAATTGTATCTGGAGGTTTTGGGGTTGGTGAAGGATATAGCCGAGACGATTCCGGTCAACTTGACGACCTTCCTGCAGGAGCGGAATTTCTACCGTTTCCGGGTCGAAGCGCATGGGGCGAAGGGATCTTTACGCAATCTCGGCGCCAACGACCTGGCCGACCTCGCCTTCGAACTGGAGAACCTTGGGATGAAGGAGGATTACGAAGCGGCTAATGAAATTTTGCCCGGCTTCCTGAAGAAATTCGACCTCTTCGCCAAACAGGTCGAAGAAATTTTTTCCTGAAGGCAGCTCTAAAAATGCTCTTTTGCCCTGACGGAATATCCGGGCAAAAGAGCATTTTTACTCCCGGGCACCTCTAAAAATAGCTATTTTGCCCGCAGACGAGGAAGGGCGTAGTGGCAGCGTTTTGTAACACGCGGTGGTGGTTTGTGTTACAAAACGCGAGAGCGAAGCCCTGACGAAGTATCCGGGCAAAAGAGCATTATTAGAGCTGCCCTCCCGCGTGAATTCCAGGGCCTTTTTACGGCGCCCTCTAGTGAAAGGACGGTTTATGCCCATCCCCGACCCCGCCACCTTCATCGATCACGTCTGTGACATCAAACTGAAAAACGGCGGCCGGATCGCCAAAATCATTCGCCGCATCGACACCTCCGGCGTCCTCGTCCAGGAGGACGAAGACCAGACCCGCCTCTATCATTTCGCCGAAATCGCCGAGGTCAGCCGGCATAGACCGGGCCGGGCGGGACACAAGGAAGAATGATAAACCGGGGGGCGCCCCGTATTGCATCGCAGCGGGCAATCTGCACAATAGAGCCAACGGCAGGGGTTGACGACGGCGTCAAACCTGCCTTTTTGTTGGCCCTTTCCGAGGCTCGTCGTCCATGCCCGATTCGCTCCACATGGCGGTTACCCTGGGCGTCCTCGCCCTGACCGTGATCGGATTCGTCAGTACCAAAATCCGGAACGACCTGGTTGCGCTTTGTTCCCTCCTGCTGCTTATCGTCACCCGCGTCCTCACGCCGCAAGAAGCCTTCAGCGGCTTCGCCAACTCCATCATCTTCGTCACCGCCGGCATGTTCGTCATCTCCACCGCCATTGTCCGTACCGGCCTTGCCGCCGTCATTTCGAACCAAATCCTGGCCGTGGCGGGGAAGAACACGCATCTACTTTATTTTCTCGTCATGATTATCGCCGCCGTCACCGGCTCCATGGTCTCCAACATCGGCACCGTCGCCATCATGCTGCCGATTGTCGTCGGCTTGGCCATGAACATTGGCCAAAGCCCGAGCCGTTTCCTCATGCCTCTCGCCTTCATGTCGAGTATCGGCGGCATGTTCACCCTTATCGGCAATTCGCCGAACATGGTGGTAAACGACGTCTACGTCAAGGCCGGGCATCCGACCCTGAAGCTTTTCTCCTTTTTTCCGGTGGGGCTGGTATGTTTTCTTTTCGGCCTTCTCGTCCTGACCCCGGTCACTTCGTTCCTGCTGCACCGCCTGGTCAAGAAGAAAAAGGAAAAACAGTCGGGCGACTCGAAGCAGGGGCTGTCCCTGAAGGACCTGGCCGAGAAATACCACTTGGCGGAAAACCTCTTCAAGGTGACCGTGCCCGGCGATTCGCCGGTGGTGGGCCGGCGCCTGCTGGACCTCTGCTGGCCGGAAAAATCGGGGGTGGTGATTCAGGAAATCGACCGGGTCGAGCGTTCGGCGGGATACTTCGGCATAGGGCAGCCGAAAAGCGTCCAGGTCGCGCCCGAACCGGGGACGGTCATCTATCCTGGGGACACCCTCAGGGTGAGGGGAAGTCCGCACAGTGTCAGAACGATGGTGGATGACTGCCGCTTGCAGTTGGTGGGACCGGAGAAGGAGAGCCGCTACCAGGACAAGGACCGTTTTGTGGCGATCGGGATTTGCGAACTCATTCTGATGTCGTCGTCCCGTTTGGTGAAGCGGAAAGTATGTGAATCCGGTCTCAGGGACCACTTCGGCCTGACCGTCCTGAGTATTCACCGGGGGGACCAATATATTTGGGCGGACATCAAGGATCAGGAAATGCAGGCAGGGGACGCGCTTCTGGTGCAGGGGGCCTGGAGCAGCCTGGCGAAGCTGGACGAGTTCACCCACGACTGGGTGGTGGTGGGCAGGCCGAAGGAACATGCCGGAGTGGGGCGGTTGCGGGAGAAAATGCCCTTGGTCGCCGTGGTCCTGGCGGCGATGGTCCTTAGCCTGGCCTTCAATTTGGTCCCGACGGTGACGGCGGTGCTGATGGCGGCCATTGCCCTGGTGGCGGGGGGTTGTTTCAAGAATATGGACGAAGCCTATGCGGCCATCAACTGGGAGAATTTGGTGATGATATCCTGCCTGCTGCCGATGGCGCTGGCGATGGAGAAGACCGGGATTGTCGGCGGCATTTCCTCCGTTTTGCTGACCTTGGGGGTGAAGTTCGGGCCGTATGTCGCCCTGGGGGTGATTTACGCCGCGGCGTCCGGATTGAACATTGTCATGTCCACGACGCCGGTGGCGCTGTTGGTTTCGCCGGTGGCGATGAATATCGCCGACAGTCTCGGCTACCATCCCCTGCCGTTTTTATTCGCGGTGGCGACGGCGGCGTCGATGTCGTTCGCGAGTCCTTTTTCGACGCCGGCGAATGCGCTCGTCATGTCGGCGGGGCGTTATACCTTTGGGGATTATATGCGTATCGGGCTTCCGCTGCAGATACTCATGGGGGTGGTGATGGTATTTGCCTTGCCGCGGCTGTTTCCGTTTTAAGGCGAATTGTTGCTGTCGGTAGAACGCTGCAAACAAGAAGCGGGACGCATCCCGTAAAGAATGCGTCCCGCCCGAGTTTTCCTCAAGTCACAGCTGATGCGAACAGGAGCCTCCGCCTCAGGGTTTGTATTCCGCCTCGGGGTCTTCCGCCACTTTCTGCAGCCGGCTGTAGAAGCTCTTGATCGCCTTCACCATTTCCTCGACCTCGACGTTTTTCGATTCCTCCGCCACCTGATCCAACACCTTCTGCCCCAAATCAATCCGGCCGACCGCCTTGTAGGCTTCGGCAAGATTCAAACCGGCCTGAGGCTTGGCCTCCGACGCCAAGGCATAAGCTTTTTTGGCGGCGGTGAGGGAAAGTTGGGGATTGCGGGCCGAGGGATGGCCCTGGTCGATGGCGACCATCGAGAGGATGATGAGGCCTTCGGCGTCGTCCTGCACCCCCTTATACCACTTATCGAGGAGATCCTTGATTTCAAAAGGATCGGCTTCGCCCAATTCGGTGAGGACGCGGTAGTGGATTTGGTAGTACTGGCTGTTGTCGGGTTCGAGCGTTTCCAGCTTGTCCAAGGTGTCCGTAAGTTTCGAGAAATTCTGGCTCGCGAACGCTTCCTGCAGTTCATCCCGGGCGGCGCGGATTTTCTGGGCCCGCGCTCCCGACAACTGGCCGGAGATGACCTGATTAATCCGCTTGTCCAGGTTATCGAGGGGATTCCCAATCCATACCAGGGCCCCGGTTTTGTCGAAGAGGAAGGCGTGGGGGATGGTGTTCCGGTTGTCCGCCGCCATGTAGCTGATGGTGGAGCCGCCGTCCTTGTCGACGAAGGAGGAGTACTCCATGGGGTGTTTTTCCAGGAATTGGCGGACTTCTTCTTCATTGTCATTGGTGAAGGAGACGATTTTGAGGCCTTTGTCGGCGTAGCGTTTTTGCAGTTCGTTCAGGAGGGGGATGGTACGGACGCAGGGGGGGCAGGTCACGCCCCAGACTTCGACCAGGTAGAAAGTTTTGTCGTCGACTTTGGTGGGGTCGGCGGGAGAACCGGTAATCCACTTATCGACCGAAAGCGCCGGCGCGGGGTCGCCGAGGTCCAAGGCCGGGGCGGCAAGGGCGACGGTAAAGAGGAGGAGCGCTGCAAGCAGAAATTTTTTCACGTGTTCTCCTATTGATAAACGATATTTACCTGGAAGTTGCGGAAGTTTTTATTATCAGGGGGCGATTTTAGCCTGTCAAATGAAATTGGGGACATGAAAACGCGCCTGTCCCCACATCATGAAATCAGGAATATGCTATGCTATGTCAACTTTCCTAAGCTTCCCCTCCGAGTTCGCGAATCATCGCCGGCAGGACCTCCAACGCATCCCCGACAATCCCGTAGGTCGCCACCGTGAAAATCGGCGCGTCCTTGTCCTTGTTGATGGCGATAATCCGGTCGGCGGAGGACATTCCCACCAAGTGTTGCACCGCCCCCTGTATGCCGCAGGCGATGTACAATTTCGGCTGCACCGTTTTGCCGGTTTGGCCGACCTGGTGGCTGTAGGGCATCCAGCCGGCGTCCACGGCCGCGCGGGAGGAGCCGACGGCGCCGCCGAGGAGTTTGGCCAATTTCTCGACCAGGACGAAGTTCTCCGGCTTCTGCAGGCCGCGTCCACCGGAGACGATGATGTCCGCGTCCACCAGGTTGACGGTGGAGGAGATTTCCGGCAGCCAGTCCAGGCGCTTGGTGCGGGACAGGAGGAGCTTCCCGTCGGCCGTGAGCTTTTCGACTTTCCCGCCCCGGCCGCCGTTCTTTTCCGCCGCTTTCATGACTTTATGGCGGACGGTGGACATTTGCGGGCGGTGTTTGGCGCAGAGGATGCTGGCCATGATGTT
>JAVBTZ010000241.1:0-13531 GCA_031555915.1 Planctomycetota bacterium
GCGAACGCCGGCGGCGCCGCATTTCCCGGGCCCGGCCGGCCGGAAGGCAACCCGGCCGGCGGAAGATTCCGGGCGGGTGACAAACCGCCCCGGCGCGAAAAAGGACCCCGCGGCGGCGGCAATGCCCAGCCCCAGGCCGGAAGCAACGGTCCGCCGAACGCCGGCGGCGCCGCTCAAGCCAAGCCGGAGGAGAACGTTCCTCCCGCCTCCTCCACCACCGACACCGACACAGGGCGGGACAATCATGACACCTGAACAGGTCAAGGAACGCATCGTCTTTATCGCCCGCCGGGACGGCCGGTATGATCCCGCCGCGTTTTTTTTCGTCAACGAAGCGGTGGCGGCGGCGGTCAAATGGCTGAAGGCCGGGGAAATGAAGCCCAAGGACGTCGCGTCGTCCCGCGGTGAGGACGGGGTCAATTTCCACATCAGCGGCTTCGAGCTGCTGGAGGCTTTTCGCCGTCTCGGGCGGGAGCGCTGGGGATGCCTGGCGCGCATCGTCCTGAATAAATGGGGCCTCCGCCGCACCGAGGACGTGGGTGAAATCGTCTTTCTGATGGTCGAGGACGAAAAACTGGAGTGGAAGCGCCGCGACTCCGACACCAAGGAGGATTTCAAGGGCGGGTATAATTTCAAGGACGTATTCGACGTCTGGGAGGACTAGCCCATGCCGGCGAATTTCTCATTCCTGATACCGTGCAAGTTGGCCGGCAGCGCCGAACCGGGACGCTGGAGCGACCTGCGTTCCGACCTCTCCGGCCTGCAACGCCAGGGGATCGGGGCGGTGGTGACCCTCACGGAATACCGCCTCGACCTGGATGTCTTGAACGACTTGGACATGCGTTACCTGCACTTGCCGATAGAGGACTTTACCGCGCCCGCCCTGGCGCAAATCCGCGAGTTCGTCGCATTCGTGGACGCCTGCCTCGAGGAAGGAAGGGGGGTGCTGGTGCATTGCGGCGCCGGCGTCGGCAGGACCGGAACGATGCTGGCGTGTTACTTGGTAAGCAGGGGCGCGAGCGCTTCGCAAGCTCTGGGACAGGTCCGGGCGGCAAGGCCGGGATCGGTGGAAACGGGGGAACAGGAGCGCGCGGTCCGCGATTACCACAAGAGTCTGGTTCTCAGAAAGAAAAGGAATACCCGTGGCTAACACCGCCGAGCTTCCGGACATGGAAAAGGATTTGGATTTCGCCACCCTGGCGATTGCCCACCGGGTGCTTACCCGCGAACAGCTGGAAGACGCCGAACGCACCATCAACAAGGAAGCGGAAGCGGGCAAACCCAAGCGTCCGGTCGAAGACGTCCTGCTGGAAAAGGGGGTCTTGAAGTCGGAACAGGTTTGGGCGGTGTACAAAGCCAAGGAGCGCCTCCTCCGCGACGCCCGCGCCCGGGGACAGCGCATCGGCGGCTACGAGATCATGGGGAAACTGGGCGAAGGCGGCCTGGGGGTGGTGTACAAGGCCAGGCAGTTGTCGATGGGGCGGATTGTCGCCCTCAAGGTGCTGCATGAACGCTGGGTGACGGACGACGAGTTCCGCAAGCGTTTCCTGGTCGAGGCGCGATTGGTGGGCCGCTTGTCGCACCCGAACCTCATCCAGGTGATTGACGTCGGCCGCTACAAGTCGACCCTGTACTTTTCCATGGAATTCGTCGACGGCGAACCGGTGGACGCCACCCTCGACCGCGAGGGCCGGATGGACTTGCAGTCGACGGTGTCGATTGCCATTCAGGTGGCGAGCGCGTTGGAATATTTGCATCAGCGCCGCATCGTTCACCGGGACGTCAAACCGGGAAACATCATGGTGACGAAGGGCGGGATCGCCAAACTGGGGGATTTCGGCTTCGTCAAGTCCAGCCTGGAATCGGTCCTGTCCACCGAAGGCGAGGTCTTGGGGACGCCGGACTATATTTCCCCCGAGGCGGCCAAGGGCGAGAAGAACCTGGATTTCCGGTCCGACCTGTATTCGCTGGGGACGACCATTTACCATATGCTGTCGGGCAGCCCGCCGTTCGGGGGAAGCGTGTCGGACGTGATGGATCAGCATATCAAGACCGAGCCGAAGCCCATTTCCGCCCTGGTGAAGGATTTGCCCGACAAGATGGTGGAGGTGGTGGAAAGGCTGATGCGGAAGAAACCGGGCGACCGCTACCAGAATTTCTCGGAACTCCTGAACGATCTGGACGAGGTGCGGCGTTTGGCCAAAAGCGGCGGCGCCCACTCCGCCGGAGCGTCTTCGCCGGCGGCGGGCGGCACGGCGGTACTGAATGCGGCGCGGGCCTTCAGCGGCGGCGCGGCCATGGACCGCGAACTGCTGCGTAAAGTCAAGCATTTGCAGATTGGCTTGGGGGTGACCGGGGGGGCGCTGTTGCTGGCTTTGGCGGGATTGGCGTATATGCTGTTTTTCCGTTCGCCGCCGCAGGGCTGAAATATTTCCCTAGGGAAAATGAAACCTGATAAAATCATTCGCCCCTTCGTAGTCGAAGGTGTCGACCTTGTCCTTCAGCAGACCCAAAAGGGAATTCGTCCCGCCGCCGAAATCCAACCCGAGTAGCGGCGTCAAACTTGCCCCGATCGCCTCGTGGTCATATTGCGCCAGCGCCTGCTGTATCCCCCGCAAGCCATCCCGTAAAAAGGCCGTCTCGCCTTGGCGGACCGCCGTTTTCAGCCCGGCGCCCTCCTGGAAGGCCTGGGTCAGCTTTTGCCCCAGCGCCTGCAAATCCCGAACGAACCGCGGCAAATATTCCTGGCAATAGGCCGCATCCCCCATACCCGCCGCGAATTCGACATCCTTGGCCTGGTGCGACAACGCGCCGGCGCCGACACTGGCCAGGGAACTTTTCAGGCCGTGGACATGGACGGCGAGTTCGGGTAAATTCCTTTCCGCCAGGAGCTTTTCCATTAAGATGCAAAGTTCCGGTATTTTTATACCCAGGAGCCTCAGGGAGCGTTCGAACACTTCCTGTTGATCGGCCGCCGTCTCCATGCCGTCGATGACGTTGATTTCCGGCCATTTCGCCACCATGGCGGTGACGCCCCGGTAATCGCCCCCCGCCGCCTCCTGCCGCGAACGATCGGATTGGCTTGAACCCCGCGGCGGTATGGCGCCGCCGGATCGGCGTGTGAGTTGGCAGCCGGGCGGTATCCAAACGGTCAGAATCCGATCCAGTTCCGCCTTCTGCAGCGGTTTGGAGAGGAAATCGTCCATGTTCGACGCCAGTAGCATTTCCTTCGCCCCCGACACCGCATTCGCCGTAAGGGCGATGATCGGCACTGTTTTCCGCCAGCCGTCCATTTGCCGGATGCGGTGGGCTGTCTCCACTCCGTCCATGTCCGGCATCATGTGATCCATGAAGATGAGGTCGTAGCGGTTGACCGCGACTTTTTCCAGCGCTTCCGGTCCGGATTGGGCCTGGTCGCTTTCGAGATCGTAGAGGGTTTTCAGAAGTCCGACCGCGACGGATAGGTTGATTTCGTTGTCGTCGACGATGAGAATGCGGACGCTCTTGGCGTAAAAAACCCGGGTGTGGTCGTTCGCCTTGACCATTTCCTTTTCGTCGCCGGGGAGTTTGGGGATGACGAAGGAGAAGGTGCTGCCCCGGCCGTAGACGCTTTCGAGACCGATGCTGCCGCCCATGAGGCCGACGATGCTTTTGGCGATGGAGAGGCCGAGGCCGGTCCCTTTGATGCTGCGGTTGCGGGTGGTGTCGATTTGTTTGAAGGGTTGGAAGAGTCCGGCCCGGTCTTCCGGGCGAATGCCGATGCCGGTGTCCTGGATGTCGAAGCGGAGCGTTTCCGCTTCGGCGACTACCCGCAGGGTCACGGTTCCGGCGGGGGTGAATTTCACCGCGTTCGAGAGGAGATTGATTATCACCTGCCGGAGGCGAACGTCGTCGCCCTTGAGCAGCTCGGGGAGGGTCCCGGCGGTTTCGTATTGGAAGGACAGGTCTTTTTCGCTGGCGATGAAGGTGGCGAAGGAACGGATGTTTTCCAGAAAATGGGCGAAGTCGAAGGTCGCCGGGGACAGGCTCATTTTGCCGACTTCCAGTTTGGAGATATCCAGAATGTCGTTGATGATGGTGAGGAGGGAATCGGCGGACATTTTGATGTCGTCGATGTATTTCCGTTGGGCGCTGTCCAGGCCCCGCCCGTGCAGGAGGATTTCGGCTATCCCCAGAATGGCGTTCATGGGGGTGCGGATTTCATGCGACATGTTGGCCAGGAAATCGCTTTTGGACCGCGCCGCCTCCTCGGCTTTCCTCTGGGCGATGACCAACTCGGAGACGTCAGTGATGGTGACGACGACCCCGCGTATCCTTCCCCCGCCCTCCATGATTGGCCGCATCATTACCTGTACGCTGAGGGGCGGGCAGTCGTCGATGCGAACGGTGTCGGAGAAGCGGCGGAAATCGCCCGTTCGCAGGATCGTTTGCGAATAGTCGTGGATTTTGGCCACCCACCCGGGCTCGACTTTAGGGGAAAAAACCTGGAGTAGCGGCTTGTTGGTCAGGCCCCCCGGGCTGTCCGCCACCAGCGGCGAATATGGTTCGCTGCCGAGTACGTAACGCAGGCTCTCGTCGAAGAGAAGGACGGTGTTGGGGGTGTTCTTGAGCAGCAGATCGTTATAAAGATACTGGAGCTTCTTTTCCTCCTCGTGGGCGGCCCAGAGCCGCTCGGATTGTTCGTTGAGCTGGGCCAGAATCAGGTTGGAACGTTCTTTCCGGGCGACGATCAGCCTTAGGCGCTCGTTTTCCTCGAGGGCGTTGGTCAGGCGCTGGAGCAAATCCTCCGGCGTGAACGTCTCCGGCTTGGCGGGGGCTGATTCTTGGCGAATTGACATACGGAATCACCTCATAGCGCGCACAGGGCGATGGAAAGGCCGTTGGTGCGGTTATGCCATCCGCCTTCGGCGTCCCGGGCAGGACAGATTTCGTTGTAGCCGTAAAAACCGTGCAGCGGAATCCGGTTCGGGCGGTGGCGAAGCAGGTGCTCCCCCTCGATGTTGTTGCCGTCGCGGGTATAAAAGTACCGGCTCAGGCACGACACCGCCAGCATGGCGTCGAAGGTGCGGCCCCGACTTTCCCAGCCGCGAATCTGTTCGGTCAAGGCCGACAGGGCGCCGGCGGTGGAGGCGAGGAGGCAGGATGAGTCGATCCCCCCCAAGCTGATGGCGGAACCTTCGCCAATATCCCGGGCCAGGCGGCCGGAACCGGACTGGCGGTCCACCGACACCAGGTGATTGATTTCCGCATAGGGAGGACGCCCCGGCGTCTTGATTTCCACCTTGACGACCAAAGGCAAACCGGACAAAAAATCCTCCGCATCGGGTTTCAGGCCCTGGCGGCGCAAGTATTCCATCAGGGTCAGGTCGTCGACCCGGTACAAAATCGAACCGTTGGCCGCGGTGACGACCGGGTTGTAGGTGGTGAAGATTTTCACCTCGCAGCTGACCGCGAAAACCGGGGTTACATCCCCCCCAATGGCGACCAGGACCGTCCGGTCGGGGTAACTGCCCGTTTCGAAGAAGGTGCGGGCCTTTCCTTCATGGACGTGGTCGGAGGCCATTCCGCCGAAGACCGGGGTGTCGCCGGCCGCAGCATAGAGGGGAAGGAAAAATTTGTCCTCGGTCCAATTGGGAAAGAAGGGGGCGATGACCAGAAACATCGACGCCCTCTCCCCCAATTTTTCCCTGGCGTCCTTAACCAAATCCCGCATTTGTTCCCCCCCGCGTTGGACGTCGGCGGGAGGGGAGAGGACGCTGGCGAAGCGGAGGCCGGGTTTTTTGATCAGGATGAGGCTGGCGGTGATTTCCTCGCAGGTGGGGTCCAGGGGGGAGGAGATGGTGGTGCCGCCGAACACCGGACAGGGGAGAGCCGCGGCGAGGGCCGCCAAAAGCGCCGGGTGCTTCAAATCGGCCAGACTGGCCAGAAGGCAAAGGCCGCCGGCCGGGTCGACGCCTTCGAGATCTTTCAGGAGGTCCTGAACGATGCGGTCGGGGCTGACGCTTTTCGAAGTGGCGCAATATGCCGGCATGGTCGACCTTCCGAAAAAAACACCGAAGCGGTCCTTGGCGCCTTACCTACCCAACTATCTCCGCCTCGCTATTTTCATGCTGGTAGAGTTCCCCGATGCGGTCGAGATGTTTCTCGAAGACCGTCACCAGGTAGGGGTCGAAGTGGCTGCCGGATTCGCTGATGATGATGGCGGCCGATTTCGCATGGGTGAAGGGTTCCTTGTAGGGACGGGGGGAGATTAGGGCGTCGTAAACGTCGGCAATGGCCACGATGCGCGCCGACAGGGGAATGTCCGCCCCCTTGAGACCCTGGGGATAGCCGGCGCCGTCCCAGCGTTCGTGGTGGGAGTAGGCGATGTCGCGGGCGGTATTGAGGAATGAATCCTCCATTTGGCGGATGAAGTCGGTGAGCAGCTGTTCGCCGATGACCGGGTGTTGCTTGATGGTGGTGAATTCGTCTTCGGTGAGTCGGGCCGGTTTCAATAGAATGTGATCGGGGGTGGCGATTTTGCCGAGATCGTGAAGTTTGGCCGATTTGATGATGTCGTCGGCTTCGAAAGGGGTCAGTTCATAGCCCGGGTGGGGACAGGAGAGGAGATCGGCGACGATAATCCGCACCAAACCGGTGGTGCGTTCGATGTGTTCCCCGGTGTCGGAGTCGCGAAGGTCGGTGACCCGGGCGAGGAGGCCAAGGGTGATGTCTTCGCGCATTTTGAGTTTGTTGTAGGCGGCGTTGAGGTTGCGGGTTTTTTCGGCGACCAGGGCTTCGAGATGCTGGCGGTGGGACTGGAGTTCGAGCTGCAGGCGGACCCGGGTTTGCAGGGCGCTGGGTTTAACCGGCTTGTGGATGTAATCGACCGCGCCCATTTCCAGCGCTTCGACCTCGCTTTCGCCTTCGGTGGAGCCGGTTAGGAAGATTACGGGAATGGCTTTGGTACTGTCGTTGGCCTGAAGCCGACGCAACACCTCGAAGCCGGACAGTCCCGGCATGTTGCAGTCGAGAAGGATGAGGGTGGCGGTTTGATTGGCCAAAAATTTCAGCGCCAATTCACCGCTGGTGAAGGGGCGCACGCTGTAGTCGTTTTTCAGGGTGGAAATGACGGTATTGAGAATCACCGCATCGTCGTCAATAGCCAGGATAACCGGCTTCGCCTCGGACCTCATGGCTCGCTCCTGTGTATACCTTTTTAAGGGCCGTTGTCCAGGCCCTAAGACGCGGCGGAAGCGTCGGCCGCATCCAGAATGGCGCCGAAAACCTCCCGCAGTTTTGCTTGCGCTCCCGCATAATCAAACACATCCACCAGGTTCCTCACCTCCAATAGGGCGTTGTTCTCGCGCTGGCCGAAATTGTAGCGCATCAGCGGCGTCAAACTGTTGTAAATCGCGTCGTGATCGAACGACTCCAGCGCCAGGACCAATTCCGGCACCCCCCGCTCCAATATTTCCGTCTGGCCGTTGGTCTTGGCCCCCTTCACCAGCCGCGCGCGGGCGGCCTCCGACAAGAGTTCGCGGAGACGATTGCCGAGTTGGCGCAAATCGGTCACGAAGGGCGACAGGTGGCGGTCGCAGTAGGGTCGGTCGCCATCCCGCGCGGCCGATTCCAGATCCTTGGCCAAGCCGGACAGCCGCTCGGCCCCCACCGCCGCCAAGGAACTCTTCATGCCGTGGACGTGAATCGCCAGTTCGTTCAAGTCCCCCTGGTTGAGGAGGTCCTGCATCAATTGGGTGATCATGGGAATCTTGTCGCACAACAGCTTCAACGAATGTTCGTAAGCCTCCTGCTGTCCGGCGGCATTGTCGAGACCCAACTGGCTGTTCAGGTCGGAAATATCCTTCAGACCATCGATAAATTTCTGCGTCTCCGCCTCGACCGCCTCCCCCGCCGCAAGCCGGCGGCCCAACCTGAGGCTTACCGGCAGCCACTTGTAGAGTATCGTTTCCAGTTCGTTTTTCTGGATGGGCTTGGCCAGGAAATCGTTCATGCTCTCCAGAAGCTTCTCCCGCACTCCCGCCACCGCGTTGGCGGTGAGGGCGACAATGGGTACGGTCGTGTTGTGGCCGCCGGCTTTGCGAATCAGCTGCGTCGTTTCGATGCCGTCGGTGTCCGGCATCATGTGATCCATGAAGATCAGGTGGTAGTCCGTTTCCTTGGCCATCCGCACCGCTTCCAGGCCGGAGAGGGCCAGATCGCAGTTGACCCCGTGGATGGTTTTCATGAGGCCGGCGGCGACGGCGAGGTTGATCTCGTTATCGTCGACGATGAGGATGGCGGTCGAGGGGGAATAGGTCATGCCGGTGGGAACGATGTCGCTGCGGAGGTCGTTTTCACTCCCCACCACTTTCGGCAGGGTGACGATGAAAGTGCTGCCCTCGCCGTAGACGCTGGTCATTTCCAGCGTCCCGCCCATGAGTTCCACGATATTCTTGATGATGGAAAGACCCAGGCCGGTACCCTGGTTGCGCCGGTTTTTCCCCTCGTTCAACTGCCGGAGAGGCTGGAACAGATCGGTATGGCGGCCGTCCTTTATGCCTATCCCGGTATCGACCACCTTGAACCTGAGGCAGCCGACCCCGGAGATGACCCGGAGGGTGATTGAACCCCGGTCGGTAAATTTGACCGCGTTCCCCAGCAGATTCAAGAGGACCTGGCGCATTCGGACGTCGTCGGCGTAGAGGCAGTTGGGGAGGTCGCCTTCCGTTTCGTAGCTGAATTGGAGCTTCTTCTCCGTCGCCATGTGCTGGGCCAGGGAACAGATGTTGTCCAGCATCTGCTTGAAGTCGAAGAAAATCGGCGCCAGGCTCATTTTCCCCGATTCAAGCCTGGATTGATCGAGGATATCGTTGATGATGGTAAGGAGGGAGTCGGAGGAGACCTTGATGTCCTGGAGATATTTCCGGTGCCAGTCGGACAGGTTGGAATCATGCAGCAGTATTTCCGATATCCCCAGGATGACGTTCATGGGCGTGCGGATTTCATGCGACATTTGGGCCAGGAATTCCGCTTTGGCCCGATTGGCGTTTTCCGTAGCCTCCCTCAGGTGCTTTTCGGTAATGTCGCAGAAAAAGCCTTCGACAATGTTGAAATTGGGGTTGTCGGACCGGACCTCGGCGACCTGGCTCCTTTCCCAAATCCAGCGGATTTCCCCCGAGCGGTGAATGATGCGGAAGGTGGCGGAGAAGGGTTGGCCGGGGAGAAATGGCGCTTGGGCGGCCGACATCAGGTTGGGGAGGTCTTCCGGGTGGACCAGGTCGAAAAAACAGAGCTTCCGGTTGTCGATCAGGTCTTCGGCCGGATAACCGGTGAGGTTGAGGCAACTGGCCGAGAGGTATTCCATGGTGAAGGTGGGGAAATCGTTGCGGCAGCGGAAGGCGGTGTCGGGGAGATTCTCCAACAGGTGGCTGAAGAGACGCCCGCTGGTCGGTTTTACCGCTTCCTTCAGGACAATGGTGATGACTTCGCGGCCGTCCCAGTTCCAGGAATAGCCGCTGAGGCTGCCGTCCCAGCCGGAAAGGATCGGTATCTCACGGTGCCGGGGGAAAGAGGGGTCTTCGGTAAAGGCGAGGAGGCGTTTATCGAAGGTGGCGGTATTGGGGATTGCGATCTTGTCGCCCAGGGTCAGCCGTTTATTGGCGACGATTTCCTTGAATTTACTCGACCGCCAGATGATGCCGCCATCATTAGCGTCGACAATGATGACGGGTTCATTTAGACATTCTGCGAATGACATAAATGAGGCTGGATCCATGATGATTCCTGTTTATAACAAGGAAATTACCGTAATCCAGCGGCAGTGAAGTGGCGCCGGAAACACATAATATTATACGTACCGCCAATTTGCAATAACGATTTTTTTAATGCCGGATACGATTTGTGGACTTGCCAGGCAAGCGGCCCCGTAGCTTGGGGGGGACGCCCCAAGCCACCGGGCCATGGCCATCTCTATTCCACATCTTCCGGCGGGGGCATCTTCTTGGTCACCGCCCGGACCTTGTCCCGTACCGACATGGGAAACCACACCTCCAGGGAATGTTCATCCGAATATTCATTCCAATAAACCACGGCGTCACGCAGCATGCGGAGGTATGTCGCCAAATCCTCCGCCGGCAGCGCGGGCAAATCTTCGTGGAGCAATACTATCTTATATGGCGTCTCATCGGGCAGCTCCCGCAGGGAATCCCAGAAGGCGTCGAAATTTTTCCCGGCGAACTTGGGGAAGTCCAACACTTCGCCAATGGCGGCGATCAGACTCTTCACATCCTTCTGGCCGGCCTTGATCCCGGCAATGCGGGCGGGGATGATATCGGCATCGAATTCAATTGGGGCTGTATAAAAACTGAACATGGCGCCCTCCTATTGCACCTGGATAAAGGTATCGTAATGGTCCGGCGTATAATACATTTCGCCGCGCTGACCGGCAATCAGCCGTTGCGGCCCGGGACCGTGCACCCCCGGCGTGGGAACGACGTATTCATGATAATAACCGGAACGCTGATGCGGCAGTTGCCGGTTGTTGTTGTGGTAGACGGTGCCGTCGTTCCGGTGGGCGTTTTTTTCGCCGCGTTGGATGCGTTCGACGGTCGGGCGCAAATCCACCTCGTGAATGGGCAGGGTGCGGCCGGTGTTGATGTCGATTAGGGTCACCCCGCCGACCCGGTAGGGGCCGGAGACATGCGGTCCCGCCGGCGGCGCCGGCCGGTTGTCGTGACGCGGCGGGGTTTGCTGCGGGTTGGGCCGCTGGACCGGGGTGGCCCCCTGGCCAATCCCCGGCGTGGGGGGAGGCGCGCCATAGCCTTCGGTAACTTTGGGTATGATGACCCCGCCCGGCTGGGAAGGGGGATAAGGGGCGGGGGCGCCCGGGCCGCCGTAAGCCGGCTGGCCGGGTCCCGGGCCGGTCATTGCCGGCGGGTTCTGCGGGTATTGACCATAGGGAGAGGGTTGGCCGTAACCGGGTGAATTGCCCGGTATGACCGGCGGCGGCGGATCGCCATAGCCCTGGGTCACCTGGGGGATGACCACGGCGTCGCCGGCGCGGACGGTCAAGGCAGCCGACCACATGAACAGACAAGCCAATAAAATTAGCGCATGGCGCGGTTTCCCGGCTGGGAGCGGCGGGGCCATGCGGGCCGATAAGGGGGCGGTATGGTTATTCTTCACGGCGGTTCCTCTCGCTGAAAGGGGACGGGCAAATTTTCCCCAAAACATAACCTGTTTAATTGACTGGTGCTGCAGTATATAAGACGCTTGGGGCTAATTTTGTTTACAATAATGCAAGGTTACTATAGTTCCCGCACCTCCCCCGGTCAAGGATGATTGACCATATAATTTCATTTTCACCGGAAGCGTGGTTCCATCTGAAACGCAAACAAACATCGCGTGATGAAATGCCGCATTGCCAAAGAACCGGATAAATGTTAATATGCTAGGAATTGCCTAGCATTAAGGCTTCGCGAAAATTAACTTGGCTGTTTGATTGTTATCGCGCGAGACCTAATCGAGTCGAAACGAAGGGGTCCCTGGGGAAAGTTTTGGAGATAGCATGATCCGCATTACCATCGAGCGTCCAGATCGCGAACGCGAAGAAACCATAATAACCAATCCGGTGGAAATCAGTGTCGGCCGTAGCTCTTCCTGCAGTTGTTGCCTGGACTTCGACCCCTTGGTCAGCCGCATGCATGCGGTCATGCTCATTTCCCCTCCGTCTGTCCGCATAAAAGACCTGAATTCAACCAACGGCCTGGTCATCAACGGCGAGACCTACGGAGCCCATTCCGAACGTAAACTCCACCAGCCGTTGGAAATCTACGACGGCGACGTCGTCACCATCGGCCGCACCTCATTCACCTTCCACATCCTCCACGACACCCGCTCCAGTGGAAAAACCACCTCCACCGGCGCCAAATGGCACTCCGTCACCAACGTCATGGCCGCCGGCGGCGATCCCGCCAACCTTCAGGCCGAAGTGAATTCCACCGCCAATAACGGCGGCAATCCTCCCGCGCCCCTTTTGTCCGTCCCCGGCTACCGGCTCCTGAAGCTGATTCGCAACAGCCAGACGGGCGACCTCTACCAGGCGGCGGGCTTGGACGATCTGCGGGTCGTGGCCATCAAAATCATCAATTCCTCCACCACCATCTCCCCCAAAATCATCGAAGACTTCCACCGTGAAATCGAACACGCCCGCCGCTTGGACCACACCAATCTGGTGCAAATCTACAGCGCCGGCGAATTGAGCCCGCAATCCCTCTACGTGGTCATGGAACACGCCGGCGGCCACGATCTGGCCAACATTCTCTCGGGCCTCCCCGGGCAACGTCTCGCCCTCCCCAACGCCTACAACC
This sequence comes from Planctomycetota bacterium, assembly GCA_031555915.1. Lineage (GTDB taxonomy): Bacteria > Planctomycetota > SZUA-567 > SZUA-567 > SZUA-567 > JAJBSZ01. The sequence continues at coordinate 12,351 of JAVBTZ010000241.1, forward strand.
TTGGCCTGCAACTGGCCAGCGTCGTCTGCTACCTCCACGGCCAGGGCGGCCTGCACATGGATTTGAAACCGTCCAGCACCCTCATTCGCGACGACCACGGCCGGCTCAGGGTAAAAATCATGGAACAGGGGATAACCCGTTTTCTGGATGAAACAGGCATCTTCCCCCGCCCCCCCATCGCCAACAGCCCGGCCCGCCTCGGTTTCCTCGCGCCGGAAACGCTTCAGCCCCTTTACGAACCCAAACCCACCGCCGACGTTTTTGCCCTGGCGGCGATTTTCTACAACATGCTGGCCGGCCGCCCGCCCTATGCTTTCCGCCCCGGCATGCCGTACCGCGAGACCGTGGAGAAGGGGCTGATCACCCCGCTGGAGGAAGTAATACCCGAACTCCCCGAACCGGTGGCGGTGATTGTCGAACGCGCCTTGTCGTTCGATCCCGAAAACCGCTACCAGAACGCCTGCGATTTCCATGAAGCTCTGGAAAGCGCCTGGGTGTAAACCTAATTGGCTTCCGTTGCAGTCATACCAAAAAACCATAATTACGACCAAAAGGAGATTCCATGCCCACCCCGAAACAAATCGTTACCCCCAACGCCCCCGCCGCCATCGGCGCCTATTCCCAAGGGATTGAAGTCGGCGACCTGGTCTTCACCGCCGGCTGCCTGGGCGTCAACCCCGCCACCAAGGCCATGCCCGAAGGGGTCAAGGAACAGGCCGAACAAGTCTTGAAGAACGTCCGGGCCATTCTCCAGGCCGCCGGCACCGACATGAACAAGGTGGTGAAGGCGACGGTCTACCTGGTCGACATCAAGGATTTTTCGGCGGTGAACGAAGTCTACCAGACCTTCTTCAACCAGCCCTTCCCCGCCCGCAGCTGCTTTGCCGTGGCCGCCCTTCCCTTGGGCGCCAAGGTTGAGATTGAGGTGGTGGCGGCGAAGTAGGGTTTGGCCGTAAAACCGCGTCATGGAGGGGGTGTTAAAAAATAGCGGTAAAAGTCGGTTAAAATGCGGTTAAGGGTCTGTCACGAATGGCGCTGAAATAAGGTTATTCCTTTGCGGAGCGATGATTTAAAATAATATTTACCACAGAGAACACAGAGGCCACAGAGAACCACCTTAAACTACGGATGGAAGTTAATCCTGAATTCCATTTCTATAAATAGATTTAAATCCAGGGGCT
>JAVBTZ010000004.1:0-4515 GCA_031555915.1 Planctomycetota bacterium
TCTTCCCCGCGTTCGGGGAGACGATGAAGAGGGCGTGGAAAAGAAGAATGCCGACAATCGCCTGCCAAATGGTCGCGCGGTTAACCGACGCCCCGCCGACCAGCAAGGCCGCCACGGCAAAGGTGCCGACCTGGACGTGACTGCCGTAGGTCTGGAGATTCCCCAAATTCTGGAGAAACAAGAGCTGCCCCCACGCCGCCAGCACGGTGGAAAAGATAATGGCGATAATCCTGATTTTATCCACCTTGATGCCGGCGACTTCGGCGATGTGGCGGTTCTGGCCGACAGCCCGCATGTCCTGGCCAAGTTTGGTGCGGAACAACAGCCAGACAAATACGCACAAGGCGGCAATGAGCGCCAGGGTGACGACCGGGATGCTGCCGAAGTACGGCCCGTTACTGTAGCCAAGCCACTTCATGACGTCATTCACCCGCAGGCGCAGAATATGATCCACGGCATACTGCCAGTTGTCGAGATCGATGGTGTTGACGAGACCGATGCCTTCGGGGAGAAGGAGGTGGGCGTTCTCCTCCGACACCGGCAGGAGCCGGCTGCCGATGATGACGAGGCATATAAGCAGATAGATGCCGTTCGCGAAAAAGCCGAGAATCAGGCCGGTAATCATCTCCTTACCCTTGGTGCGGTTGAAGAGGCCGCCCGTCATCCAGCCGAAGATGATGGCGAGGGGAAGGGATATCAGCACCGCGGCAATGAAGCCCCAAAGACCCTGCATCTCGTAGAATACGGTGATGATGGCCCCGAACTGCCCCGCCATGGCGCCAAGAACAATGCCGAAATTAAGCCCCAGGCCGGCAAGGACGGGGATGATCAGGGAGACCACGAGATAGGCGTTACGGGTCAGGCGGGCGATAAGCTGATCGAAGAAAAAGTCGAGACGCATGTCGGAGTAGTGAAAACCGACGGCGCACAGAATGAGGAAAAGAATGGGAACCACGTTCCGCTGCGCGGTCTTGAGGAGCCACTGGAAAAAGCCGTCGTTCATTTGGAGCCTCCTTCTTCCTTCCGCGACAGGGCATAAAGGATGATGCCGTTGGAAATGATGACCCGGACAACTTCGGAAATGTCACCCGGCACGATTTCATTTGCCACGGGCAATGCTGCGACAAGAAGGCCGTTGAACAGGAAGGTTCCGATGATGGCATGGGTGATGGTGGCGCGGTTGAGGGCGGCGCCGCCGATAAGAATGGCGGAGACCATGTACAGCGCCATGTACAAAGGGGCCTGGTACAACTGCAAAAAACCGAAACTTTGCGAGTAGATGATGATGCCTACCGCGGCCATGGCGCAGGAAATCATGGAGCCGAGCACCCGGTACCAATTGACGTTGAGGCCGGACATTTCGGCGAAACGGGGATTGGAGCCGACGATGCACATCGAGGTTCCGGTCTTGGTGCGCATGAACAACCAGAGGCCGATGCAACAGCAAATGGCGAAGAGAAGAAGGCCGGTCGGAACCTGGACGTTCAGGAAATGCGCCAGATACTTGTTTCCGGCCAGAAAGGCGTCGGCGGCGTCGGGCAGGACGTCGGCGATTTTGAACGCGCCCCATTTGTCCAACAACTGCTCCATCCGCCCGGTGAGGACAATGGTGACCCTGAGCCCGTTGCCGCCGTAGGGCCAAATCATTTCGGGGCTCTTGTAGGGGGCCATCAGCCAGTAAATGCTCATGAGGGAGACAATGGAAAAGCCCATGTAGGTGCCGACGGTCATTTCCTGGCCTTTGACGCGGTTGAGCAGGAGACCATAAAGATAACCGGCGATGGCCCCGAGAGGGATCGACGCCAGGCAGGCGAAGAGCAGGGCCGGGAAGCCCCGCATGTCCAACTCGATGGCGAGGGTGGCGGTCACCAGCCCGCAGATGATGCCGAAGGGGAGCCCGAAATTGGGACCGCTCCCCGATTGAATAGTGGGAATGAGCGCCAGGACCAGCAGGAGGTTCATGCCGAAGCGGGTCAGCATGTTGGACATGATCTGGTCCATGGACAGGTTGAGATAGAAGCCGGCGCCAATCACGACGGCCAGGAAAACGCCGATGATGAGGCGCGGCCAGCCGATTCTACTTAGCATGTGTCGCCTCCTTTGCCATTTCCGATCCGGCTTCGCGACTGCCCGCCATCATGAGACCGAAATCGCGGTCCGAATCGGTCGGCAACAGGACTCCCTCCAGCCGGCCCTCGTAAACAATGGCGATGCGGTCGCATATCGACCGGAGTTCGGCCAGTTCCGACGAGGTGACGACGATGGTCATGCCTTGTTCGCGGTTAAGCAGGACCAAAGCGTCCAGGATGCGTTTCTTGGCGCCGATGTCGATGCCGCGGGTGGGCTCGGAGACGAAGAGGAAATCGGGGGCCTGGGTAATGGCGCGGGCGATGCAGACCTTCTGCTGGTTGCCGCCGGAAAGACTGCGGCTGTATTGATTGACCCCGGTGCAGCGGATGTCGAAGTCCTGAATCATTTGTTCCGCGTGCCGGTCGATGCTTCGGGTGTCGATTTGGTTGAAAAAGGCGAATTTACGCAAGAATTTATTATGCAGAAGCATGGCGGTCGAGGCGATGTTCAGGGCGATGGAGTCGTCCAGGAGAAGACCCACCCCGCGCCGGTCCTCGGAGACAAAAGCCATGTTGCGGGCCAGGGCGGCGGCAGAATTGCCGAGAGGCAGGGGCCAGCCGTCCTTTCTGACGACGCCGGTGGCGGGGTAAAGCCCCATGACCCCGTTGGCGATGCCGATTTTCCCCTGGCCAGCCAGACCGCCAATGCCGAGAATCTCCCCCTTCTTCACGTCGAAGGAAAAGCCTGTCACCCGCTCCCCGGGCATGTTGACGGCCAGGTCCTTGATTTCCAGGGCAATCTCGGAGGAGAGCTTGGCGAGCGGCCTGCCGCTCATGGCGCTGTCCCCCAACCGACGGCCGACCATGGCTTCGGCGATATCGGCGATGTTGGTTTCTGCGGGAGTGGTGTTGCCGACCATGTCGCCGTCCCGCAAAATGACGATGGCGTCGGAAATCTCCATGACCTCCTCCAGCCGGTGGCTGATGAAGAGCATGGCTATGCCCTTCTCGGCGAGGTGGCGCATGGCTTTTAAGAGGGCTTGGGCCTCGGATTCGGTAAGCACGGCCGTGGGTTCGTCGAGGACCAGCAGCTTGATGTTCTTTTTGTCGATTTCCCGGGCGATTTCGATGAACTGCATATAGCCGACCGGGAGCCCGGAGACCTTGGCGTCGGGGTCGAGGTCCAGGCCGATTTCATCCAGGGAACGGGCGGCGTCGGCCCGCATGGCGCTGCGGTCGAGCCAGCGGAGGGTCGAGCCGAGCAGGCCGGAGGCGACCGGCTCGCGATTCAGCTTGATGTTCTCGGTGACGGTGAAGCCGGGTATGAGCATGAATTCCTGGTGCACCATGCCGATACCAAGCTGCATGGCCTTCAAGGGGGAATTGATCAGCACCTTCTCGCCCTCGAAAATGATGTCCCCGTCATAACCGCCGGTCGAATGGATGACGGGCATGCCGAAGAGAATGTTCATCAGGGTCGATTTCCCGGCGCCGTTTTCGCCGACGAGGGAAACGATTTCACCCGGTTTGACCTTGAGGGAAACACCTTTGAGAACCTGGTTTCCGTAATAATTTTTGCCGATGTCGTTGAGTTCGAGACAGTACTCCAAAAGGCGAACTCCTTCCTACCCGGGGGCGAGGGCCGGTTTTCCCGGTTCTGCAATAAAGGCTTGCCCCAGAAGCAAAATAAATCGGCGGGACCGCACAAGGGTACGGTCCCGCCGCCTGCCGTCGGGGCCCGGTCCACGGGCCTGTTTCGGCGAGAAGTTGCACAAAAGGGCGCCGGCGGGAAGCCGGGGCGAATTGGGTCCCTAAAAGACGATGGAGTCGCCGACGACCATGAGGAAGTTCTTGGCGCGCTTGTCGTCGTAGATGCGGATTTTGGTCTTGTCGCCCGCGACATCACGCAGCGCCGCCATGGCGGCCTTGGTGTCCTGCTTGTCGGAGAGCTTGCCTTCGGCGTAGTCCATGGCGAGGGCGGAACCGGCGCGGATGAAGGACATGGCAATGGGCGCCCGCCAAGTGGAGATGCGGCCCTTTACGCCGGACTTCTCGACCTGGGCGCCGATTTTCTTGATGATGTCGTCGACGTCGCCGGAAATCTCGACCTTGATGCCGAGGGCGTTCGGGAGCGCGTGGAAGGGGCTGGGGCAGCACTGCTCGGGATAGATGGCCTTGCCGTCCACCACCTTCTGAATCAGCGGTTCCTGCATGGAGCAGTTGGTGGAGAAGAAGGCGGTGTCCGGGCCGTACTTGGCGACCTGGCGGGGAACGTCTTCGAGAATGAACTGCTGCGCCGCCGGAACGCCGCCTTCGCCGGTGGGGTCGGGGGCATTGACGAATACGAATTCGAGACCGATTTCCTTGCAGGCCTCTTCCATCACCTGGCGGCGCTTGGCGAGGAGGACAATCCCCATGTGGCGGGGGAAGGAGTAGTGCACCAGGG
>JAVBTZ010000161.1:0-21223 GCA_031555915.1 Planctomycetota bacterium
AGTCTGGTGTTGGACATCAATTTGCTGATGTGCCATGAACTGAATCAGCAAAGAAACATCATCTCCTTCGGGAAACATGTGCCGTACATCACCCGGCGCTACAAGACTTCGGTGGAATTGCGGAATATGTCCCTGGAGTGAGCGAGTGGGGACCAAGGCAAAATAAACAAGCGCCGCGATGACGATCGCGGCGTTTTTGTGTTTGTTTTGATATTTTTAGGGGCCGCCTTATTCTTCGTCGAAAACCCCCGTCCCCCGTTCCGCTTTCCGGGCCGCGTGCCGGCGCTTGTCGGCGAGGCGCCGCTCGATGGAGGAGCGGGAAGGCTTCATGGCCCGGCGAACTTTGGGGCGGAACAAAGCCGCCTGTAAAAGTTCGCATAGCTTTTCCCCGCTCCGCCGCCGGTTCGCCGACTGCGAACGCTCCTCCTCGGAGGAAATCCGCAAGACGCCGTCCGCGTTGATGCGGTTCGCGAGACGCCGTCCGGCCAAGGTTTTTTCGTCGTTCGAGAGAACCCCGCTAGAGGCAAGGTGAAAGCAGAGGGTCGCGGCGCTGGCGGTTTTGTTGACTTTTTGTCCTCCCGGTCCGGAGGCGTGCGAAAACTCGAACCACACTTCATGGTGCGGAATGGTCAGGCCGGGGCGGATGGGGTAACCGTCTTCGTGCATAAGCTACTCCGTCCCGTGGCTTCTGCGGCAGCAGCCGGGTTCTTTCCGAACGCTCGAATTATTACTCTGCGGCGCGGACTGATGCTCGTGGTGGTAACGCATCAGGTTGCCGCAACGGTGCATTCTTTCGGGACCGATGATTTCGGTGAGACCGCGGTTCATGTCGCCGAGTTGCCGCATCGCTTCGTTCTGGTATTTTTGGCGGATTGCCGATACCTCTTCCATATGTTTCGCCACCAGCTCCTCGGTCTTGCGCCGTTCATCCGGAGTAAGGCTGACGGAACCGTCGATCCGCTGCACCACCAGCCGCGCCGCCTGTTCGGGGTTGCCGGTCTCCCTGGGAAACCGGTGCTTGAAATACAACACCGTCAAGCCGGCGCCGATGACGATGCCGGACACGAGCACGATCAGGGCGGTCAGGGCCAGGTTGAAATAATGCCGTCCCGCGCCGGTGCCTGACGGTACGGGGGGATAATTTTCAGTCGGGGGTGAATCAGGTTTTACTAGCATTAAACATCATCCGATTGCAGAAAACTCACAATGTCCGGCAGCATTCCCATCTGCCAAAGCGGATCGTGCAAACTGGTCCAGGCCGACATCGCCAAAGCCGCCACCACGATAGCCAGCATCGCCGCGAAGGAACTGATGCCAATATACCATCTTAACGGGGTCTTTACCGGGGTTTGGGCCAGGGCGAACGATACCGGCCTTGCGTAGACGCCTTGAATCCGCCGCATCACCGCCGCGCTGTCGAGGGGGGGGGCCGACCCGGCCTGTTTGGCCACGGCGAAAAGATGGTTCAAATCGTCATTCAGGAAATTATGCATTGCACCCTCTCTTTCCACGGTTGCCGGGCGGCTAATTTACGGAGTTTCCGTTTGGCATTGAAAAGGCGCATGGCGATGAGGGACTTTCTCCAGCCAAGCCGCAGGGCAATTTCTTCGTGCGAACAGTCCTCCAGGTAAGTCAGGGTCAAAACCAGGCGATCGTTCGTGGGAAGGACCGCCAACATTTCATAGACCAGCTTTCGGGCTTCTTCCGGGTCGGTTCTCTCCCCTGCGTCTTCGGGTTTGGCCGGGGCGCAGTCGCGCTCTTCCGAAAACTCGACCTCGCGTTTTCTTTTGCCCCGCGCCTGCCAATGTTTGTAGCCGGTAATGGTGGCGATACGGGACAGCCAGTTGCCAAACGGCCCTTCCCCCCGGTATTTCGCCAAATTCAAGTACGCCTCGACAAAAACCTCGTGCGCCAATTCTTCGGCGGTGCTGAGGTCGCCGGCGTAGTTTCGCATCTGATTGTGTATGGCCTGGCCGTATTTGTCAATCAACTGGGCGAAGACCTCGGGCTCGCCCGCCAGCACCCGCCGGATGATAACGTCGTCGTCATAGTATCCGTCAGGCATAATTCGGACCAGACCCGTTTGAACGAAAACCGCATCGGGCCAGGCGGGCGGCCCGATGCGGAAAAATAGACCGACAACGGAGTGAAATGGTAAAAACGGCTTATAGGCATCGCCAAAAAATGCCCTGGTTTTTACACTCGCCGCATCGCGGCGCGCATCCCATTTCCTCAGCGACCGCCGCCGCAGTAGCCGCCGCAGTAATACCCGCCGCCGCCGCAATAACCGCCGTTATAACCATAGCAACCACCACCGCCGCCGCCGCCGACCCAGCGGCCTCGGCCTTGTCCCCAACCGCCGCCGCCGCAGTGTTCGGTAATGCCGGCGTCGCCCAAAAGCTGCGGCGCCGATTCCCTGGCCAGACCGTAGCCTCCGAGCAGCAACGTGATAGCTAAAGCAATAGCAGCGATTTTGCGCATTTTTTTCCCTTTCTCAATAGATATTTGTCATCTCAGGTAATTCGGGGACACGTTAGAATGGCGCTGAAATAAGGGTTAGCCTTTGTGAAGCGATGCTTTAAAATAATTTTTACCACAGAGAACACAGAGACCACAGAGAACCACCTTAAACTACGGCTGGAAGTTAATCCTGAATGCCATTTTTATAAATAGATTTAAATCCCGGGGCTATACGTAATTCCGTAGTTAAGAGTGGTTCTCTGTGGTCTCTGTGTTCTCTGTGGTAAAAAATTATATTAAATCATCGCTTCGCAAAGGCTTACCCTTATTTCAGCGCCATTCTAACGTGTCCCCGAATTGCACAAATTAACCATTTCAAGCCGATACCGGTATAACGGTCCTTACCGATTGCCGCCATAATTGCCGCCATAATAGCCGCCGTGATAACCGCCGTGATAACCGTAGTCACCCCAGTGACCATCGCCACGTCCCCAGCCGCCGCCCCAGTGTTCGGTTACGCCAGGGTCGCCGGACAGGTTCATCTCCGGGTTCTGGGCCAGACCATAGCCTCCTACCATTAGCAAGAAGGCTAACGCGATAACAGTAAACTTACGCATTTGTTTCCCCTTTCTCAATTGGTATTGCTTTCTCAGGGTTTTAGAACTTAACCAAACCAATCTTTAAAAGGGCAGTACGGAAGAAGCCGGTTTATTGTTGTTTTTTTTAACTTTTTTTCATTAATACAAAAATCCCGCCGTCCCCAACTGTTGGGGACGGCGGGATGGAAAGCACTATTGACGGATGCTTCGGCCCCTGGCGGCGCCGACCACCCTTCACTCCGGTTCGAAAGAGTCCTTGCCCGCCCCGCAATCCGGGCAGATAAAATCGGACGGAACATCCTGCCACGCCGTACCGGGGGCCACATTCGACGGCGGATAACCTTTTTCCGGATCGTAAACCCAGTGGCACTCTTGGCAGCGCATTTTAGGCTTGTTCATGTAAGTTTCTCCTTGCCGTTCAGGCCTGGGGAGAGAACGAGTCCTTGCCGGCTCCGCATTCCGGGCAGACAAAGTCTTCCGGCACCTTCTCCCACGGCGTCCCGGCCGGAGCACCATCAGCTGGCGCGCCAATAGCCGGATCGTATACATAACCGCAAACATCGCATACATATTTTTTCATTAGGAATTTCTCCTTGTTCTTAGGTGATACGCGTGGACTTCCACCCACCCAGCAATACCATTAAATAGTAATCGTTTTTATTTATCTTGCAAGCCTTATCTTGTCGACTTTTTGAGAAAATCGAGCCAACCGCCGCTCGATTTCCTCGAAAAGTCCACTTATCTTGTCTTTATAGACATCCTTTGGAAGAGGGCACGCCTTTTTCCCTGGGGTCAAACCCAACCGCCTGGCGTAGCGCCCGGCCCACCCCTTTGAAAATCGCTTCCAGGGCGTGGTGGGGGTCGGCGGCGGCGAGGAGGTCGACGTGGAGGTTGATGCCGCCTTTACTGACGAAACCGCGCATGAATTCGCGGCCGAGACAGGTGTCGAAGTCGCCGCATTTTTCCGCCGGGATGTTGGCCCGCCATTCCAGGTGGGAACGGCCGGAGAGGTCGAGGGCGATTTGGGCCAGCGTTTCATCCATGGGCAGGAGCATGAAGCCGTAGCGGACGATGCCTTTCTTGTCGCCCAGCGCTTCGGCCAGGGCTTGTCCCAGGCAGATGCCGGTGTCTTCCACAGTGTGGTGAGCGTCGACATGGGTGTCGCCGTGCACTTCGAGGTCGAGGTCGAAGAGGGCGTGGCGGGCGAGAAGGGTGAGCATGTGGTCGAAAAAGCCGACGCCGGTGGCGAGGCGGCAATTGCCGGCGCCGTCGAGGTTGAGTTCGAGGCTGATTTGCGTTTCGGCGGTGGCGCGGAGGACGCGGGCGGTGCGGTTGGGCATGGGGTCTCCTACGAAGTCCGTCCGGCGATGATGGCTTTGACTTCATGCACGATCTTGTTCATTTTTTCGATAATGGCGCCGCTTTTCGCCTCCGCCTCGCTGGCTTCCCCTCTGGCCGATCCTTTGGCATTGACGAGAATATTGACCCGCGCCGCCAGTGCCGCCGCTTCCAGCATAATCGCCGCGACCATGACGTCGGAAAGGAGGTTGGGGTTGGCTATCCGCGCCAAACCGGGGAGGAGCGCCGCCGCTTCTTCGCAATAAAGAACAATCGTGAAAGGAACCCGCAGGGCTTCCAGCATGGCGGCGTCGATGGCGATTTTCCGCGCCGTTTTCTCGCCGTCCGTGTCTTTGGGCAGCTTGTAGGCTTGGGAGATTTCCAAAAAAGCCGCCGCGTCGGCGTCTACGCCCTCCTGAAGATTTGCCAGTATGGGCTGCAACTTGGCCAGGACTTCCTTGACCGCCGCTTCGTGTTCGGCATATTTCGGCCGGCCGACCGTGAAATTCGCGGCCATGGCGGCCATGGACGCGCCCAAGGCCCCCACCAAGGCGGCAATGCCGCCGCCGCCCGGGGTGGGGGCGTCGGACGCGGCCTGGGTGATGAAATCGCGAAGGGTGTAGTCGAGCAGTCCGGCCATGGGGGCTCCTGGAAACATGAAGTCGGTACTACAAAAAATTTTCAGAAAACAAACCGCGTCCCGGCATAGAACATGTTGCTCCGGTTGACCCTCCGCTCGCCTACGCCATTCGGCCCGCCCCGCGCCGAGTTTATCCGCCAGTACTCATACTGCCAGCCCGCCTCGATGGTTAGACCCCGCGCCACCTCGTACTCCGCTCCCAAACTTGCCCGGAACAAATTGTTGTCGTGGCAATCCCGCACCCAACCGCCATTCTTGTCCCGCGCCATCCAGCTGCCGTCCTTGACCCGCAGCCATTCGCCTCCGGCATTGACGGTCAACTTCGGGGTAACCTGGTAAGTCAAGCCCACATTGACCCCGTCCGAACGGATATTTTCGTTGAAGCCCTGGTTCCAGCCCCGGGCGTATTCGACCTGTACCGCCAGCTTGGTATTCGGCACCTCCACCGCCAAGCCGATAATCCAGGCCTGCTCGTTCTGGGCCGAACCGAACGCTTCGCCGTCGCCATGGTCCGACCACTGGCCGAGTCCGCCGTCCCAATGCGGGTCGTTTTTGCCGCTGGCCAGATTCCGCCGGAAATCCCAGCGGTAGGGGCTGTTGGCCCAATAGCCGACCCCCCGGTCGTTACGGTGGCGGTTCCGTAAGTGGGTGGTCAATTCCCAACCTTCCAGCGGTTGCAGGCTTAGCCCCAATTGCCACGAACGGGGGAACTGTTCGTAACTCGTCGCCTTGAGGCGGCTATCCCCCCCTCGGCCTTCCTCCCGTTCCCACAGGACATTCTTTTCCACGAAAAATGCCGCTTCGAAGCGGATAATATCCCGCCATTCGTAATTGACCATGAGCGCCGTCGCCGGATCGATCGACCGCGACGCGTGCGGCAGCCGCACCCCGTTCCGCCAACCCTCCGTTCCCATCAGGTACGACGTCGACAGGTCGGCGCCGTCCATATAACTCTGGGTAAACTGATTCGGCCGGTTCCACAAGCCGAACGGCAGCCGCATCAACCCCAAAAGCGCCCCGAAACCGGAATGCCCCTTTTTAAGCATCTCCACGTAAGCCTGCCCCACAAACGCCTGGTCGACGTACTTCGCATACTCTTTCGTCGGCGGCCGGACTTCGACCGGTGCATTAGGGTTGACCGTTCGGTACATTTCGTGCCGTCCGTTGTATCCCTGTAAGTTAATGTCAAGATAGGCGCGCCATCGTTCTCCCGCCCGGGCGTCCAACAACAATTTCGCGGTGGAGATGCGAAATTCGCTAAAGTCGGCCTTGCCTTTGCCTTGGCTGGGGTCGCCGGGATCGAAGGAGGGGTCGCGCCAAGTGGATTGGGCGTTGGTGAAATCGGTCCTGACTTCGCCGCCAATGGTTACGGAAGCGTTCTTCCGTAACGACAACTCCCGCTGCGGCGGACGGTCTTCGCCAATTTCCGGGTTTTCCACCTGGTGCATGAGGCGGGCCAATTCGGCCTCGATGACTTCGGAACGGTAGAGAAGCTTCTGGTAGAGGTTTTTGCCGCTTTCCTCCGCCGCCTTGGCGGCGGCGGCTTGTTCGGCTTTCTTGGCGACCGCCTCGTTCACGGTGTTAGTGAACGCCACCGGCGGCAACGGCGCAGGTTGGGGATAGGGTACCGGGACGTCGTTGGCTGCGGGAAGGCTTTCGGCGCTTTGGAAGGTGGCGAACCCGGGTTTGACCGGGCCGGGGGGGGGCGGGTTTTCCGCTTTATCGGCCGCCTGGTGGGAGACTAAACCTGAGGTCTTGCCTGGCGTTTTAGCGGCAGCGTCAGGCGCGGTTTTAGGGTCGGCGTTAAAACTGAAAGCGCTTTCGAAGGCGTCCAGGTCGATGGGGTCGAGTTCGTAGGAAGAGCCGAGTTCTGCGTCGAAATCCCGCCAGGACTCTTCGGCGCCGGCTGGCCGAAAGCCGAGGAATAGGGCGAAACAACACAACAGGGCCAACCGGGCCAGCATCCCGCCCCGTTGCCCCCTGTTATCGCCGCCCCTTGCCCGAATCTGCCTGGCCCCTGCCGCTTGGACCGACGCACCCTTATGCAATCCCTTCCCCCGGGAGTAAAGCCTGATTTAAGCGCTAGGTGGTATTTCCGCTCCTTCTCCATACCTCTCCGTACTTCCGATAATATAGGGAAGCAGGAGCCTTAATCTAACCAGAATCGGACCTGGTTCGCAAGGGCTAACCGGCGATTTTTTGGCGCTTTCCGTTGGGGATTGGTACGGTTGGCGGGGATTGGGAACGCCGGAGGGTGCCGGCGTAAGGCGGCGGGGGTTGGTGGTTGCCTGGATCGATGTTTTCGGATATACTCGCCCCGTATTGGAATAGGAGGATGAGCCGCTTGTTTACCGGACTTGTACGAGGTATGGGCAGCATCAAGGACGCCGTGCCGTTTGGCCAAGGCCGGCGTTTCCGTATTGACATCGGAACGCTCGCCAAGACCTGCGGCGTGGGCCAGTCCATCGCCATAAATGGCGCCTGCCTCACCGTTACCGCGATTGACGGCCCCGTCGCCACTTTCGACGCGGTGGCGGAAACGATCGCCCGCACCAATCTTGGCCGCTTACGCGCCGGCTCCAAGGTCAATCTCGAACCCGCCCTGAAGGCTGGCGACGTGCTGGACGGTCACATCGTCCTGGGTCACGTGGACGCCCTGGCCAGCGTCATCGCCATCGAAACGGCCAGCGCCGACAACCGCAGCGTCAAGATCGCCCTCCCCAGGGAAATCCGCCATCTGGTGTCGGAAAAGGGTTCGGTCGCCGTGAACGGGATTTCCCTGACCGTCGCCCAGGCTGGCGCCGACTGGTTCACCATCGCCGTCATTCCCCATACCTGGAGCCATACCACCTTGGGGGAATTGACGCCTGGCGACGGAGTCAACCTCGAAGCCGATGTCATGGCCAGATATGTCGCCCGCATTATGCAGTATCGGCCATACGACCAGCCAGAGCAGGCGGAGGCCGGAACCGCCGCCGGCATTGACGCGGAAATGCTGCGGCGGAACGGATTCATGTAATATTTGGAGAAACGATGTCCGAGTCAAAGTCGCGCCCGTGGTACCACGAAGGATTGCGTTTTGCCTGCACCGGCTGCGGCGATTGCTGCCGCGGGCCGGGGGGTTATGTTTGGGTAACCATGGAGGAGGCGGAAAGCATCGCCGCCGCCCTGGAAATGGACTTCGACCTCTTTGCCCGCACGATGCTACGGAAAACCCCGGCCGGACTCGCGCTCGTCGACGGACCCTCCGGCGACTGCCCCCTGTTGGGGGAGGACGGCCGCTGTAGTATTTACGCGGCCCGGCCGGTGCAATGCCGGACCTGGCCCTGGTGGGATGAAAATCTCGGCCGCTGCGAGGACTGGGCCAACGCATCCCTCCGCTGCCCGGGGATGAACCGGGGCGCCCTCCATTCGCAGGTCTATATCGACTGCGAAAGAGCCAAGGATTTTTAAAACCGACATGCCCTATTTTTCCCATGACGACATCGCCCAAATCGCCACTCCGCCCGGCCTGGCCCTGACCGGGGTGGTGCGCTTGTCGGGCGAGGGGGCGTGGGGGATTCTGGCCCGGGTTACGCTTGGGCTGGAGGATTGGCTGGAATCGGCCGCGAAAACGCGGTGCGTGCGGCCTTGCCGTTTGCTCGTGCCCCTGAAACGCCCCGGCGAAGCGGTCAGGGATACCTCGGCGCCGCCGCTGGCTTGTCCCGCCCGGGCGCTTCTGATGCCGGGGCCAGGCACCTTCACCGGCGAAAACGTCGCGGAGGTGCAGCTGCCGGGGGCACGGGTTATTTTAACCGCGGGGCTGGAGGCGCTGGTTCGGGCTGGCGCGCGGGCGGCGGCGCCGGGTGAATTTACTTTCCGCGCCTACCGTAACGGCAGGATAACCTTGGGTCAGGCGGAAGCGGTGGAGGAGGTGGTCAGGGCCGGGGACGCGGGGGAGCGCCGCCGGGCTTTGGCCAAGCTGGGAGGGGGGAATCGGGAGAAAATTCTCCGCTGGCGGGAGCGGTTATTGGACATAACGGCGCGGGTGGAGGCGGAACTGGATTTTTCCGAAGAGGATCTGGACGACCGGTTGGTGGCGGATTTAGGGGCGTTGGTGGAGGAATTGGCGGGAGCGGGGATTGCTTTGACCGGAAGCGGGGGGGCGCGGGAAAACGCGCTGCCGCGCGTTACGTTATTGGGTTTGACCAATGCCGGCAAGAGTTCCTTACTGAACCGTCTGCTCGGGCGCGAGGCGGCCCTGGTCTCGGCCGAAGCTTCGACGACCCGGGACGCATTGCCGCACGAGGCGGTTTGGCAGGGGGCGAGGTTGCTGCTGGTGGACAATCCCGGCTTTGACCCGGACCGGGCCGGCAGCGGGGGCAGGGCGGCGGCGCGGGGTTTTCGCGGGCAGGGGGGGGAGGAGATTGCGGTTTGGGTGGTGGATGCGGCGCGGGAGTTGGGAGGCCGGGAGGAGGAGTTTGTGCGGGGGATTATGGGTAGAACGGGCCGGTTACTGGTGGCGCTCAATAAGGCGGATTTGCCGGCCAGGACGGGACCGGAGGCGATGCGGAATTTCCTGTCCCGCTTTGGGGCGGAGGCGGATTGGTGCGGCCGGGTGAGCGCGGCGAGTGGCGTGGGCCTGGAGGAGTTCCGTGTGGCGGTGGCGCGTTTTCTGGCGGGATCGCCCGGGTCGGAGGAGTCAGGCTGGAACCTCCGCGAAAAAATGGAATTGGCGGCGGCCCTGGCGGAATGCCGGGCGGCCGGGGCGGAACTGGCCGGGGGCGGGCGTTTGGAACTGGCGGCGGAGAATTTGCGTAATGCCCTGGCGGCTTTTCTGCGAACTTTGGGCGAGGGGTATGGCGAGGAAGTCTTGACGCGGATTTTTTCCCGGTTTTGCCTGGGAAAATAGGAGTATTGGATAAAAGCCATGACCGAGCCCAACGCATACAACGCGGACGACGTTTTCATCTACGCCGACGGCGCCTGTTCCGGCAATCCCGGTCCCGGGGGCTGGGGGGCGATTCTGCGTTGCCCGGCCCTGAACCTGGAAAAGCGTCTCTCCGGCGCGGAAAAAAACACCACCAACAACCGCATGGAGCTTCGGGCCGTCATCCAGGCTTTCCGCGCCCTGAAGCGTCCCTGCCGGGTCGTGGTCACCACCGACAGCCGCTATATCGTGGACGCTTTTGTGAAGGGTTGGCTTAAGTCGTGGCAAAAAAACGGCTGGCGCACCGCCGCGAAGGAGCCGGTGAAGAACGAGGACTGGTGGCGGGAATTGCTGCGGGTGATTGAGGGTCACGGAGTGGAATGGCGGTGGATTCGGGGTCACGCGGGGCACCCGGAAAATGAATTGGCCGATAGTTTGGCGGTGGCGGCGAGGCTGGGGTTGAATTGAAAAGAAGCGTAATTGTCAAAACGGCCTTAACACAGAGGACACAGAGTTCACTGGACAAGGAGAGATCGCTAATGCACGCACTGGAAAAAATCCTGGCCCGGAACAGCGGCCGGGACAAGGTGGTCGCGGGGGAGATTGTCAATGCGAAAGTGGATTTCGCCGAGATTAACGATCTCTATTTGCAGACCGTCTATTCCGTCAAGGAAATGGGCGGGAAAAAAGTGTGGGACAAGGACCGGGCCGCTTTCGTTTTCGATCACTACGCCCCGGCCCCGACCATCCAGTCGGCCAAAATCCACACCGAAATGCGCCAGTTCGCCAGGGAAAACGACCTGACCCACCACTTCGACATCGACGCCGGCGTCTGCCACCAGGTGATGCCGGAAGCGGGGCTGATCTATCCCGGCATGATTGTCGTCGCCACCGATTCCCATACCACCACCCACGGGGCCTTCGGCGCCTTCGGCACCGGCGTCGGCGCCACCGACATGGCGACGATTCTCATCTCGGGGGAACTATGGTTCAGGGTGCCGGAAATAATCGAAATCCGTCTGGAGGGGAGTCTTCAGCCGGGCGTCCATCCCAAGGACGTCATCCTGCACGTACTTGGCCAAATCAAGGCGGACGGCGCGGTGTACAAGGGGGTGGATTTCACCGGCAGCTATGTCGAGGGGCTGGACGTCCCCGGCCGGATGGTCATTTGCAACATGGCGGTGGAAATGGGCGCCAAGACCGCCTATATGCAGCCGAACCGCCAGGTACTCGACTATGTAACCCCGCGGGCGGTGCGGCCGTTCGAGGTGGTGGCCACGGACCCCGGTTTTCAATACGCCGAGCGGCATGTCTTCGACGTTTCGCAGTTGCCGCCGCAGTTGGCGGTGCCGCACAGCGTCGACAATGTCCGGCCCATCGACGCGGTCGCGGCGATTCCGGTCAACCAGGGGTTTATCGGCACCTGCACCGGCGGCCGCACGGAAGATTTCGCCGTGGCGGCGGAAATTCTCCGCGGCAGGAAATTACCGAAGTACGTTCGCCTGGTGGTCATCCCCGCCTCGGCGGCGGTCCTGCAGGACTGCCTCGCCAAAGGCTACATCCAGGACCTCCTGGCGGCCGGCGCGACCCTGTCCACCCCGGGTTGCGGCCCCTGCCTGGGGGCGCACGAGGGGGTCATCGCCCCTGGGGAAGTCTGCATCACCGCCTCGAACCGCAATTTCCCCGGCCGCATGGGTTCCACCGGGGCCGAACTCTACCTGGCCTCCCCCGCCACGGTCGCGGCCTCGGTCCTGAACGGCCGCATCACCGATCCGCGCAGTCTCATGCGTTAGGCGCCGCGCAACAATAAGTTGGTTAGGTTTATTTAACCACAGAGACACAAAGTACACAGAGAACCGCAACCGAAAAACTTAATAATGCCAAATATTAAAGGTTGTTTGTGGTTGTGGTTCTCTGTGTCCTTTGTGTCTCTGTGGTTAAACAAACCAGGTCAACTTAGTTCTACGCGGCGCCTTAGATCCCGGGGAATGTTCTGTTCAAACTCGATAAAGGAATTTTCTATGGAAACGTCAATCACCGGCAAGGCCATTGTCCTTGGCGACAACATCGATACCGACCAAATTTATCCCGGCCGTTTTCTGGAATTGGTGGACCCGCAAGAAATCGGCAGCCACTGCCTGGACGGAGTGGACCCGAAAATCGCGCCGAGTTTTGTCAAGGGGGACATCGTGGTGGCGGGGAGAAATTTCGGCTGCGGTTCCAGCCGGGAACACGCCCCCATCGCCCTCCTGAACATGGGGGCGAGCCTGGTGCTGGCCGACTCCTTCGCCCGAATCTTTTTCCGGAACGCCGTCAACCTGGGCCTGCCCCTGATTATCTGCAAGGACATCGGCAAAAAGGTCAAGCCCGGGCAAACCCTTACCGCCGACCTGGCGAACGGAACCGTGAGCATCAAGGAAACGGGAGAGGTGCTGCCCTGCGAAAAGATGGGCGACCACGCCATGTCCATTCTCGCCGCCGGCGGCATCAAGCCCCTGTTCCGCGCGAAATACGGGGCATAAAGCCAAATTGCTTGGCGCCGCGCAAAAATAAAATGCTTGGTTTTATTTAACCACAGAGACACAAAGGACACAGAGAACTGCAACCGAAAAACTTGATAGTACCTGAAATAAAAAGTGGCTTGTGGTTGTGGTTCTCTGTGTCCTTTGTGTCTCTGTGGTTAAATAAACCAGGTCAACTTATTTCGGCGCGGCGCCTTGCATCACCTCTCTAATACGTCCCGTAACGCAAACCCGCCTCGTACAGCGCCAGGACATTTTCCACCGGAGTGTTTTCCTCGATGGTGTGGGTCGGGGCCAGGCAGAAGCCGCCCCCCGGCATCATCACCCTGAGCGTTTCCCGCACCGTCGCGACCAGCTCGTCTTTCGTGCCGTAAGCCAGGGGCCCGGCGGTGGAGACGCAGCCGTGGAAGGCGAGACGATCCCCGTAAGTTTTTTTCAGGTACTCGGGGGCCATGTTGTACGCCTCCGGCTGGAGGGTGTCGACGATGTCGACGCCGATGTCGATGAAGTCGGCGAAGGCGAAGCTGGAGGAACCGCAGGAGTGGACCATGTTCTTGACCCCGTAGGCGCGGCCGAGGTCGGTGAACTTCTTGTGCCGGGGCTTCAGGACGCTCCGGTACAAATCCGCGCCGATCAGGGGCGCCCGCTGGGTGCCGAGGTCGTCCCCGAAAAACAGGACGTCCACCCTGCCCTTGGCCTGGGCGAGAACCCGCTCGAACATCTCGAGCTGCACCGCCAGGCGCCGATCGACATAGTTCAAGAAGCCCTCGTCCTCGCTGATGAGGTCCACCAGGACCTGTTCCGTGCCGCGAATCTTGCCGGCGGAATTGATGATGTCCACGTACTTGGTCCCGCCCAGAATCACCGCGTAGTCCCCCATCGTCTCCAATTGCGCCAAGGTCGCGGCATAGTCGAAGTGGTCGGGATTGGGCATGGGCCACGCGGCCATTTCCTCCGCGCCGGCGTCAGCCAGGGGAAAGTCGCAGTAGTCCCAGTAGCCGCCCGACTGGTTCATTACCCAGCGGGTGATTATCCCCCAGGCCGGGTCCACCTGCCGCTGCGGCCGTTCCGGAAACAATCGCGGACCGACATAGGGGATGTCGAGAACCTGAAAGTCGACATGCAGGCGGCGCTTGAGGGCGTTCATGTTGTCGTCCGGCATGCCGAGCGCCTGGCAGACCCGGGCGTGCAGGCCGGGGATGGCGGAGTAATCCATGGGAACGCGGTCCGGAACCTCGCGGTTCATGGCGGTGAGGACGCGTTTCCTGGAGGTCATGGGGCTCTTGATGTTTGCCATTGGTGTAACCTCTCTTTAATGCGCTATTATTTCCAGATCATGTTCAGGACCAGTAGTTCCAGGAAACCGACGGCCCAGGCGATGGTGGTGCTGATGGACCAGACGCGGATCTGTTCCTTGGTGTCGCTGATACCCATGAGCCGGTTGGTGACCCAGAAGAAGCTGTCGTTGAAATAGGAGAAGAAGAAGGAACCCATGCAGGCGGCGAAGGCGCCAAGCATCAAATTCCCGCCCCCCGCTTGGACGATGGGGGCGCAGATGCCGGCGGCGGTGATCATGGCGACGGTGCCGGAGCCTTGGGCGAACCGCACCAGGGTGGCGATGATGAAGGGGAGGAGAAAGAGGGGAACCGAGCTTTGGGCGAGCCCTTTGGCGATGTAGTCGCCGATGCCGCTGGTCTGGAGGACCCGGCCGAGAGCGCCGCCGCCGCCGGTGACGAGGAGGATGATGCCGGCCGACTTCATGCCCTTTTCCATTTCCGTCAACACCTTCTGCCGGTCCAGGCCGCCGGCCAGGAGGAAGATGGCCAGGATCAGGCCGATGCCGACGGCGACCACCGGGGTGCCGAGGAAAATGAGGGTGGAGTAGAAGCCGGTCGTGAGCCCGAGGGCCTTGAGGACGGTGTTGAAGAGGATAAGGAAGATGGGGGCGAGCAGGGGGGCGAAGGAGGCGAAGGTGGAGGGGAGATTGCGGTCGGCCTGGGCGTTGTGTTCGACGTAGGTCGGTTGCTGGTAGGGGGGGCGGACCCAGTTTTCGTTGTCGTCGGCGGGGAGCTGGTAAATGCGTTTTCCCAGCCACATGCCGTAGATGGCAACGGCGATGACGATGGGGACGGAGAGGGCCATCGCGATCAGGATGAATTTCCCAAGGTCGACCCCGAAGGTGCCGGCGACGCCGAGGGGACCCGGTGTGGGCGGTACCAGGACGTGGGTGGTGACGAGGCCGCCCGCGAGGCAGATGCCGAGAGCGACGATGGACTTCTTGCTTTCCTTGGCGAGGGCCTTGGCGAGGGAAACCAGGATGACAAAGCCGGAGTCGCAGAAAATCGGAATGGAGACGATGTAGCCGGTCGCGGCCAGGGCCCATTCCTCGTTACCCTTGCCGAAGAGTTTGAGGAAGGTTCGGGCCATCCTTTCCGCCGCTCCCGTGACTTCGAAGAGCTGCCCCATCATGACCCCGAAGCCGATGATGATGCCAATGCTGGAGAGGGTGCCGCCAAAGCCTCCGGTGATGGCGTTGACGGTGGCGTCGGTCGAGAGGCCGGCGATCAGCCCGATGACGATGCCGCTGGCGATCAGGGCCAGGAAGGCGTGAATCTTGGTGGCCAGCACCAGGAAAATTAGAAGCGCGATACCGATGCAAAACGCGGCGATCAACTGCGAACCCGAAATTGCGGTTACTGCGGTGGTTCCCATGTCTTCCCTCCTATTGGAAATTGCGGCAATATTTCACCGCGATAAGAATGGCCTCGATCATGCTGACCGGGCTGGCGATGTTCTTGCCCGCGATATCCAGGGCGGTGCCGTGATCGACCGAGGTGCGGAGAATCGGCATGCCGCAGGTAACCGCGATGGTGCGTTCGAAATCCAGGGTCTTGGTGGCGATATGGCCCTGGTCGTGGTACAGGGACAGGACGCTCGAAAACCGCCCCTGCAAAGCCAGGTGAAACACCGAGTCGGCCCCAATCGGCCCCGCCACCCGGTAGCCCATGGCCAGCAGCTCCTTGACCGCCGGCTCGACCTCCCGCACCTCTTCGTCCCCGAACAGGCCGTGTTCGCCGCTGTGGGGGTTGAGGCCGGCGATGGCCATCGTGCCTTCGCCGACGCCGAGCTGTTGCAGCGCCTGGTTGCACCGCTTCACGTAGTCGATGATGCGTTCCTTCTTGACCGCGTCGCAGGCTTTGCGGAGGGACATGTGCCGGGTCAGGAAAAACACCCTGAGGCCGCGGACCTCGAACATGGTCAGGGGGTCGGGGGTGTTGGTGAGGGCGCCGAAGATTTCGGTGTGGCCGATGAAGTCGACGCCGCCGGCCTTGAGGGATTCCTTGTTGATGGGGGTGGTGGCGACGGCGGCGACCTGGCGGGAATTGGCGAGTTCGATGCTTTTGGCGATGTATTCGTAGGCGGCCTTGCCGCACATGCCGCTTACCTCCCCCAGGCGGAGGCGGTTCTTGTCGATGTTGTCGAGGGAAATCAGGTTGAGGACGCCCGGCCGGTAGTCGCCCTGGCCGGGCCGGTCGAGGCAATTGACCGACAGTTTGGCGCCGGTGAAGGCGATGGCGTCCGCCACCACGTTACGGTCTCCCACCACGACCGGGCGGGCGACGCCGGTGACTTCCGGCGCGGCCAGGGACTTGACGACAATCTCCGGCCCGATGCCGGCGGGGTCGCCAAGGGGGATGGCGATTAGCGGTTTTTCTTCCAGCATGATTCATTCTCCTAACTTGTTTCTAAGGTAGCCGATGCAGGTTCCGATGGCGCTTTTGTCCCCCACCATTCCCCCCTTGGTGATAATCCTGAAGCCGGCGTGGGGGCCGCCGACCAGGGCGCCGTAGGCGGCGAGGGGGAGGACTTCGTCAAAGAGCATTATCCCGTCGGCCCCGAGACGGCGGCAGACGGCCACGGTGATGTCGCCGCCGCAGGAATAGACGCCGGAGAAGTTTTTACCGCCGTCGATCAGCCTAGCCACCGCCTCGGCGATGGCGCAGTTGATGCGGTCGGAGAGGGCGTCGACGGAACAGCGGAAACGTTCCAGGTAGGGGCCGAAGGGGACGCGGCACTCGGGCCGGATGCCTTCCGAGATGACGGCGCACAATTCGAAGCTGTCGCAGCCGTTCAGGATGCGCCCGGCCACCCTGGCGACTTCGGCTTCGGCCCGTTCCGGCGACTCCAGCACTTCGGCGACGTTCATGTAGACGGCCAGCACTTGGTGGTTGGCGAGGAAATCCTCGGTTTGGGCGAAGGCGACGGCGTTGGTGCTGCCGACCGCGACCACGATGCGCTGGTCGGTTTTGGCGCCGGCCGCCGGCTTGAGTAGGCGCCGGGCGGCGATGCCGGTGAAGACGCCGGGATCGACGGCGATGAAGGGGACGCCGCTCGCGACGACGGCGCCGGCGATCGTCTCCAGGTCGTCCATGCCGACGCAGTCGAAAATGGCGATGCGAACCCCACGCGCCCGCAGGTTGCGGATTTTTTCGGCCAGCCGCGCTTCCCCCTCCGCCAGTTGGTCAATCCCCACCAGCTCCACCGGGTATTTCGTCTGGGAGCGGAAAAGTTCGACCGCGTTCGATAGGGTGACCGGAGTTTTGGGATCGATGGCGGCTTCGGTGCGGTGGAGCGGTATGCCGTTGACGGCCATGTGGCCGCCCAGGAGAATGCGGTTCGCCTGGGGGAAACAGGGGGCGACGACGGCCAGGTGGCCGCCATTCAGGGCGTCAAGCATGGCGTCGGTTTCACTCCCAAGGTTGCCGCGCAGAGTCGAGTCGATGCGTTTGGCGTACAGCCTGACGTCGGGGGAGCCAAGGCGGCGGGTGGCCTGGAACACCCGGTCGTAGGCGCTTTTCGCGTCCAGGCCGCGGCTGTCGACCGAGCAGACCAGGCAGTCGCAGTCCTTGGCGGCGCCTTCGGGCGGTCGGGTGGGGTCCAGGACGGTGCAGGTCTTGAGGCCGGTCTTGCTCAGGCGCACGCCGGTGGCGTTTCCGCCGGTCAGATCGTCGGCTACGACAAGACAACGTGACATATCGGACCTCCTGTGAAAGTGGCTTGGGAACGGTCCGTCTGAACTATGCGCGGGGAAGGATACGGCGGGGTCGGAGGCTGAGGCAGCTGGAATGGGGCAAATCATTCAGACGGCGGTTCAATTGTGCGGCGGCGGTTTTTCCGCCACGATGACGTTAATTTCCTTATCGCGCATGGCTTCCAGTTCCGCGGGGTCGAAGGCGCGGTCGGTGACGAGGGCGGTGTAGTCGCAAAGATTGTTTACTTTGAAGAGGGACCGGCGGTAGAATTTATCGCTGTCGGCGAGGAGATAGGTGTGGCCGGCGATGTTCATGACCGCGCGTTTGAAGGCGGCTTTTTCTATGGTCGGGGTGAAGGTGTCGAAGTCGGAGTCGATGGACATGACGCCCAGGAAAGCCAGGTCGACGCGGAGTGACGCGAGGTTGTTTTTGGCGATGTCGTCGAAGGTGCAGCCGGTGGTTTTCTGGATGAGGCCGCCAAGCATGATTAAGTCGGCGGAACTTTTGCGGAGGGCCAGGGCGATTTCGAGGTCGTTCGTGACCACGGTCAGGTTGGGTTTGGCGCCGAGTTTTTTGGCGAGTTCCAGGGTGGTGGTGCCGGCGTCGAGAAATACGGCCATGCCTTCCTCGACCAGGGCGGCGGCGTGGTCGGCGATGCAAACTTTCCCTTGGCGGTTTTTGCTTTGTTTGTCTTCGTAGGCGGCTTCGGGCTCGATTTCGCTTTTGAGGAAGGCGCCGCCGTAGCAGCGTTGCACTTTGCCGCTACGCAGGCACTTTTCCAGGTCGCGGCGGATGGTCATTTCGCTGACCCCGAATTCGCTGGCGAGCGCGTCGACTTTTACCGCGCCGGTTTTGGCGAGACGATCGTTTATGCGCACTATGCGTTCGGCGGCGAGCATGGCGGCTCCGATGATTGATGGTGTGCAGTTATGTTCTAATATGTTTATTGTACCCGATAAATTTCCCCCTGTCAAACCCTTGCCAGAATTTATTTGCAGGTCGGCGCGAATTTGCCCTATAACGAGTGGGGTATCGCGGTAAAATTTAACGAAAGCGCTCGTCTTTTTGCAACAACGAACATCATTACCCATCCTGCCTTTGCGCGGAAAGGAACCTGGTTATGCTGCTTGGGGTCATTGCGGACGATCTCACCGGCGCCAGCGATATCGCCGGATTCATCGCGGCGGAGGGGCTGTCCGTCGTGCAATATTCGGGTATTCCCCGGCCTGAAGACGCCGCCGTCGCTGCGGACGTCGCCGTCATCAGTTTGAAAAGCCGCTCCACGCCGGCGGAAGCGGCGGTCAGGGACTCGCTGGCCGCCTTGCGGTGGTTGCAGGCCAGAGGCTGCCAGCGCTTCTACTTTAAATACTGTTCGACCTTTGACAGCACCCCCAAGGGGAACATCGGGCCGGTCACCGACGCCTTGATGTCGGCTCTTCTCGTGCCATTTACCGTACTCTGCCCCAGCTTGCCGGCCAACGGCCGCACGGTGCGGGACGGCAACCTGCTGGTCAATGGCGTTCCCCTGGCGGACACGGGCATGCGGCGGCATCCCCTGAATCCGATGACCGACTCGAACATCCCCAGACTGATGGAAGCGCAGGCGAGGGGGAGAGCCGGTTTACTCGGTTGGCAGACGCTGGCCAAGGGCGAAGGCGAGGTGAGGCGGGAGCTGGAAAGGTTGCGGCGGGACGGGGTGGCGTATGCGGTTCTCGACAGCGGGACCGAGGCGGAACTGGATGTTTACGCCGGGGCGCTGCGGGACGCGGTGTTCCTGACCGGTGGTTCCAGCCTTGCGGCTGCCCTGGCAGGAAGGTTGCGGCGGGATGGTTTGGTCAAGGACTTGGGGCAGGCGCAATGGCATTTTCCCCGGGGAAAAACGATTATTCTCTCGGGTTCGTGCTCGGAGATGACCAACCGGCAAACCGCCTGCTATCGAAAGCTGGCGCCGGAGTTTCGGGTGGAGGCGGATAAATGCCTGCCGGACGCCGCCGCCTACGCCTCCCAGGCGGCGGCTTGGGCCCGGGCCATTTCCCCCGACTCGCCCGCCCCCATGGTGAACGCCACGGTGGGACCGGAGGAACTGGGGAGAATCCAGGCCCGGCACGGCGGGACGCGGGCGGCCGCGGCGGTGGAGGGATTTTTCGCTAAGCTGGCGCCGTTGTTGGCCGGGAGCGGGTTCTCGTCATTTATTGTCGCCGGGGGGGAAACGTCGGGTGCGGTAGCCGCCGCCCTGGAGGTCAGGGCTTTTCAAATCGGGCCGCAGATTGCGCCTGGCGTGTCCTGGGTTTTGGCTGCGGAACAGGGTCTTGCCCTGGCCATGAAGTCGGGAAATTTCGGCGACGAAGCCTTTTTCCAAAAGGCCCAGGCCTTGCGGCCGGGGGAAAAGGCGCCGTGAAATAGACCTTTTCACAATTGCGCCTCGTGTATTGTACCTTAAGGTACAATGCACTCGTTACCGGCAAAAAACCGCATGATCCCCCCGTTCCGTCACCCCGCGCCGGCCGATGGCGTTAAGCCGTTTCGCCAATTCCGCCCGGTTTTCCGCCGCTTCGGCGCGGCTGGTCAATTTGTCGTTGTAAAGAAGGTACTTCCCCCGCGCCGCCGCCGGCGACAAATTCGGCATCACCACATTCGCCCCGGCCAGAATCCCCCGCTCGCGGCCGCCCTCCTCCCGCGTCCCCAGGGCGGTCGTCGCCGGGATTAACGCCGTCGGCAACAGCAACCTGACCAAAGCCAGCAGGAACAGGGTCGTCTCGACGTCGCCGGCCGGCCGGTCGGCGAACGGGGTGTCCCGGTGCGGTATGAACGGGCCAATCCCCACCATGTGCGGCTGGAAATCCTGAAGGAAAAACAGGTCCTCGGCCAAATCCGCCGCCGTTTGATTGGGCGACCCCACCATAAACCCGCAGCCGGTCTGGTAGCCGATTGCCTTTAAATCCCGCAAGCAGCGGAGCCGGTTCGCGAGCGATAGAACCGGCGGATGCAGCCGGCCGTAATGGTCGGGGGCGGCGGTTTCATGGCGCAGGAGATAACGGTTGGCGCCGGCCCTGAACCACTCTTCATAAACCGCCCGGGGACGCTCGCCGACCGACAGGGTGATGGCGCAGTCGGGGAATTCGGCGCGGACGGCTGCCACCACTTCCGTCAGCCTGGCGTCATTGAAGCCCGGGTCCTCGCCCCCTTGCAGGACAAAGGTCCTCAGCCCCAAAGCATACCCCTCGCGGCAGCAGGCGAGGATTTCCTCCCCGGTCAGGCGGTAACGCTCGGCCCGGCGGTTGCCAGCGCGTATGCCGCAATAATAACAGTCGTTCCGGCAGTAATTCGTGAACTCGATCAGCCCCCGCAAGTAAATCTTGTCGCCGAATATCCGTTCGCAAAGGGCGCGGGCCAGGCCTTGGGCGTAGTTTCTGTCGGCAGGCCCAGCTTCCGTCAGGAGGATAAGGAAACCCTCACGGGACAATTTGGCGCCGTCCCGCAGGAGATTTATCAGGCGACGTGCATCGTTCGGCTGTGGCATAACATCCTCGGTATTGAAATGAGACTTCACAACAATAAAATGGTACTTGCAAACAACTGGGGGGCACCTCTAAAAATAGCTATTTTGCCCGCAGACGAGGAAGGGCGTAGCGGCAGCGTTTTGTAACACGCGGTGGTGGTTTGTGTTACAAAACGCGAGAGCGAAGCCCAGACGAAGTATCCGGGCAAAAGAGCATTTTTAG
>JAVBTZ010000044.1:0-8918 GCA_031555915.1 Planctomycetota bacterium
GCAAATGCCGCATGAAGTTAGGGTTATCGGCGACCCAAGGGGCGCTGGCGAAAAACCGCCGGGAATTCCCTTTACCATGCAACCTTTTGATCACACGACTGTTGTGGAGGCGGTTCCCACAACAGTCGCGTAGTAGGATTAGGGTGACTATTAGGAGTCCGCCATGCGCTACGCCGTTTGTAACGAGCTGTTCGGGACGATGGAATTTGCCCGCGCCGCCGATTTGGCCGCCAAACACGGTTTTCACGGCCTCGAACTCGCCCCCTATACCCTGTTTGGCGACTTCTCGCCGGCGGCGGTCGCCAAGGGGATCGAGACCGCCCGGTCCGGTCTGGCGGCCAGCGGCCTGGCTTTCGCCGGCATGCACTGGCTCTTTGTTCAACCGCCCGGCCTGCATGTTACGGCCAGGGATCCGTCGATTCGAAAAAAATCTTGGGAACATCTCGAAATGCTCATTGAGGCGGCGGGGGAACTCGGGGGCGGCAACCTGATTTTCGGTTCCCCGCAGCAGCGGCGGGCCGGGGAAATCCCCCATGCCGAAGCCATGGAGTATTTTCTGGACGGCCTGGCGGCGGCCGGCCGGAAGGCGGCGGCCTGTTCCGTGAAAATTCTCCCCGAAGCCCTGCCGGCCAGCGTCACCGATATCCTTAACACTCTGGCGGAAGTCGAGGCCCTTCTGGCCCGGGCGAACAATCCCGGCCTGTCCGGCATGTTCGACTTTCATAATGTGGCCGACGAATCGGAGCCGTGGGAGCGGCTTCTCGAACGGCATTGGCCCATTATCAGCCACGTGCACCTGAACACGCTGGACGGCGGCTGGCCCAGCGCCGCCAGCCGCGGCTTCGACCCCGCTTTTGCGGTTCTAAGAAATAACGGCTATCAGGGTTGGGTTTCCCTGGAGATATTCAGCCTGCCTGAACATCCCGAGCAGGTGCTGGCCGATACCGCGGGCTTTTTGCGTTGCCAAGAAAAAAGTGGGCGGTGAATATGTAAATCGCCTTGACTAAATCGGAATGAGGGTATACTGTAATTCCTTGCTGTTGACTTTTTGAGAAAATCGAGCCAACCGCCGCTCGATTTTTCGAAAAGTCCACTTGCCGAACTTTTACCAGATCCCCGTTCAAACTGCCGCCTGGCGGTTTTGTAAATATAAAAACCCATGAAATACGGGTGAAAACGTTTTTTACAAAGTGACGATTGGCGGTTAAATCGGCGCTTTGCAAAGCCTCCGATGGGTCATTTCAATTTAATCCGTTTCATTTGCAAAGGAGAATTCGGGATGAAGAAACTCAGTCTGATGTTGGCGGCGCTGTGTCTGGTCGCTTTGTCGGTGGGCGCGGGCGAGTGGAAGCCGAACAAGATGATCAACCTTATCGTGCCGTGGGGCGCGGGCGGATCGTCCGACCTGACCGCGCGCATTCTGGCATCGGAAATGGAAGGCCCCCTTGGGGTGCAGATCGCGGTCGTCAACCAGCCCGGCGCGTCAGGCGCCACCGGCAGCATCAGTGCCTACAACGCGCCCCACGACGGCTACACCTGGGTCGGTTCCGCCGACGCCAACCAGGCCCTGTACCAGTTGCAGGAATTGACCCCGAAAATTTCCCATAAGGATTGGCAGGGTCTCTTCGCCGTCTCCACCGTCTCGGTAATTTGCGTCAACCCCAAGTCGAACATCACCGACTGGGCCAGCCTCATCAACGCCTTCAAGACCCGTGAGGTTCCTGTCGCCAGCGCCGGCGTCGGCGCCGGCGGCCACATCGCAGCCGAGGTCTTCGCCAAGCAGGCCGGGGTCAAGTACAAGCACATCCCCTACAACGGCGGCAATCCGGCCGTGGTCGCGACGGTCGCGGGCGAGAGCGAAGTCATCATGCAGCTCTCGAACGAAGTCGCTGACATGCTTCGCGCCAAGCGCCTCCGCGCCATCGCCTGCATGAGCGACAAGCCGCTCGTCATCGACGGCTACGGCACGATTCCCCCGGTCACCGACTACATCAAGGGTTACCCGCCGGTCGCCTTCTATTTCGGCCTGTTCCTGCCAAAGGACACACCCGCCGACGTCACCGCCACCATTTCCAAAGCCTTCGACAAAGCGGCGGCATCCAAGGCGCTGAAGGACATGGCCGCCCAGAAAGCCTGCGTGGCTGTAAACTTCCAGGGCGCAGACGCCGACAAAATCATTGCGGACAAAACTTCGCTTTACGGCTGGCTGCTGTACGAGTCGGGGCAAATCAAGGTCAACCCCGAAACCCTGGGCATTCCCAAGCCGTAATGGTCTTCGCTGATCTTATATCGGTATATTTCACCACAGAGTCACAAAGGACACAGAGAACCGCATTTTTTGGAGGCACTAAATAAAATTGTGGTTCTCTGTACTCTTTGTGTCTCTGTGGTGAAATTCACTTTTTCAAGGTGTCGTCGGTATATCATTTCGCCTCGCCTATTTTTTCGAAAGGCCAAGCATGGCAGAAAGCGAGCCCGTCAACCCGGTCGAGCCGACGGATAATCCGACTGAGGAAAGGGTGATCGTCGGTCGGGAGAACCGCACCGGTTCCAGGGCCGATTTCATTTCGGCAATTATTTTTATCTGCATCGGGATGGTCACGATTGTCGAGTCTCTCCGCATGCCGATTTTCGAATCGTGGGGGAGTTATGCCCGGCCCGGTTTTCCCCCCGCTTTTTTCGGCGGATTGCTAATCGTTTTCAGTCTCCTGGTCCTGGTCCGCAGCATACGCGAAGGCGGGAGCCGGCTTGCCTTGACCGGGGACAAAGCGCGGGCGTTTTTGCAGGCGCCGACGACCATCCGCTTTTTGGTGGTTTTGGCCATGGTGGCGGCGTTTTTGTACTTGATGAACGTCATCACTTTTCTGTATTCCAGCATCCTGTTTCTTTTCGCCATGATGCTCTACTTCAAGGCCGGGACCTGGTGGCGGAGCCTGATTATTTCGGTCGTCGTCGGTTTTGGCTTGTGGTATCTGTTTAAGAAGGTTTTTTTGGTTCCGCTTCCTTGAATAAGAGGGGGATGCATGGGGGCAATTCATCTCGCCCAGGCGATAATCGATCAGTTTTCCGTATATAATCTCATCATCGTCCTGGTCGCGACCCAGTTGGGCATCATCATCGGCATGCTGCCCGGGCTGACCGCGACCATGGGGGTGGCGCTCTTGACCACCCTCACCTTCCGCTGGAGTCCGAACCACGCCATTGTCACCCTGGTGGCCATTTACGTGGGGGCGATTTACGGCGGCTCGCGGTCGGCGATTCTCCTGAACATTCCCGGCACTCCCGCCAGCGCCGCCACCTGCCTGGACGGTTACCCCCTGGCCCGTAGCGGCAAGGGGGCCGAGGCCATCGGCCTCGCCACGACGGCGTCGTTCCTGGGATCGGTGGTGGGGCTGTTTGCCCTGTCCTTCTTCACGCCGGTTCTGGGGGATCTCGCGCTCGAATTCAAGTCTTACGAAATTTTCTGGCTGGCCGTATTCGGCGTCGCCATCTGCGGCAACCTCACCGCCGCCAAGGATCCCGTCAAGGGCTGGATAGCCGGCATTTTCGGGATAATCCTTTCCTTCGTCGGGATGGACGCCATCCAGGGACACCCCCGCTTCACCTACGATATTTCCGCCCTCTACGCCGGCTTCGACATCATTCCGGTGCTGGTCGGCACCTACGGCTTTGTGGAAATCCTCGACAATCTGGCGAAGCCGGACGTGAAGGAAAGCATCAAGCAGCTCGGCCGGGTCCTTCCCAGTTTTGGCGCCATCTGGTCGAACGCCGTGAATATCATCCGTTCCGGCATTATCGGCGTGGTGGTGGGGATTATCCCGGGCGTGGGCGAAAACGTGGCGTCATACGTCGCTTACGACTTTGAGAAACGTTCAAATAAACACCCCGAGCGTTTCGGTAAGGGGGCGGTCGAGGGTCTTATCGCGTCGGAAACGGCCAACAACGCCTGTGTGGGGGGCGCCCTGGTGCCGGTTCTGGCCCTGGCCATACCGGGGAGCCCGCCGGCGGCGGTCTTGCTGGCGGCCCTGTACCTGCATAACATCCGGCCGGGACCGCTCATCATGATCGAGAACCCGCAGTATATCTATGAATTCTCGGCCATGTTTTTCTGGGCCACCTGCGCCATGTTTATCCTGGGGCTGACTATCGTCAAGCCGCTTTTGAAGATCCTCTCCATCAAAAACGCCATTCTCATGCCTTGCGTGTTTGTCTGCTGTTCCATCGGTACTTTCGCCATCAACGGGCGGTTCTTCGATTTGCTGGTGATGGTCTTTTTCGGTTTGATCGGCTTCCCCATGCGGAAATTGGGCTACCCCGAGACGCCGCTGATCCTTGGGATCATCCTGGGGCCGATGATCGATCAGAACCTCCGCCGGGGTCTTCTTCTCAACAACGGCAATTTCCTCCCGTTCTTCTCGACCCCGATATCGTTAATTCTGGTGGCGGCCATTTTCCTCACCCTGTTCGGGCGGCCTCTTAAGCAGCTCATTTTCAAGCCGAAAGCGGCATAACGAAATAAAGGAGACGGGATGTTTCTCAGCGGATTCGCGGATGAAGCGGCCGAAGACCTGGCGGGGCAAATCGCGGTCACCCAGGAACTCGGCTGGGAGCATATCGAAATCCGCTCGGTCGACGGCATCAATGTGAACGACCTGGAAGAGACCGCCTTCGACCGCGCGGCGGCGCAGTTGGCGGACGCGGGGGTGCGGGTGAGTTGCCTCGGTTCCACTATCGCCAATTGGGGGAAGACGGTTTTGGAGGACTTTACCCCGACCCTGGCGGCGGTCGACCGGGCAGTCCGCAGGATGCGGCGCCTCGGCGCCCCCATGGTGCGCATCATGAGTTACGCCGTTTTTCTGGATAAGGAGGGGAGGGCGCTGCCGGATCAAATGGAGAAGGAACGCTTTCGCCGCTTAAGGGAAATCTGCCGCCGCTTTACGGACGCGGGGCTGACGCCGGTGCATGAAAATTGTCTCAACTACGGCGGCATGGATGTGGAGGCGACCCTCCGGCTGTTGCGGGAAGTCCCCGGTTTGAAGCTGGTCTTCGACACCGGCAACCCGCCGCTGACGCCGGATTTCTCCCGCCCTTATCCCTATCCCCGGCAGTCGGCCTGGGAGTTTTACCGGGCGGTGCGGGAGCACATTGTCTACGTGCATATCAAGGACGGGCGTTGGCTTGACGCGACCGGGGAGGAACGTTACACCTACCCCGGGGAGGGTGACGGCGACGTCAGGCGGATTGTCAAGGATCTCCTGGACACCGGTTACGACGGCGGTTTTTCCATTGAGCCCCATATGGAAGTGGTGTTCCACCATGCCGAGCTAACCTCGAGCGCGGAAAAGCGGCGGCAGAATTATGCCGAATACGGCCGCCGGTTCATGGCAATGTTGGCCGAATTGGGGAAACCGGTACGGAAGTGAGGGGGTTTGGAGCCTACTCTTCCTTGCTTAATTCCAACTTGTGCCTAAGCACCAGGCAAGCCGCCCCTAGGGCGCCGGAGTATTCGCCGAGTTGACTGGCTTCGATTTTACTGAAGGCGTAGGAATAGTCCAAAGCCCATTTTTCGGCTTCCTCCCGCACGTAATCGACCAACAGCGTTCCGGCCCTGACCAGGGGCCCCCCGATGATGATCTTCTCCGGATTGAAGGCGGTGATGAGTAGCCCCGCGGCCATGCCGAGATATCGCGCCGATTCCCGTAGGCACTCCTGTGCCGCCGGATCCCCCTGAATTGCCGCGAAGGCCAGCATCTCGCCGGTGATGGTCCCTCCCTTGGCGAGTTGGCGGCCAAGTTGCGAGCTTGGCTTCACCCCTCCTTTTGCCGCGATTTCCCGGAATTTCTTGACCATCGCCTCCTCGGCGGCCAGGGTCTGCAGGCAGCCCCGCTTGCCGCAGCGGCAGGGGGGACCGTCGGAACGTAGGATTAGGTGGCCGATTTCCCCGGCGCTGTAGCTGATCCCGTGCAGCAGGTTTCCCTCCACCATCACCGCCGCGCTGATGCCGGTTCCCACCCCGATATAGATGAAAACGTCGGAGTCGCGGCCTTGGCCGAAGCGGGCTTCCGCCAGGCCGGCGGCGCGGTTACGGTTCAGGACAAAGGCGGCAAAGCCGGTGGCTTCCTCGACCGGGCGGCCAATCTCCACCTGTTTCCATCCCAGATCGTCGGCCCTTACGATGTAACCCTTCTCCCAGTCAACCACGCCGGGCGCCCCCACCCCGACCGCCGGCAACAGCCGTCCCGGGGCCTTGGCCGCCATTTGCCGCAGGCCAGCGATTAGGACGCCGACGAATTCGTCGGGAGTCCCCGACACGGTGGGGAGGATATGGGTGTCGATCACCTCCCCTTTGAGGTTGGCGAGGACAAAGACCCAGCGGTTGGAGAAGAACTCGGCTCCCAGGCAGAACCAGCTCGCGCTGTTCATTTCCACCGGGATACCGGGCCGGCCGCGGCCTTTGGGGTCGCCTTCTAGTTCGGACACCAAACCCTGCCGGATGAAGCGGACCATGAGGGTGGAGATGGTGGTGCGGCTGAGGCCGAGTTTTTTCGCCACGTCGGCGCGGGAGATGGGGCCGTCCCGTTCGATGCAGGCCAGGATTTCGTTCGCCGTTTTCGCCTCGGCGCCGGGAACCTCGCACTTGCCGTTCGCCACGTTTCAGCTTCCTTTCCTAAGGATGGAATAAACTCTATACCGGTATACGTCGCTTGCGGAACTGTCTTTTTATCCGCTGAAAATTATTTTGTCAATGATATTGACAAAATAATGAAATGCGGTATGGTACAGGTATGGCTAAACCGACTGACATTCGCGTAATTGACTGCGATCTCTATTTTATTCCCGTCCACACCAGGATTCCGCTCAAGTTCGGGCCGGAAATAACCACCCACACCACCTGTGCCCGAACCCGCGTCACCGTGCGTAACGCTGCCGGCGAAGAGGCGGTTGGCTGGGGCGAGACGCCGTTGTCGGTGGCTTGGGTTTGGCCGTCGGGACTGGGTTATGCCGAACGTGATGCGGCGTTGAAGGCTTTCACCCGGCGGTTGGCCGGTTCGGTGAAGAGCTTTGCCGTGAGCGGCCACCCGATGGAGCTTGGCTACATCTTCCTTGAGAAGGAATTGCCGACGCTGCTTGAAACGTTCAACAGCCGGGAGCGGGCCGGACGCGAGTCCATGCCCTGGTTGGCGGCTCTGGTTTGTTTTTCCCTTTTCGATTTGGCGGTGCATGACGCCTATGCCTCCCTGTTGGGTGAATTCGTCTACGATACCTATGACGCCCGCCACATGAACCGGGATTTGTCCTGGTATTTCGGGCCGGAATACGGGGAGAGGTTCAAGGGTAAATATCCGGCCGATTTTCTGGTGGCCCAGCCACCGGTCGAACTCTGGGCCTGGCACCTGGTGGGCGGCAAGGATGTCCTGACCCCGGACCAGCTGCTGGGTAACGAACCCAGGGACGGCTATCCGGTGTTGCTGGCGGACTGGATTGACCGGGACGGCCTGAAATGCCTGAAGGTCAAACTTACCGGCAACGACATGGTTTGGGACTACCGGCGTTTGCTGGAGGTTGGCGCCATCGCCATTGAGAACGGAGTGGACTGGCTTACCGCCGACTTTAACTGCACCGTTCGGGATACGGCCTATGTCAACGACATACTGGACCGGCTGCTGTTGGCGTATCCGCGTTTGTACGGCATGATTCTCTATGTCGAGCAGCCCTTCCCCTATGACCTTCCCAATCACCAAATCGACGTGCATTCGGTCTCGGCCCGGAAGCCCTTGTTCATGGATGAGAGCGCCCACGACTGGCGACATGTGGCGCTCGGGCGGAAGCTCGGCTGGACCGGCGTCGCCCTGAAGACCTGCAAAACGCAAACCGGGGCGCTCCTCACCGCCTGTTGGGCCAAGTCCCACGGGATGACCCTGATGGTGCAGGATCTCACCAATCCCATGTTGGCGCAAATTCCTCACCTTCTCCTGGCTGCGCGGGTCGGCACCATCATGGGGGTGGAGACGAACGCCATGCAGTTCTATCCCGAGGCGTCCAGCCCCGAGGCGAAGGTGCATCCCGGCCTGTACACCCGGCGTGACGGAGTCGTGAATCTGGCCAGTATTGGCGAAACCGGTTTCGGCTATCGGGTGGAGGAGATCGGCCGGGACTTGCCGGAGAAGGAAAAAATATAGTCGGGAGCGTTGCATGAGCATGGCCGGCCTCAAGAGATTCTGCCGCAGGCACTGGTTGAAGCCGGTGTGTTTGTTGGCGTTTCTCAGCTTGTGGCAGGCGGTGGTGGTCGGCTTCGGGATTAAGGTTTTTGTCCTGCCGTCCCCCTTGGCGGTTTTCTCACGGCTGTTGGACCCGGAAATGGCGGCCAAGTACCATTGGCCGCGTCACATCGCCGCCACCTTTCTGGAGATTTTTCTAAGTTTCATAGCCACCGCCGTCTTCGGTATCGGCCTTGCCATCCTTATCACCTGGTCGAACTGGCTCAGGAAAATCATCACTCCCCTCATCGTCTTTTTCAATTCGCTGCCGAAAATCGCCCTGGCGCCCCTGTTCATGGTTTGGTTCGGTTACGGGATTCTCCCCAACATGCTGATTGCGGTATTGGTGGCGTTTTTTCCGGTGGTCATCAACACCGCCACCGGTCTGGGGGCGGTGGACGACGACCTCCTCGATCTGGTCCGTTACCTGAACGCGACGAAGCTGCAGGTTTTCACCAAGATTCGCATCCCCAATTCGCTGCCCTTCATTTTTTCCGGTTTTAAAATCAGCGCCACCATGTGCGTCGTCGGTTCGATTGTCGGCGAGTTCATCGCCTCCGACCAGGGGCTCGGGTTTCTTTTGAAAGAGGCGCAAGCCTTTATCGACACGCCCACCATGTTCGCCTGTCTCTTGCTGATTTCCGTTTTGGGCTTGTTGTT
>JAVBTZ010000110.1:0-12761 GCA_031555915.1 Planctomycetota bacterium
GACACGCACGAATTACGAAAGCACCATTTCAAGCCGATACCGGTATAAAAAGCCCATAGATAAAGGAGCGATTGGTGATCGATCACGGAAGAGTTTCCTGCGACAAAATGAAGAAGAAAATCATGTCCGCCGAAGAAGCGGCCGAACTGATTAAACCCGGCGACAGCATCGGCGCCAGCGGCTTCACCGGGTCGGGTTACCCCAAGGCCGTCCCGGGCGCTTTGGCCAAGAGAATCAAGAAAGCCGCCGACGAAGGAAAAGCATTCAAGGTCAACCTCTGGACCGGCGCCTCCACGGGGCCGGAGCTGGACGGCGCCCTCGCCGAAGTCAACGGCATCGGCATGCGCATGCCCTACCAGTCCGACCCGGTCCTGCGTAACCGCATCAACGCCGGGGACGCCAAGTATTTCGACAACCACCTCTCCACCGCCGCCCCCCTCACTTCCCACGGCGCCTTCGGGCCTTGCGCCGTGGCGCTGATTGAAGTCACCGCCATTCGCCCGGACGGCAAGCTGGTCCCGTCGTCCTCGATCGGCAACAACCAGTCCTGGCTGGACCAGGCCGAGAAGGTCATCCTTGAGGTCAATTCCTGGCAGAACGAGGCGCTGGAGGGCATCCACGACATTTACCGGGTCGAACGCTTCCCCAACACCAAGCCGATTCCGATTGTGAAGCCGGGCGACCTGGTCGGCGAGCGTTTTCTCAGGGTCAACCCGGACAAGGTGGTGGCGGTGGTGGAGACGGAACTCCCCGACCGCAACCTTCCCTTCACCCCCCCTGACGCCGCCTCGAAGCAAATCGCCGCCAATATCATCGACTTCCTGGCGCACGAGGTGAAAAAGGGCCGCCTGCCGGAAAACCTGACTCCGCTCCAATCCGGCGTCGGCAATATCGCCAACGCCGTCCTGCATGGCCTCAACGACTCGCCCTTCGAAAACCTCACCTCCTACACCGAAGTGATTCAGGACGGAATGATCGCCCTAATGAAGGCGGGGAAATTGAAGCTGGCTTCGGCGACGGCGTTTTCGTTTTCGCCGAACATGGCGGGGGAACTGAACCGCAGCATGAAGGATTATCACGGCAAACTGGTTCTTCGGCCGCAGGACGTGTCTAACAGCCCCGAAGTCATCCGCCGTCTCGGCTGCATCGCCATGAACGCCCTCATCGAAGCCGACATTTACGGCAACGTCAATTCGACCCATGTGATGGGTTCGAAAATCATGAACGGCATCGGTGGTTCAGGCGATTTCGCGCGTTCGGCCTCGATTTCGATTTTCATGACGCCGTCCACCGCGAAGGAAGGGAAAATTTCCAGTATTGTCCCCATGTGCAGCCATGTCGACCATGGTACGCAGGACGTGCAGGTGGTGGTGACGGAACAGGGTTTGGCGGATTTGCGGGGGTTGTCGCCGAAGGAACGGGCGGAGTCGATAATCAAGAATTGTGCGCATCCGGATTATCGGGGGATGCTCATGGATTATTTCAAGCGGGCCAGGGAGCATTCGATTGGCAAGCATACGCCGATGCTTTTGGATGAGGCGTTGTCGTGGCATTCGCGCTTTGCGAAGATGGGTACGATGCGGGAGTAGCCTGGGGGATTTTCGTACTGGGGTGGTGGCGGCGCAGCATTTCCGCTTGCGCCGATTGGGTCTAGTGCCCCGTTGGTTGCGGGGGTTCAGGGGGGGGGCTCCCCAAATGAGTGAATCCCCGCAGCGCCAACAACCACTGTTTTCCTTTGAATTCAACCGTTCCGTCAAGGTCCGTGATGAAAGTTCGAACATCACTTCCAACGCGGGCGTTCTACTTTCTTCAAACCATGATTTTGTCCCACCACCGAACCATGCCTTTATAAGCTTCACGCCTAGAATGTAAGACCACCATATCCTTAATTTCAGGCACCCAACGCGCCGGATAGGCGCGGGGGTTAGGGAGAAAATTGTCAATACGAATCATAAAATCAACCATCTCACAAAAATCGGAAAAAAGAAAGCGCTGTTGACGGAAAGCCGCTCGATCACGCCGTTTCCAACCACCCTTCCCTGGCGACGCCGAGGAGCCCAAGGATCCGTCCCTCCTGTTTTTATTCCGGCTGAGAAAATGAATTCCTGGAAAAATGTAATTATTGCTTGACGAAGGCCAGAATGTATTATATTATTATAATGATATTACAAAAACATAACAATCCAGTCAACCCATCTCCCGCGTCCGTACCACACCCGCAACGCAACGCCTTGTCGAAGGAGAACGTCTCATGCCGGAAAAAGTCAACAAGCGGATGTCCCTGGCCCAAGCGGTGGGAATGATCAAGAACGGGGATAAGCTGGCCATCGCCGGTTCCCTGATTCGCCGTCACCCCATGGCGCTGGTCCACGAGATAATTCGGCAGAAAAAAAGGGATCTCACCCTGTTCGGTTGGAACAACGGCATAGACTACGATATGTTGATCGGCGCCGGTTGCGTCCGCGAGGCGCATTCCTCCTATGTCGGCCTGTCGAACGTTGGCCTGGCCAAAAACTTCCGGCGGGCGGTCGAGGCGCGCCGCATCCGTTATGTGGATCATTCCGAGACCTGCGCCATAGACCGCTTCCGCGCCGCCGCCACCGGCGCCCCCTACGCCCTCTCGAAAACGCCGCTCCACACCGATCTGCAATTGAACCCCGAATATCAGCATGAGGTCGCCGATCCCTTCACCGGGGAAAAGTGGGTGGCCTTGCAGCCATTTCACGCCGATGTGGCGATAATGCATGCCCACCGGGCCGACCCCTACGGGAACGTGCAGTTGGATCCGGTCCGCATGATGGACAACGAAACGGACATGCTGATCTGCAAGGCGGCCCGCACGGTCATCGTTTCGGTGGAGGAGTTCATCCCCGAGGAGGAGCTAATCCGCACCAACCACCAGACCGTGCTCACCAAGCTGTTTGTGGACGCGGTGGTTCTGGCCCCCTACGGCGCCCACCCCAATTCCTGCGACCTGCGTTACGACTTCGACATCGCCCATGCGCGGGAGTATCAGGAGAAGAGCGCCACTTCCGAGGGCTTTCTGGCCTACCTCGACTCCCACGTTTACGGCTGCGCCGACTGGAGCGCCTATCTCGACAAAATCGGCAAGGAGCGCCTCTCCGCCATCACCCGCACCGATAGCGCCCGGTTGTAAAATGTGCCCGATTTTTAGCATTGGCCCCGGGGTTCTTTCCACAGGGCTTGACGTTGGAAGCGCCCCCAGTTCGCGAGAAACTTATGGACTATGCATTGGAAGAACTGTTGGCGGTGGAAGTATCCCGCCATATTTGCGACGGCGAGATGGGCTTCGTCGGAGTGGGTACGGGCGGGGCGGCGTTTATCCGCGCCGTAGGCATTCCCGCGGTGGCCTCGCGCCTGGCGCAGCTTCGCCACGCCCCGAATTACACCATCATGTTCGGCCCCATTCTCGACCCGGTGCTGGACGCGGAGTTAATCCCCCGGACCAATTTCGAACCCGACCTCATCCGCTGGCCCTGCCGTAGCCAGATTACCGTAGAGGAAGCCTTGTGCATTTTTAAACGCGGCAAGATGGGCATAGGCTTCGTCTCCGGGGCCCAGGTGGACCAGTACGGCAATTTCAACATCGTCTGCATCGGAGACTACCATCAGCCCAAGGTCCGCCTCCCCGGCCCCCTGGCCCAACCCGATCACTCCGCCCATGCCAAGCGGGTCTTCGCCATCCAGAAACACGACCGGCGGACTTTTGTCGAAAAGGTCGACTACATTTCCGCCGCCGGCAACCGGGACCGTTCCGGCCTGCCGGGAGGCGGCCCGGCCTGGATTTTCACCGAACTCGCGGTAATGGACTTCAACCCGCAAACCGGGCGCATGCGTCTGGCCAGTGTCCACCCGGGGAAAAGCGTGGAGCAGGTGATTGCGAGAACCGGTTTCGCCTTGGAAATCCCGGCCGAGGTTCCGGAAACGCCGCCTCCGTCGCTGGAGGATCTCACGCTCATCCGCAGCAGGATCGATCCGGCCGGCAAATGGCTGCACGCGGAAATCACCCAGGAACCGGCACGGCTGGAGACGGAGTGAATCCGTCTTGGCACCAGAGAGAGAGAGAGAGAGCCGTCGCCACAATACAAGGAGGGACCATGGCTGGACCGTTGCAGGGCATAACCGTATTGGACATGTCGCGTTTCATCGCCGGCCCCTACTGCTGCATGATGCTGGGGGACATGGGGGCGGACGTCATCAAGGTGGAAAACCGGAAGGGCGGTGACGCCAGCCGCAACATGCTTCCCTTTGCCGGGAAAGGCCGGGACCAAGTCAGCCTCTACTTTACCCAGTACAACAAAAACAAGCGGGGCTTGGCGCTCGATTTCTACCACCCCGAGTGCATCGAAATCATCCGGGGGCTGGTGGCCAAGGCCGATGTGCTGGTCGAAAATTTCCGCCCCGGCACCCTGGACAAAATGGGCCTGGCGCCGGCGGAGCTGGAAGAGATCAATCCAGGCCTGGTCCTGACTTCCATTTCCGGTTTCGGACAGGACGGGCCCTACCGCGACCGCGCCGCCTTCGACTGCATCGGCCAGGCCATGGGCGGCTTGATGGGGCTTACCGGCGAAGCCGGGGGCGACCCCTTGCTGACCGGTTCCTGGGTGGCGGATTTCACTACCGGCATCTACGCCGCCTTCGGCACCCTGAGCGCCCTGCTCCACAAGAAAAACACCGGACAGGGGCAACGGCTGGACATTTCCCTAATCGAGTGCGTTCTCTCCCTACTCGCCACCGCCGTACCCCTTTATGTGGAGACGGGCAGAGTCCAGCCGCGCCGGGGCAACCGCGACAACATAACCGGCCCTGCCAACGCCTTCAAGTGCCTGGACGGCATGATCTATCTTCATGCCGGGACCGATCCCCTTTTCAAGCGGCTGGCCCAACTGATGGGTAAGCCGGAATTGAACGACAACCCCCGTTACCACACCGCCAACCAGCGGATGGAATGCATCCATGAAGTGGAGGGGATAGTCCAGGACTGGATCGGCCGCCTGAGCGTGGACGACGCTGAACGCCGCCTGGTCGAAGCCGGCATTCCCGTGTCGAAGATTGCCGACGTCGCGGATCTGGTGGCAAATCCCCAGTTCAAGCACCGCGAAGCCATCCTTTACCGGCAATATCACAACGTCGGCAAAATATCCCTGCCCGGCATCACCGTAAAAATGTCCAAAACCCCCGGCGCCCTGGAAAAGCTTCCGCCCCGGCTGGGTGAGCATAACGCGGAAATCCTCTCCACGTTCCTCGGCATGAGTCGGGAACAAATCGCGGATCTGGAGGCAAGAAAACTCATTTGACCCATGCCGCGGAGGTCCATAAGCCCGCCGCTGCGCCATGCCCAGGGAGAAATACCGTGCTGGAAAAAACCCGCGACTTCATGGACCGGTGGCTCCCGAACATCGCCGCCATCCTATTCCTGATTGCGGTCCTGGCCACCTTCATCGGGGTGACGGACCGGACCTTCGGGCTCAACCTGAAAACGGTATGGGCCGAGGAGCTCACCCGCTTTTCCATGATTTGGGCGGCATTGCTGCTGATAGGCATCGGCATGCGGAAGGGTACGCAGACCCGCCTGACCCTCCTGTCCGAGCACCTCTCGGCGAAGGGCCGGAGAAAGGCGCACATCATGGTCATGGTATCGGTGTGCCTGCTCTTCACGCTGCTGTTCGCATACGGCCTCCGCTCCGCCTACAGTAACCGCGGGCAGATGTCGGCGGTTATGCAGATTAGCATGTTCTGGCCCTACATGGCAGTTCCCGTCAGCGCCTTCTTTGTGTTGCTTGAATGTCTGACCAGCATCTGGGAAACGTTGCACGGAAGCGGCAACGGCTCTCCGGACAGCGGCAACGCCGGTCCTGGCGATGCCTTACCCATTGATTGAGAAGGTGACCGACATGACCGAATCTATTTCCATTTTCCTTATTCTTATTGGGCTCATCTTTCTTGGCATTCCCGTGGCGGTCAGTATCGGCCTGGCCAGCCTCGCCACCATTTACATCTTCGACCTGGGCGTGCCGCTGACCCTCTTTCCCTCGCAGACTTTTTCCGGGGTCGACTCCTTTCCCCTGATGGCCATCCCCTTCTTCATCTTCGCCGGCGAAATCATGAACAAGGCCGGCATAACCAGACGAATACTCGACCTGGCCGACGCCATTGTCGGCTCCCTCAAGGGTGGCCTCACCTATGTGAACGTCTTGGCGGCGATGATGATGGCGAGCATTTCCGGCTCCGGTACCGCCTGCGCCGCCGCCCTCGGGGTCAGCCTCATCCCCGACATGGCCAACCGCGGCTACTCGAAGGAATACGCCATATCCCTCACCTCCTGCGCCAACGTTGTGGGGCCGATCATCCCGCCCAGCACCCTCTTCATCCTGTTTGGCTATTACACCAATACATCGGTGGCGAAGCTGTTCATGGGCGGCGTCCTGCCTGGCATCGTCATCGGTATCGCCCTCATGATCATGGGCACCATCGTCTGCCGCAAACACGGCTTCCGCCAGGAAAGGACCCCCTTCTCAGCTGAAAAACTGAAGCTCGCCATCGTGCGCGGCTGGGCCGCCCTGCTGATTCCAGCCACGATTTTCCTGTCCATCATCATGGGCTGGACCACCGCCTCCGAAGCCGGAGCCATCGTCTGCGTGCTTTCGCTGGTCCTCGGCTATCTGTACCGGACCATCACCCGCGTCTCCGACGTTATGGAAGTCACCCGTTCCGCCGTCGGTTCCACCTGCACCATTTTCGCCCTCCTGGCCCTTTCCGGCATTTTCGCCAATGTCCTGGTCCGGGCGCATTTCCAGGAGGTGGTCGCGGAAATCCTCTTCTCGCTTAGCGCTTCCCCGATAACCATACTGCTGATGATTATCGCCTTCATCTTCATCCTGGGCATGTTCGTCGACGTCACCCCCATGGTTATCATGTTCGCCGCCACCTTCACCGCCATCGCCGAGGAGGTCGGGGTGGACAAGGTGCATTTCGGCGTCCTTTTCACCCTCATCTGCATGATTGGCGCCGTGACCCCGCCGGTCGGCGGCATCCTCTTCGTCACCACCACCATCGGCAAGATGCCCATGACCCGAATCATCCCCATGCTAATCCCCTTTGTCCTTACCCTGGTTTGCGTCACAGTGATCCTGGTGTTAGCTCCGTCACTCGTAACCGCCCTGCCCAATATTCTGTTCAGGTAACCTTCTTTCAAGGAGAAAACATGATTAAGACCGCGCTTATCCGCCGTATCCTGGCGCTCGCCCTCGCCCTTGCCTTCCTCGTCTGCCTGGCCGCCGCCGGCGCCGACTACTCCAAGGCGCGAATCCGCATCGGCAACCCCTACAACAAGGGAACCACGCAGGGGCAGGGCCTGGAGCTGATCCGAAAGACTCTGCAAAGCGCAAGCGGCGGAGCCCTCAAGGTGGAAATCTTCCACGGCGGCTCTCTCGGCAGCGAAAAGGACCACATCCAGGCCCAGAAGGAAGGCTCGCTGGAACTGCTTTTCTCCGGCACCGCCGGCATCGGCCTTTACGTTCCCGCCACCGCGGTCTTCGAAGCCTGGTACGCCTTCGCCTCCATCGGCCAGATGAACGAGGCGGTCGTATCCTTGTGGGACGACTTGGACCAGGCCTTCCAGGAACAGGGCTTCAAAATGCTGGGAGCGTTTTACGACGGTCCCCGGCAGATTCTCTCCAACAAGAAAATCACCAATATTGGCGACCTGAACGGCTTCAAGCTCCGCGCCCCCGGCTCCCCCATTTACGTCAACAGCATCAGCGCCCTCGGCGCCCAAGCCATCTCCATGCCGCTAGGCGACGTCTACACCTCGCTCCAGACCGGGGCGGTCGGCGGCATGGAAGGCACCATCGACCTCATCTCCCAGCAGAAATTCTACGAACAAGCCAAGTTCATCATTCTCGACTCCCACGTCTTCCAGCCGCTTTTCATTACCTACAACCTTGAACAATGGAACCAGTTGAACCAGGACACCCGGGACTTGATTCTCAAGGCGGTGAACGAGGCGGCCAACCTGCAACGCAAGCTGCACGCCGAAAATCTCGGCAAGGAAGTGGACAAGATCAAAAAAGCCGGCCTGGAATTCGTCGAAATCACCGACCGCGAGAAATGGATTGCCGCCGTGGCCCAGGTGTCCAAGGACTACGCCGACAAGTACGGCGATCTCGGCCGCAGGATTTACGAAACCGTC
The DNA here is from genome assembly GCA_031555915.1 of Planctomycetota bacterium. GTDB lineage: Bacteria > Planctomycetota > SZUA-567 > SZUA-567 > SZUA-567 > JAJBSZ01. The sequence goes on from JAVBTZ010000110.1 coordinate 8,213, forward strand.
GTCGCCTTCCAGAAGAAATAATCCCGCGGCCAAAACTACCGGCCACTTCAGGGCTGTCCTTTAGCGTGATTACCAATATTCCCCAAAGAAAGCGGAGCACCGCATTCTTCCGCAGCGCCTTGGTCTTTTGCCGGCGCAGTGCAAGACCGGTGCGCCCGCCCCGTCCCCGTCCGGGCCCCCAATCGAACAGGCATAGGAGAACACGAGCATGAACATAACGGCAGCCCAGGCTGTGGTTAAAATTCTGGAAGAACAGGGAGTCCGGGTCATCTTCGGCATTCCCGGCGGGCAAACCATCTTCTTCAACAACGCCCTTAACGGTTCCTCCATCCGTTTCGTCGCCACCCGTCACGAAGGCGGAGCCGGCCACGCCGCCGACGGCTGGGGCCGCATCACCGGCCAGCCTGGGATCTGCCTGGCCACGACCGGCCCCGGTGCGACCAACATGCTGACCCCCCTCGGCGGAGCGCTCCGCGACTCCACCCCCCTCATCGCCCTGCTGTTCCAAAACAAACTCGCGGACGCCGGACGCGGGGACGCCCAGGACGCCAATCACGAAGCCCTGTTCACCAGCTTGGCCAAGGCCTACCTCCCGGTCCGCCACGTCGGCGCCATACCCTGGGCGGTGCGCGAAGCCTATCGCGTCGCCATGAGCGGACGCCCCGGACCGGTGGTTCTCGACTTCTACCGCGACGTTATCGAGGACCCGAATCCCAACTGTCCCTACCTCCCCCAGGCCACCTCGTCCTATTGCGCCAAGCCGCTGGCCTGCCCCGCGCCGGCGGTCCTGGACCAGGCGGAGCGGGTTCTTTCCAGGGCCGGGCGGATCTGCATTTTGTCCGGTAACGGGGTCAAGATGGCGGGAGCCGGCGACCGGGTTTTGGCAATCGCGGAAAAACTGCACGCGCCTATAGTCACCACCTTCAACGGCATCGGTTCGGTCCCGGGCGATCATCCACTGGTTCTCGGCGCCCGAACCCGCCATGGCAGCACCCTAACCCGGAACGCCCTGGAAGAGGCGGACTGCGTTTTCATCATGGGTTCCAGCCTCAGCGCGGTCGGCACCAACCGTTGGACCTTGAAGTTCAAAAACATCGTGCAAATCGATTTCAACTCCGAAAACCTGGGCCGGCAGTACCCGGTGTCTTGCGCCCTGACGGGGGAAATCTCCCTGACCCTGGACGCCCTGGAATCGCGGCTCTCCCCACCCGAAGCGTCGGTGGAGGCGGAGAGGAAGGCCTGGCTTGGCAAACAGCGGGAAGCCCGCGCGCGCTGGCGCGCCAAGGTTTTCTCCGGGCCATGGAGCGACCCTGACGCGACGCCGGCGGCGCCGGTGGCGGTGATGCAGGCCATCGACGAACAGCTTCTTCCCGGCTCGGTGGTGTGCATCGACGCGGGCAACCCCGGGGCGTGGTCGCACCTCCTGACCATCAAAAAAGGCATGTCCTACATGAAGCCGGTGAATTTCGGCAACATGGGTTTTTCCGTCACCGCCGGCCTGGCTTGCAGTTTGGCCGATCCCACCCGGGAGGTGGTGAGTATTCTCGGGGACGGTTCGCTCGGCATGAGCCTGGGGGAATTGGAGACCCTGGCCCGTTCGGCGGTCAATCAGATCGTCGTGGTGCTGAACGACTCAGCCTATGGCAACATCCGCCAGGAGGAGCTCTACAAATTTGGCGACGGAGTGGTGTACAACGGAGTCGATTTGTCGGCCGTGGACTATGCGGCGACGGCCCGGAGTCTCGGTATGGGCGGGGAGACGATCCGCTCCGCCCGGGAGCTACCCGCCGCTTTCACGAATGCGCGCCGTCATGGTGGTCCTTATTTAATCAACGTTGTCTTCGACGGCAGCTTCAGCATCTGGCCGGAGGCGTTCTAGAGGAAGGAAGGCATGACTGTGCAGGAGAGAAGAGAGAAATTGAAAACGTTGCGGGAGGCGGTCGCTCTCATTCCCGACGGAGCGAAGCTGGCGCTGGGCGGCTCATTGATCCGCAAATGCCCCATGGCGGCGGTCCGGGAGATTATCCGCCAGAAGAAGCGGGATTTGACCCTGTACGCCTGGTCGGCGGGAATGGACTTCGACATGCTGATTGGGGCCGGCTGCGTGCGGGAGGCCTGGTCGTCCTACGTCGGCCTGTTCACCGCCGGGATGGCGAAGAATTTCCGCCGGGCGGTGGAGAGGAAGCGCATCCGCTTCGTGGATCTCAGCGAAAGCTGCGCCATGGACAAATTCCGCGCCGGGGCCTTCGGCCTTCCCTATGCGGTAAGCCGGGTGCCGCTGCATTCGGATCTACTGAAAAATTCCGAATTCAAGGAGGTGACCTGCCCCTTCACCGGACAAAAGCTGGTGGCGATGGAGGCGTTTCACCCGGAGGTGTCGGTAGTGCACGCGCACCGCTCCGACGCCTACGGCAACGTGCAGCTTGACCCCATCCGCATGATGGACAACGAGACGGACATTTACATCGCCCGCTGCGGCAAACACACCATCGCCACGGTCGAGGAGATCGTTACGGAGGAGGAAATCATCCGCACCCCCACCCGGACCTTGCTGCCGAAATTGTACATCGATTCGGTATGCCACGTGCGCCATGGCGCCCACCCCAATTCCTGCGACACCCGTTACGACTTCGACCAGACCCACGCGGCGTATTATCAGGAATGTTCGGCAACCGAGGAGGGCTTCCGGCGTTATCTCGACGAATTCGTGTACGGCACCTGTGACGAGGAGGAGTACTTCGCCAAGCTCCTCGGCCACGCCAGCCTGGAAAAGCGCCTGGGACATCCAAGGAGGGAGGGATGATGAAACGGTATACGCTGGAAGAACTCCTGGTGGTCGAAGTGTCGAAGCGGGTGGTGGACGCTGAAATGAATTTCACCGGCATCGGCACCGGCGGCAAGGCCTACATCCGCGCCTGCGGCATCCCCCTGGTGGCGGTCCGCCTCGCGCAGTTGAAACACGCCCCCAACGCCCTGTGCATGATGGGGCCGGTACTGGACCCGGTACTGGATGCTGATACAATTCCCAATTCCAATTGGGAGTACGATCTAATATACTGGCCCTGCCGGAGCCAGATTCCCCTGGAGGACTGCCTTGGCCTGTTCCGCCTTGGCCTGGTGGGCCTGGCCTTCGCCTCGGGGGCTCAAGTCGACAGTTACGGCAACCTCAACATCGCCTGCATCGGCGACTACCATAATCCGAAAATCCGCCTGCCCGGAGTGCTGGCCCAGACCGAACTGGCCTCGCACGCCAAGCGGGTGGGCATCATCGTCAATCATGATCGGCGCGTCCTGGTGGAGCGTTGCGACTTCATTTCCGGCGCGGCCGGCCACGAGGACCGTTCCGGACTTCCCGGCGGCGGCACCGCTTTTGTGATGACTAACTTTTGCGTCATGGTTATAAATCCGGAAACGAAACGGCTTCGGGTGGAGAGCATTCATCCCGGCGTGACGGTGGAACAGATCCGCGCCAACACCGGCTTCGCCATCGAAATTCCCCCCGGCGTTCCTCTCACGCCGGAACCTGACGCCGAGGATTTGCAACTGATTCGCGAGCGGATTGATCCGAAGAAGTTGTTCCTGAACGCGGGGATCACCCAGGATTGGGCGACCCTGGAAGATTGACAAAAGTGGACTCGGGGTAGGGTCGGCGGCCCCTTCTCCCCGCTTAGTTAAGGCCCGGCCATGCGATTGACTCCTTTGCCAGACAGCATCGATAAAAACAAGCCGATTCCCCTCTATTACCAGATAGCGGACGACATCAAACGCCGCATCGCCGCAAACGAATTGAAGCCGGGGGACAAGCTGCCGACCGAGCAGTGGCTAATCGAAGCCTATGGCGTGAGCCGCATAACCGTGCGCCGGGCCCTGGCCGAACTAATCGCCGACGGCACCGTCGACCGCACCCGCGGCCATGGTCCGGTGGTGGCCCAGCCAAAGCTGAACCGCCAGGTGTTGCGCCTCACGGGTCTGCATGAGGAGATGAGCCGGGCGGGTCTGCATTCGACCTCGAAAATCCACGGTATCGCCAGGAAGCCAGCCGCCAGCGCGGTCGCGCGTCTTCTGGAGGTGAAGGAGGGCGAGGCTGTCCTTTCCTTCCACCGCCTGCGCCTGGCGGACGGCCAGCCCCTGGCCACACAGGTCTGTTATCTTCCCTGCGCCCTTTGTCCCGGGTTCGATCCGCTTCGCCTGGAGAACGATTCCCTCTACCGCATCATGGAACGGGAGTACGGCCTGGTAATCGATTACGCCGAGCAGACCGTCGGGGTCAAGGTTCCCAGCAAGAAGCTCTGCGACGAACTGAAACTTTCCGATTGCGTGGGTCTCCTGCAAATGACCCGCACCACTTTTTTGAAAACACGCCAAATCCTCGAATACACGCAAATCCACTATGCCCCCGGACGGTACGAAATTTCCATGTGCCTTTATCGCTAGTGCCCCGTAAAGCCTAAATTTTCGGATAGATTTGCGTTTTCGCGCCCTTGGGCAAGGCGGAGCTTCGCAGGCAATATTGAATATATTGTCAAGAAGCTCCAACGCAACCCAAGGG
>JAVBTZ010000062.1:0-13724 GCA_031555915.1 Planctomycetota bacterium
AAAAACGCGACTACGGAATACTTGCGGCGTAACGGCGAGTCCTTTCGAAAAAATTTAAAAATCGGCGGACAGACTTTCCGCGGAAGACGAACGGTGTTTTGCCCGATTTTTTTTGCAAAGTCCACTTTTTGCAATTGACTAATGCAATTTATCTGGTAAATTAATGGGAAGACACGATGAAACGTTTCATTTTCGTCGCCGCGTCCAACATCACCTTGTTTACCGAAGACTCGACTACAACCCATGCGTAATGCCGCCGCTTCCTCAGCCAACGATGATTCCATAGAAAATGCCGCCGGCGGCACCAGCCCGACCATGAAAGACGTCGCCCGGGAAGCAGGCGTTTCCTTGGGGACCGTGTCGAATGTGCTGAATAACAAAAGTACCGTGCTTTCCCAAAACAAAGAGAAAGTGCTGGCGGCGGTAAGGCGGTTGAATTTCCGCTCCAACCCCGTCGCCAGAACCCTGAAGACCAAGAGTTCGCGGGACATCGGCCTGATAATTCCCAATATCAACAATCCATTCTACCCCGAGCTGGCCCGCGGGGTCGAGGACGCCGCCAACAAGGCCGGTTACACCGTATTGCTTTGTAACGACGACCGGGATATTAAGAAGGAGCGCACTTATATCAAGTCGCTGGTGGCCAAGAATGTCTGCGGCATTATTCTGGTGAAGCCGCAAATCCCTTTAAGCGAAGTGGATGCCATCGCCGGGATCATGGCGGTGGTGCTGGTCGATGTGGGGGCGCCGCTGGGGTCGGCCTACAATGTCGTCAATGTCGACGACAGGGGTGGGATTACCAGGGGTCTGGAGTATCTGTACCGTTCCGGCCACACCAGGATTGCCTTTGTCCGGGGCTTGGACGATTCGTTGAGTAGCCAGGATCGCGCCGCCGCTTATTTCGCGTTCCTGCGCCGAAAAAAATTGCCGGTCCGCAAGGAGTACATGTTCCAGGGGAATTACAGTTGGCAGGACGGCGGCGAAGCGGTCAGAAAGCTCTTGGCCCTCACCCAACCCCCGACCGCCCTCATGGCCGCCAACGATTTGATGGCCATCGGCTGCATGAAGGAAGCCCAGAAAATGGGGCTGCGGGTGCCTGGCGACTTATCCGTGATTGGCTATGACAATTTGGATTTGACCAATCTCTGCACTCCCCGCTTGACCACCATCAATCAACCCAAATACGAAATGGGCGCCAAAAGCGTGGAGTTTCTTCTCGACTGCCTCAAAAACAACGACTGCCGCGAAGGCCGCAAAGTGGTTCTGCCGACCGACGTCGTCGAACGGGAGAGCGTGGCTCCCCTACCCATACCATAATTTACGCATCCTCGAACAGCCTGAGTCAAGCTTCATGCGCTAATCTTCTAATCCCTAGTGCCCCGAAAATTTAGGCTTTACGGGGCACTAGCGTCTTATTACCAGGATAACGGTGAAACGTTTCATCGCTTGGTAATAACGCCCTCGGCCGCTGCGGCGGCAGGGGATGGCAGGGTTGGCGCGGCTCCGGCACCCTCCCAAATGGCTTCCATCCCGGCGTGGCGCCGGGCGCTTGCTTTATTCGGGTCAATTTATGCGGGTCATATCCAGAAAGGGAACAACATGCCGAAGAATGTACGCCTATTCCTGCTCATCCTCGCGACGGTTTGCCTTTCCGTAGTCGGCGTCGCCAGGGCCGGGCAGCCGGCCGTGACGCTGAAGGCGGCCACCAACAATCCCAAGTCCAGCGGGCATTACCAGGGCCTCCTGATCTTCAAGGAACTGGTCGAGACCCGGACCAAGGGCGCGGTGGCGGTCGAACTGTACTCCGACGCCGTTCTGGGGGACGAGGAACAGATGGCGGAAGGGATGCAGATGGGGACGGTGGACGTGATGATGGCCGCCGCCGCCAAGTACGCCAACTTTGTCAAGGAAATGGACATCTACAGCCCGCCGTACACCTTCTCCAGTTGGGATCATCTTAAGAAAGTGCTGGCTTCCGACGTCAACAAGGAACTGGAAAAGAAGGTCCTGGACACCACCGGCGACTATTATCTCGGCTGCCTGACGGACGGAGTCCGCAACATTTTCACCCGCAGCGAGATGAAGGACCTGGACGCCCTGAAGGGCATCAAACTGCGCACCATGACCGGTCCCAACGAAACGCTGGCCTTCAAGGCCCTTGGCGTCAACCCCACCCCCATGGCTTACACCGAACTCTACAGCGCCCTCCAGACCGGCGTCATCGACGGGGCGGAAAACAGCATGACCTCGATTCTCGGCATGAAGTTTTTCGAAAGCTGCAAATTCATCCTCCGCACCAAACATTGCTTCCTGACCCTCCCCTTCTTCATCAGCGGCATCGCGGTCAAGAAACTCCCCGCCGAATACCGGGACATCGTCATCCAGGCCGGGCGGGACACCTGCCAGCGGCAGCTGGATGAAGCCATTGCCCTGGACCAGGCCAACGAAAAGGTCCTGGTCGACAAGTATGGGGTCAAAATCACCGAACTGACTCCCGCGGATCACAAGCGCGCGGTCGGCATGGTCGCGCCGGTTCTGGATGCCAACGCCGCCCGCATCGGCATGACCGCCGCCCTGGCGAAGATTCGCGCCATGGACAAGTAGGCGCCGCGTTCAAGAACGTTTTTGGGGTCTGGCACAAGGCGCCGCGCAAAAGATAGTTGTTTGGTTTTATTTAACCACAGAGACACAAAGGACACAGAGAACCGCAACTGAAAAACTTGATAATGCCATCTATAAAAGGTGGTCTATGGTTGTAGTTCTCTGTGTCCTTTGTGTCTCTGTGGTTAAATAAACCAGGTCAACTTATTGCTGCGCGGCGCCTAAGCTCGACCAGACCCCAGGGTTTTTCCTGCGGAAAGCCCAGCCTCCAGGCAGAATGTCCCACGAGCCAAGCAAGGAACCGTCATCATGAAAAAAACCGCCGATCGAATTGCTTCCATTCTGGAGAAAATCGCCGTCGCCCTCGCCACCCTGTTCACCATCATGCTCATGGTGGCCCTGGTCTGGCAGGTTTTCTCCCGTTTCGTCATCGACATCCCGGCCATATGGACGGAGGAGGTGGGCCGGTATTCCTTCATCAACATGGTCCTCCTTGGGGCGGCGGTGGGGGTGAAACGCAACTCCCACTTCGGCGTCACCTTCCTCCCCGACATGTTGCACGGACGCGTCAAGGACTGGTACATGCGGTTCTGCGTCAACCTGCTCATCCTGGTTTGTTCCATCTTCATGATTTACTACGGCGCCATTTTCACCTGGAAATTCGGCCTCACCCGGGTCTCCCCCACCTTCCTCACTCCCATGGCCTATGCTTTCGTCATCCTGCCGATCAGCGGGGCGTTCATGTTCTGCTTCGCTTTGTACAACATCCTCTTCGGAGACTACAGCCGCCAGCTGGATTCCGTTCAGGAGGCGATTAAGGATCACGAGGCGATGGTAGAATAATTTTCGGCCCCGGCCGCTTGACCTTCAGGAGTGTTTAAATGGTTCTCTTTCTCTTCACCTTGTTTGCCGGGTTCGGCTTGCTGATCGTCCTCGGCATCCCCCTGTCGTTTTCGCTGTTTTTCTCGTCGGCCCTGGCCATGCTGGTGGCTAGCGACCTACCGATGGTCCTGATCATGCAGCAGATCTACAAAGGCATCGACGCCTTCCCCATCCTCGCCATTCCGGTGTTTTTCCTGGCCGGCGATCTTATGAACAAAGGGCGGGTATCGGAGTACCTGATCGACCTTTGCATGACCCTGATCGGCTGGCTCAGGGGGGCTCTGGCCTACTTCACCGTCATCGTCGCCATGGTGCTCGCGGGCACCACCGGCAGTTCCGCCGCCGAGTCCGCCGCCGTCGGCTCCATCTTCATTCCCAACCTCATCAAGCGGGGTTACGGCAAGGCGTTTTCGGTCGCCCTGGTGGCCTGTGCCTCGGTCATCGGCATCATCATTCCCCCGAGCGTCTTCATGATTATCTACGGTTCCTACGGCAACGTTTCCGTCATCGCCCTCTTCATCGGCGGCATTCTGCCCGGCGTCGCCATTGGGGTCAGCCTGATGGCCGTCTCCTATTATTACGCGAAAAAATACAACTATCCCCGCGAACGCGAAAAAATGGCCCCGCCCGTCGAAATCGCCCGCGCCTTCTGGAAAGGCATCTGGCCCCTTGGCGTTCCCCTCATTCTCATCGGCGGCATGGTCGGCGGGCTCTTCACCGCCACCGAAGCCTCCATGGTCACCGTCATCTACACCCTGCTCCTGACCCTCTTCCTCTACCGCACCATCAAGTTGCGGGATCTCCTGCCGATGATTCGCGACACCGGCCTCGGGTCGGCCATTCCCATGTTCTGCCTCGCCTGCGCCGGCGTCTACGGTTACCTCCTCGCCTTCTATAAAGTGCCGGAATACGTCGCCGATCAGGTCATCTCCTGGACCACCAACCCCTCCCTGATTCTCCTGTTCATCATCGGCGTCTACCTGGTCGTGGGAACGTTCATGGACGGCACTCCCGCCATCATCATCCTTCTACCCATCACCCAAAAACTCGGCCAGGTCGCCCACCTGCATCCCCTGCATCTCGGTCTGGTGGTCTGCGTCACCATCGCGCTTGGCCTCCTCACTCCGCCTTACGGCCTGTGCACCCTGATTAGTTGCGCCATCGGCCGAGCGAAAATGACCGAGGTAATCCCACCCATGATCCCGATGTTCGGGCTAATGTTGATCGTCGTGCTAATCATGGCGTTTTTTCCCGATTTGACCATGTTCCTGCCGCGCTTGCTGGTACCGGACATGGTGCCGGCCGGTTAGGCGAAGCGGGCATCTTTCCTTTGCATGGGAGCGTGCAGCGATGAACAAGAGCGTATTGATTGCGAACGATCACGGCGGTTACGCCCTGAAGTTGAAGGTGGTGGAATATCTGGCGGAAAAGGGGATTCCCTATCGCGATTTGGGCTGCGATTCTACGGATATCGTCAGATATCCCTATTACGCCGCCAAGGTGGCCCGGGCCATTTCCCTGGGCGAGGCCGATCGGGGCATCCTGATTTGTTCCACCGGTATCGGCATGAGCATCATGGCGAACCGCTACAAGGGCGTGCGCGCCTCGGTCTGCAACGGCATCAGCACGGCCAGGCTGACCCGCGCGCACAACGATTCCAACGTCCTGTGCCTTGGCGGCAAAATCGTCGGCGACTTCGCCGCCCTGGACATTTTGGAGGCCTGGCTAAGCACGGAATACATCGGCGGGCGCCACGCGATTTCCCTCGGGCTCCTGCACGAGGCGGAAGAGAGCCTGTGCGCCGCGGCGGATTGGACGCCAAGCAATCCGAATCTTTAGAAAGGATCATCTGCATGAAATTCTGTTACCAGGTCGCGACTCCCGATGTGGCGGTCTCGCCCGCCGTCACCGCCTATCAGGGAAATCTCGAAGCCATCCTGGATCGTCTGGCCGAATTGGGTTACGACGGGGTCGAATTCATGACCCTGAACCCGGGCGCGTTGGACCGGGAAAAGATCAAGGCCGACCTTGAGAAGCGGGGGATGATGGTGTCGCTTGTTTGCACCGGTGAAATCTTCGGGCAACTGCAACTATCCTACATGGACCGGAACCAGAACGTCAGGCGGGAAGCGGTGCGTCGTTCCAAGGAAATCATCGATTTCGCCGCGCTCCTTGGCGCCAACGTCAATATCGGCCGGGTGCACGGGGTTTACTGCCACGACCTCGACCGCGGGATTTCCTACGGCTGGGCCCTGGACTCCCTGCGTGAACTTTGCGATCACGCCGGCCCGAAGGGGGTCGCGGTCCTCCTGGAAAACGTCACCATCATGCAGACCAATTTCATCAACACGGTGGGCGAAGCCGCCGCGGTGGCCAGGGATGTCGGCCGGGACAACTGCCAAATCATGATGGACGTATTCCATATGAACATCGAGGAAAAGGACTTGTTCCAGGCCATAAAGGACTACGCCGGCTGGAACCGCCACGTTCACCTCTCGGACAACAACCGGCGTTATCCCGGCAACTGCGGCCTGGATTTCCGCCGCATCGTGCAGGCGTTCAAGGAGGTGGGGTACGACTCCGCCTACACGACGGAGATTTTCCAGCTGCCGGACCAGGACACGGCGGCGCGAAAGTCAATCGAGCATCTCGCCCCAATTTTCAAGGAAGTGTACGGGGCTTGAAGCGTCCGTCATGAAAACCGTATAAAGTGTCTAATGCGGCTTCGCGCAGAAATATTTTGCGCGAAGCCTTTTTCTAAAATGCGGCTGAAAAAATTGGGAAAATATCTATACTTTCTGGCATATCCGAGAGTTTTTCACCTACAATCGCGCAAAGGCGGCGGCATGCACATTATCGTGACGGTCAAACAGTTCGGCGCGAAAAAACCGCTCATGGGGGAACGGCGGATCGACCTGCCGCCGGTGCATACCCTGAAGGAACTCCTGACCGAATTGGTCGGCCTCGAAGTCGCGGCGTACAACGCCAAGCCCGAGGGCGCGGTCGACGACAGCGGGCCATTGACCTTCATCGCGCCGCTGCCGCCGCTCTCGGCCGGCGAAAGCGAAGACCGGGCGGCGGCGGGGAAGATCGGCTTCGGCCGGCGTTACGGCCGAAAGGCGGAACTGCAGCCGGCGGTGAAGACGGCCCTGGAGGCGTTTGGCGACGGTTTATTCAAGGTATTCAAGGGGGACGCGGAGCTGGCCGAATTGGAGGCGCCCCTGGCGTTGGCGGACGGCGACCGCCTGACTTTCATCCGCTTGATGTTTTTGACGGGACGCTAAGGGAGAGGGCGATGGCGATGACGCTTGAGGAATTGCAGGACCGGGCGGCGGGGTTGAAGGGTGGCATTGGCGAAGCGGCGCAGGCCCTTGTCGCTTGCTTGCGGGATGAATTTGTGGACCAGAAAACGCCGTGGGATGCGGAATACTGCCAATGCTGGCGCGACTTGAACCGGGTGATCGGCTGGAAGGAGGGGATGTCGGCCGGCGAAGTGTTCAAGCCGGGGGACGATCTGTACAGCGCGGTGGCGGAGCTGCTTGGCCAGGACGAGGCGGCGACGGCGCGGCGCTTGTGGGAGCGGCAGTTGGAGGGGTGCTTGACTTATCCCGGGCCGTACCGCTTCGGCTACCGCACCCGGGCGTATTCGTATTTGTATTTGCGCGGTCTGGTGCAGCAACTTCTTTTTTATGTCGCCGGCTGCCTGGCGGAATTTTCCCTGGAGGAAGCTCTTAGGGGGACGGAGCGCGATAAATTTCCATCGCCCATGGTCAAGGGGCCGGACGCGTTGCGGGCGAGACAAATGGCGATGTTGCGGCGGGGCGGCAAGGGGGCGGCGGCGCCGCTCCTTGGCCTCAGGCTTGACGAAGGGAAGGACCGGGACCAGTGGCTCGAACGCGCGCGGGCGATTCTCGCGGATGTGAGTGGCGAGACGAGAGTAAACCGGACGCTGGTGGCGGGGCTACTTCGCAGCCGGCGGCCGGAGGCGCACGCCGAGGCGGTGAAGCTGATGCTGGGGGCGGGGCTCTTGGAGAGCCAGCGCGAGGCGGTATTGGGGGCGGCGGACAGCGCTTCTCGGGAAGGTTTCCTGGCGGTGTATAAGGCGGCGGCCGAAAACGAGCTCATCCGCTTTTCCTCGACCCTGGGCGCGTTCAACCAATGGGCCGGGGTCGGGTTCACGGCGAAAGCCGAGGACAAGAACCGGGCGGCATTCGCCGACGGCTACCGCTGTTTGACCGATGCGAAATTCCGGGACGCCTGCCTGAACGGGGACGATGCTTTGCGGCTGCACCTGGCGTTGTGGGCACTGGGCCGTGACGAATTGCAGACTGCCCTGGACGCGGCGCGGCGGATTCTTCAGGACGGACCGCGGCACCGCCAGGCGGTCGCGTTGCATTATGTGGCGAAAATTTCCAGCCGGGCTTTACGCTGGTCGTTTGCCTTGTCAGTCCTGGAGGGGGCGGAAGCGCGGGAGGACGGACAGCTCCTGGCGCTGGCGACGGCCTGCGCGGGGGGGGACGGCGCGGGTTTTGTCCCGAGGTTTGACGGCTCGGAGGCGCAGGAAGAATTGGCGCGGGGCACCAGGTTCACCGAGGCAACGCCCCTCTACGCGAAGCCGGAACAAGTGCGGCAATACTATGCGCTCTTTAAGGAATTGGCGGGGACCTTCAAGACAGACGCCGAGGAACGCGGCGGCGAACTGGCCTTGGGAGGGCCGGAACGGACAACGGTGCGGCGCGGCAACATGACGGCAATCATGAAGTCCCTGGCGGCGCGTGCGCCGGGGGCGATGCTGAACGGGGTTATTTCGGACGGCGGCCGTAGCCTGGGCTCAAGAAATTTGTACGAAAAAGTTATGGCGGATTGGGGCATACCGGGAGATTCGTTGCCGTTTTCATTCTGTATTGCGACGGCGTTTGTCCGGGACGTCCTGGACGACGATCCGCCCGAGACCAACATCCGCGAAGACTTAAGCGCCAATTTCCGCACCCTTGGCTTCAACTGTCTACTGGACGCGGTGGTCCGGGACGGGAGCGGCGGCCCGAAGCAGCGCGCGGCCCTGTTTGACGCGGTGGCGGACCGGCGCGGTACAGTGGGAGCGGGGCAGTACCTGTTTGGCGCGGCCTTGTCGGACGCCGAGTATGAAGACCTGGAGTCGCGTCTGGACAGCAAGAACACCGGGGTCCGGCAGCAGATTTATTTGAAAATCCTCATGCGGGAGCCGGCCGGGCTGGGGGCGTCCGTGAAGCGGCTCCTGGCTTCCAGGAAAGCGGCCCGGCGCCAAGCCGGCAGTGAACTGCTGGATATTCTGGCCCGGAAGAAGGACGACCCGAAGTACCGGGACGTTTACGCCGAATGCGCGGCGCTGGCGGGGGGCGCCCCAGCGGCGAAGGCGGTAAGGGGGAGGAGCGCGGTGGTCGTTAAGACGCCGGCCGCCGCCGTAACCCCGAAAAAGGCGGCCGAAACGCCGGCGACAACCGACGGCGCCACAGCGCCTGTCGCCCCGCCGGCGGTCGACCCCGCCGCCGCGTTTCCCTTGACTCAAGAGGAAGAAGCGGCGGCCGGCGTCGCCTTCCCCGCCCCCCAGAAGCCGCTGTCCGAGGACGCGCGGGGGCTCTACGACCAGACGCAGCCGGTGACCCGCTTCCAAGTCCAACGCCCCGACCCGAACGACGCCAGCTTCGGCGATAAACTTTTCCCGGTAACCCTGGCCGAAGTCATGGACATCTATCGGGGGGTCGACGAGGTCGTCGCCGCCCACGCCGGGCATGAATACAAATCGTTTGAATACGGCCGGGAAATCAATGATGTGGTCCTGGGTTCGGCCCGGCAACTGTTCCCCGAATGGCGCGACGGCTACAGCGAAGCCGACCGCGACCGCCTACATTGGAACATCAACCTCACCCTGGACGACTTCACCCTGACGAACGAATGGCGCGAGATGTTGAAACGCACCCAAGTGCGGCCCCAAACCGCCGTCGTCTTCAACCTGCTGGCCGGCACCGTCGGGCAGAGCGCCGGCTTCAACCATACCGTAGGCGCAAAACTGAAAGCGCTTCCGGCCGCCCGCCGCCTTTTGGAACTGTTCGAACAAGTGAACACCGTCCAAACGGATCAGGAGCGGGAGCATGCCGCGGGAAACCAAACCGGAACGCCAACCCCGAATTTCTCCCGGCGCTCCTTCGCCAACACGCTTCACGACGCCTTCGAAAACGAATTTCCGCCAGATGTTCGCTATCCCATCTACCGCCCCATCGCGGCGACTTTTCTCGATGCGTACCCGGAAGGCATCAATCACCTCCGCGAATGCGTCTCGCCCGAGAACGACGCCAACTTCGCCGACTTCTTTAAACTGGTTTACGAATGGGGCTATACCCCGAGCGGCGTGGGTGAACACCGCGTCGGCCTGGTCTCGGCCGACCTCGTCCGCGCCTACCGCCAGCGTCTCCTCCCGGACCACGACATGCTGCGCGTCCTTCTCCAAGTCGGCGAACGCGACGTGCTCGAACGCGGCGGCGGCTGGGAATACGTCATCCAAAAACTCACTTCGCCCTTCCTCTCGGCCCAACTCATCGCCACCGCCCCCGGTTTCAAACAGCTGCTGGACAACCTCCTCGACCGGGTCGTCTCGCTGGAAATCGACCGGGGCGACTTCGCCTCGCCCGTTTCCACCTTCGCCGGCCGCACCGTCCATTACGAAGGCGCCCGGCATTTCCTGAATCTCCTCGACCGCATCGGCAAAGCGAACCTCGACCGCACCGTCCTCGGGCGTCCGGTCGTCGGCCCCGGCCGGCAAGGGGGCGACCCCCGCCTCGTCATGTACTGCCACCTGCTCCGCTCCTGCTGGCCCGGCCCGGGTGAAAACGGCGACACCCTGAAAACCTTGCGGCAGGGCCGCGACCTTTCCGACCAGCGCCTCATCGACGCCGCCATGTACGCCCCGCAGTGGATCCCCGCCGTTTCGGCCTGTCTCGGCTGGCCCGGCCTGGAAAGCATGTGCTGGTATTTCCACGCCCACGTCGGCTGCCAGGCGAATGAATGGAGCGAAACCCGCATGCGTTGCCACGGGGATCAAACCGCCTTCAAAGAGACCATGATTGCCCAGCATTCCGACATCACGCCGGACGACTTCGCCGACGGCGCCTTCGACCTCGACTGGTTCCGCGAAGCCTACGCGGCAATTGGCGACAAACATTTCACCGCCGTCTACGCCGCCGCCAAATACATCGGCCCCGGCCCCCGCCACGTTCGCGCCAAACTCTACGCCGACGCCGTCAACGGCAAATTGAGCCTGGCCGAAACCGAAAAACTCATCACCGACAAGCGGAGCCAGAATTACGTCCTGGCCTACGGCCTCATCCCCTTCGACCCGAAAGACCCCGAAGCGGATCAACGCCGCCGCTATCAACTCCTGCGCCTCTTCGAAAAACAAAGCAAGCAATTCGGCGCCAAACGCCGCGCCTCCGAAAGCCGCGCCGCCGCTCTCGGCCTGGAAAATCTGGCCCGTAACGCCGGCTACGACACCCCGGTTCGCTTCATCTGGAAAATGGAGGACGCCATCGCCCGCGCGAGCGATGTCTTCTCCCCCCGCCGCATCGGCGGTGATGATAACGCCGGCGGCGTCAGCGCTTGCCTCGCGCCGGACCCAGACGGCAACATCGCCCTGAACCTAAGCCGGGGCGACAAGGCCCTGAAGAGCGTCCCCGCCGCCCTGAAAAAAGACCCCGCCTACCTCGACCTTCAGGCCGACCTCAAGACCTGGCGGGACCAGCAGTCCCGCGCCCGCGCCACCCTGGAGGAATCGATGGTCCGCCAGGACCAACTCGACCTTGAGGAACTCGCGACCCTGGCGAAAAACCCCGTTTTCGCGCCTCTCCTCGGCCCGCTGGTTTACCAAGTCGGCGACCGCATCGACTATCTGGACGCCCTCGTCAAGGACCAGGTGCAAGGCGCCGCCGTTCTCGCGCATCCGCTGCAGCTGAAGAACGCCGGCGTCTGGGAAAAGTTCCAGCGGGACCTCTTCGACCGGCAGATCCGCCAGCCCTTCAAGCAGGTTTTCCGCGAACTCTATTCGCCTACCGCCAAGGAACTCGCCACCGGCACCACCTCCGACCGCTACTCCGGCTACCAGGTCAAACCCGCCCAAACCATGGGCCTCCTGAAAAGCAAAGGCTGGACCGCCTACTTCGAGGCCGGCATCCAGAAGGTCTGCCGCCGGGAGAAAATCATCGCCCGCATCGACTCGATGAACACCTGGCTGCCGCCCTTCGGGGTCGAAAGCGCCCCCCTCGGGATCGTCACCTTCACCCCCCGCCATAGCCACGACCCGCTGTTCATCAAGGACGTGCCGCCGATTCTTTTTTCCGAGGTCATGCGGGATCTCGACCTGGTCGTCTCGGTCGCCTTCGCCGGCGGCGTCGACCCGGAGACCAGCCTGTCCACTATAGAAATGCGGACCGCCGTCGCCCGCGAAGCCGTGCGCCTGTTCAAGCTGGACAACGTCACCTTCAAGGAAAACCACGCCTTCATCCAGGGGAAGCGGGCGGAATATACGCTCCATATGGGGAGCGGCGTCATCCACGTCATGGCCCAGGGCGCCTTGAACGTCGCGGCCGTACTCTCGCAGCACCGCGGCCGGGTCTTCCTCCCCTTCGCGGACGACGATCCCCGTACCGCCGAAATCATCACGAAAATCCTCATTTTCGCCCGGGACGGCGAACTGAAGGATCCGGCGATTCTGGCGCAACTGCGGCGCTGACCGCACCGTTTGCTGCCGCGCCGAAATCAATTGACCCGGTTTATTTCACCACAGAGGCACAAAGAGCACAGAGAACCGCAACCACAAATCATTTTTTTTCAGCTCGACTTTTTGCGAAAATCAAGTTCAGGTATTGGTAATTTTGCGGTTGTGGTTCTCCGTGTTCTTTGTGTCTCTGTGGTGAAATTCACATTTTCAATCAGCCGGTGGTATAGCCCAAGCCCCAACCACCGCCGGAGCCGGCCCCGATGCTCACCATACTCGTCATCATCCCCTACCCCGAACTGTACGACAAAGCCGAAGCGGTTTTGCGCGAAAACGCCGGTCCCGACATTCGTTATCAGATAACCCACCTCTACGGCACCAAAGTCGATGAGATGGACGTCGGTGACGCCGACATCATTCTTGCCCGCGGCCTCACCCAAAAAACCATCAAGCGGAAATTCCCCCACCTCACCGTCCTCGAAATGTCCGTGGGCACCTACGACGTGGTCCAGGCCATCTATGCCTGCAAGAAGCGTTTCGGCGCCGGCAAGATTGCCGTGGTCGGTTCCGACGTGGTCCTGCACGACATGGAAGCGATCAGGGAAATGCTCGGGGTGGAACTCCGCTTCTTCTCGGTCGCCTACGAGGAGGAGATCCGCAAGGTTCTCGACGTCATCGGCCGGGAGGGGTTCGACGCCATCGCCGGCGGCCTCACCGCCTGCACCATAGCCCGCGAATACGGCTTCAACAATTCCCTCATCCGCACCGGCGAGGAGACGCTCGGCACCGCCATCAAGGACGCCATGAACACCGCCGCCGTCATGCTGCAAGAAAGGGCCAAGGCGGAAATATCCCGATCCATTCTCCATAACTCCCAGGACGCCATCCTCTACTTCGACTCCGCGGGACGCCTGTCCCTCTACAATCAACGCGCCTGCGATCTGATGCACTTTCCCACCGGCCCCCACATCACGGGTAAGACGGTGGGCGAGCTTTTTAACGACCGGGACATCATCCAGAACGTCCTGCGGCTGAAAGAGGCCAGGGGACTCCTTAAGACAGTCAACCAGAATTCGCTCCTTTTCAATTTTTCGCCGGTCAATGTCGACGGCCGCACCATCGGGGTGGTATGCACCTTCCAGCCGGTCCAGGAAATCCAGGCGGTGGAGACGAAAATCCGCAAGGAACTGAGCCGCAAGGGGCTGGTCGCCAAATACGGTTTTGGCGACATCGTCCACGCCGGAAACGCCATGCAGGAAACGATCGCCACCGCGGAAAAATACGCCGACGCCGACGCGAACGTCCTCCTGATCGGCGAAACCGGCACGGGGAAGGAGCTTTTTGCGCAAAGCATCCACTCCTCCAGCCGGCGCCGGGCCGGACCGTTCGTGGCGGTCAACTGCGCCGCCTTCACCGAAAGCCTGCTTGAGTCCGAACTCTTCGGCTACGCGGAAGGCTCCTTCACCGGAGCGGCGAAAGGCGGCAAGATCGGTTTGTT
>JAVBTZ010000007.1:0-3455 GCA_031555915.1 Planctomycetota bacterium
CGACGACGTGTTCCTGACCGGTCTCGAAGAGGGGATGCTTCCGCACCGGAATTGCCGCGACGAAGCGGCGGTGGAGGAGGAGCGGCGGCTGTTTTATGTGGGGATTACCCGGGCCAAGGTGCGGGCCTGGATAACCCACGCGACGACGCGGTTCGTGAACGGAAATGTCGACTTCACCATGCCCAGCCGTTTTTTAAAGGAACTGCCGAGGGAATCCGTGGAGACGCGGGATTACGGCGAGGCGACCGCGTGGCAATATGCCTCCGGCTACGGCGGGGGCGGGTCGAAGTTCGGCGCGGGGCCAAAGGGCGGCGGCGCTTGGGAGGATGCGTTTACGGATGAGGATTTTTCCGATTTGGACCTCGATCCCGGTTTCGAGGCGGAGGAGCAGGACTTGGAGGTGGGCGCCGACTTCGACCCCAATCCCGATTTCCTGCCGGAAGCGGATTTCCCCGCGGCGGAAAGCGGCGGCCCGCCGCAACGCAAGAGCGGCCCCAAGGCCCCCTGGCCGAAGCGGCCGTGGGCGGGAGGCAAGGGGAAAGCCGTTCCGTCGACCGGGCCGGGGTCCAGGTTCAAGCCGGGCGATTTGGTGAAGCATCCCACTTTTGGTTCCGGCAAGGTGCTGGCGGTGGAGAAGCGGAAAATCATGGTGCAGTTTTTCCGGTCGGGGACGCGTTTACTGCATGAGGACTTGTCGCAGTTGACCAGGGAGTGAGAGACGTCAGCACCCCCTCCCGTCCCAGGAAAAACAGCATGAACGCCAAAACCAGCAGATCGGCGCTGCCGCCGGGACTGAGGTTTTTTTCGCAGAAACGCCGGTTCAGATTTTCCGCGTAGGCAAGAAGTGCCGGCAGGTCGGGGTTGCCCGCGAGAAAGGCGCCGATGTCACGCTGCACGCCTTTCATGGTGGCATAATCGGAACGGGAGAGCAGGTTGGTGTCGTCCACCGCACAGATAATATGCAGAAGGGCCGCCACGCCGGCGTCGTTCAGGCTGTGGCCTTGGGCAACCGCGCGGCACAGGGCGGGATAACCCTGCCGGCGGAGATGCGGAAAACCGCCGGCCGCTTCACCCCTTACGCCGGTGACGCCGTAACGGCGAAAAGCGCGGCGGCCGTTACTGTCGTCTTCTTCCGGAAGAGAGGTTTCCTTGTCTGTCCCGCCGTCCCCGTGCGTCAATTCTTGCGGCGCGGCGCCGGCGATGCGGGCGCACAAGTCCAGCAGGCTGTCCACCGTGTTCGGGAGGTTCCCGGCCCGCATAACCCCCAGGCCGGCGCAGACAATTCCCAAGGAGAAAATCAGCCCCTTATGGGTATTTACCCCGCCGGTGGCGGCGAACATCCGTTCCTCCGCCCTTTGCCCGGGGTAACGAAGGAGCGGGAGGAGCGTCTCCGCTTCGCCCCGGTGCCGTAGGGCAAGGAGCGTCACTTCGCGGAAGAACGGGGTCAGGACCACCGCGCTGTCGATGAAGGTGAAAATATCCATGTCGCGGTGGGCGCCTTGATTGTCCCGGTCCACCAATCCCGGTTTCGGGGTGGTGTTGACTTCGTAGAGGAGGGCGCGGGTGGCCAGTTCCGCCACCTGGTCCGCAAAACTTCCGTCGAAATAGTCCCGAATCAACCCGGCGGCCCGCCGCGCCAGTTCTTCGGCCGCATGGGCGCGGCTTCGGGCGCATTCCCAGACCGGCTTGCCGCAGATTAAACAGGGGCGTTCGGCGCGGCCGCGTTCCTCCCCTTTCAAGGGGCGGCCGGTTGGCGGGATGACGTCCAGGTCCCACAGGCGGCCCAGGGGATGGCTTTCCTCGATAGCGAGGGTGAGGGCCTTGACCCGGTCCAGCCAGGCGGCGCCGGTGTCGGGGGCGTCGGCCTGGAGCAGCCAATAACCTTCCGGCCCCGTCGGCAGAAGGAATTCTTCACGGAGAACCACGGACAGTCGGTTTCTTGGAAGCCGGGCGTCGAGGCTGCGGCCGCCTTCATGGAAAGCCCTGACGGCCAGGGGATAGGCTTTGCGTTCGCCGGGGAGGTTCAGGGTGAAGCTGATGAGGGCCCGGGCCGGAGCTCCCGCCGGCGTGCCCGGTTGCGGCCGGGACAGGTATTCCCGTTGCCGTTCCGCCCGCCGCTCGCGGGCGTCGAGCATTTGTTCCAGGGTAATTGGCGGGGTTTGGCGGATGAGGTCGTCCAGGTCCATGTTTCCTTCTCCACAGGCGGAATAATTCTGCCGATACATTGTAATAATTGTTGTTTCGAGTTAAATGGAGAATTTCCAACCCATGGGGAAAGGGCGCCTGTCATGGACCCGTATCTTTTTCGCCTCGACGAAATTTCCTTGGCCAGACCGGCGAACCGCGAATTGGTCGCGGCGTTTCTGGCCGGTAGCGGCCTCGCCTACGCTCCCGGTTTGGAACGGTATTACGGGGTGTTTTCCGGTGAGGTACTGGTCGGGGGCATCGGCCGGCAGGGCCGGGTCTTGAAGTGCGCAGCGGTCGGGGACGCCTACCGGGGGGAGGGGATTCTGGGCGCCCTGGTCTCGCGGGCGCTCAGCGATTGCCACCGGGACGGAGTGGCCAATGTTTTTGTTTTCACCAAGCCGGAGAACCAGGTTTTCTTTGCCGATTTGGGTTTCGCCTTGGTGGGGGAGACGGCGGAAGTTGTCTTGATGGAAAGCGACCGGACGGCGTTCCGGCGTTATTCCGAAGCATTGCGGAAGCTGCTTGGGGAAGGGCCTCCGCCCGAACAGAACGACCTCCTCGGCGCGGCGGTGATGAATTGCAATCCCTTTACCCTTGGCCACCGTTATCTTCTTGAACAGGCCAGGTGCAGGTGCGACCGGTTGCTGGTGCTGGTGGTGGAGGAGGACCTGTCGGTTTTTCCTTTTGCCGACCGGATACGCTTGGTAAGGGAAGGGGTGGCGGATTTACCCGGGGTTGCGGTAGTGCCCGGTGGGCCGTATGTCGTCAGCGCCGCGACTTTCCCCACTTATTTCCTGAAGGAATTATCCCGGGCGGCGGAGATTCACGCCGAACTGGACGCCACGATCTTCGGGTCGGCTATCGCCCCGGCTTTGGGCATAAAGAGAAGGTTTGTCGGGGAGGAACCGTTCGACCCCCTGACGGCGGCGTACAACGCGGCGCTCTTAAGAATTCTACCGCCCAAGGGGGTGGAAGTGCAGGTAATCCCCCGTTTGGCCAAGGACGGCGTGGCGGTGAGCGCGTCGCGGGTCAGGAAATTATTGGCAAGTGGCGAGTGGACCGAACTGGCCCGGTTGGTGCCAGGGACGACGCTGGCGTATTTGCAGCATTGAATTATGGGGACACCCACGAATGGCGCTGAAATAAGGGTAAGCCTTTGCGAAGCGATGCTTTAAAATAATTTTTACCACAGAGACCACAGAGACCACAGAGAACCACTCTTAACTGCGGAATGACGTATAGCCCCGGGATTTAAATCTATTTATAGC
>JAVBTZ010000199.1:0-7736 GCA_031555915.1 Planctomycetota bacterium
GGATTCCTCACTACCGTTCGGAATGACAAGCGTACGGTTTTTCTGGTAAAGGCAGGGTTTTTTCCAGCATACTGAAATTGTGCCGTGAACGGTTACCCAGAATCAATCTTTAGGCAAAAACGCTGTTTTAAGGCATCGTCCCAAAATAAGGAGACGGCATGGCTTCATTCTGGCAAGGAAAACGCGTGTTGCTGGGCGTCACCGGCGGCGTCGCGATTTACAAATCCGTCGGCATGGTCAGCAAGTTGGTTCAGGCCGGGGCCGAAGTGGATGTGGTGATGACCCCGGGGGCAATGGAATTTGTCCGGCCCCTGATGTTTTCTTCAATTACCCACCGAAGCGTTTATCACGATCCCTGGCAGGCGGAACGGCGGCCGGAACATATCGCCCTGGCCGAACGCCCCGACCTAATCGTGGTGGCGCCGTGCACCGCCAACACCATGGCCAAATTGGCCTATGGCATGGCGGATAACCTCCTGACCGGGGTCCTCCTCTGCAGCAAGAAACCGCTCCTCCTCGCGCCGGCGATGAACTGCGGGATGTGGACGGCGGCGGCGACACAAAGAAATATGCGCATACTGCGGGCGGACGGCTACCATTTCGTCGGGCCGGATACAGGTAACCTGGCCTGCGGCGAGGTGGGAATAGGGCGAATGGCCGAGCCGGAAGCAATCCTCGCGGCGATGGAAGAGGTTTTACAGAACGCGTACCGAAAGTCGATTTGTTGAAAAGCGCCCGGCATGAATAATCCCGTCGCCCGCATCCTCGACGTCAATCTGAACCGCGCCGGCGAAGCCCTGCGAACCATGGAGGAATACGCCCGCTTCATCCAGGAGTCGCCGGCCCTGGCGGCGCGCTGCAAAACCCTGCGGCACAACCTGGCCGGAGCGGCCAAAGCCTGGACCGCGGCGGCGCCGGCGGAAGAGGCGCCCCTGGCCCACCGGGATATTGCCGGGGACATCGGGGCGAACATCAAAACCGCAGCGGAAAACAGCCGGCCAAACGCCCTGGCCGTGGCCGCCGCCGCCAGCCGGCGCGCAGCCGAGGCGCTCAGGACCTTGTCGGAATATGGAAAAATCGTGAATCCGGTCCTGGCGGCCGAGTTCGAAAAAATCCGCTATGGACTGTATGAGGTGGAACCGCTGCTTCTGGCGGACGGGACCCTCCGCCGGCGGCTGGCCGGGGCCATGCTCTATGTGAAAATCACCTCGGAATTTTGTTCCGCCGCCACCCTCGTCACCGCGCGGGAAGCGATTGACGGCGGCGCGGATATGCTGCAAATCCGCGAACGGGAAATGGCGGACGGACAGTTCTTCCGCCATGGCGAAGAGATGCTGGAGCTCTGCCGGAGTAAAAAGGTCATACTTATTACCGGCGGACGTCCGCATATCGCCAGTCTGATTGACGCCGGAGGCGTGCACCAGGAACCGGGAGATTTGCCGGTCAACCTGACGCGAAGGCTGATCGGCCCGGCGAAAATCATCGGCCTCAGCGGCGCGGGAATAAGCGGCGCGGAAAAGGCGTTTCAGGCGGGAGCCGACTATGTGGAGGTGGATTCAATGCCATGGCTGGCGGCTTGGGACAAACTGCCTTGTTTCGTCGGCGGTGGCGTGACCCGGGACAGCCTGGAGCAGGTCCTGGCGGCAGGAGCCCGCGCCGTGGCGGTCGGCAGGGATATCACCCAAGCCCGCGATGTAGCCGGCGCGGCCGCCTATTTCAAGGAACGGATTAAACAACGCCGCGGCGTTCCCCCGCCGGCGGCGGAAGGAGAGTGACGCGGTGGACAACAAAGGCGGTCTGCGCATTGTCGGAAAACCCTCGCCGGAAAGCTCCCCCCCCACTCCCGGGCCAAGCCCGGACACGGCGCAGGGGACCGGTTTTTATTACATCACCCCCGACGGCTGGGAAGACACCAGCTTGTCGGGACGGCGGTTTTTCTCCCGCCTGGTTACCTTGCCCGCCTATATTTTTCGGGAACTCCTCAAGGGTGTCCTGTTGTCGACGGCGATTTTCTCCGCCATTCTCATGGCCGTGTTCGCGGGGCAGGTGATGCGGGACGGCATCGGCCCTTACACCCTGGCCCGGGTGCTCCCCAATTTCATCCCCCTGATTTGTCCGTTCGTTTTGCCCCTGGGGATAATCACCGGCATTCTGATGTGCTATTCCCGCCTGGCGAAAGACAACGAAATCCTCGCCGCCTATGCCGGCGGGGTAAATCCGTTCTGGCTGATGCTGCCGGCGCTCCTCACTTCCATCTTGGCGATTTTCGTGACCCTGACCCTGAACGAAGTCGCCTTGATGCCGGCGATTCGGAATATCGAGCGGCTGGTCCTGGACGATCAGGCGAATATTCTCCGGCGGATGATTTCGCGGCCGGGTAATATCACCGTGCCCACGGGGTCGGAGTATATCGCCATGTCGAAGGTGGACCCGTCGCGGGATCCCGAGGGCAGGGCGAGTCTGGACATTACCCGCTTCAACGTGGCGCCCGCAGGGGAGGTCGGGCCGGATTTCATCTGGGACCCGAAGTACCCGTACCCGGCGAAGCGGATTGTGGCGCGGGACCATGAAATCAAGGATTTCACCGACATCCCCGGGCAGGAGATGACCATGAAAATGCAGGTCATCCGGCCGATTTTCCAGGACCTGCACATCTCGGACCTCAACAAAACCTTCATCGCCGACGGTGAATCGGGGGAGGAGAGGGTGGTTTTGGGGGGGCGGCCGAACGTGACGATTCACTCGAACCGGACGGCGTTCTGGCCGATTCTGATGCTGTCGGATACCCGCCGCGAAGCCGAGGACAAGGTGCAGGAGTTGGAGTCCCTGAATATGGACGCCTTGTCCGAGCCGCAGCGGGTGGTGGCCGGGGACATGCTTAAGCAGCAGCGGGAGCTGGTGCAGGACCGGACCAGCGAAATCAACATGCGCCTCGCTTTATGCTTCTCCTGTTTGGCGTTCGCGATTTTGGGGATACCGTTGGGGATGCGGACGCGGGGGACGCTGGTGGCGAGTTTCGTCTGGGGGATTGCGACGGCGGGGGCGTATTTCCTGGCGCTGAAGAGCGCGGAGGCGCAGGTGTCACGGGGGCTGATGCCGTATTGGGTGATTTGGGCGCCGGACGTATTGGTGGTGATAATCGGGATTTGGCTGTGGGTTATGAGTACGCGGCGGAGTTGAACGCGGCAAATCGCTTAGAAATTCCGGGACATACCCTCGCCTTCTTCAACCGCCCGCAATTCGGGGACACGCAAGAATAGCGCTGAAATAAAGGCAAAACATTCCCCCGTGCCCTGTTCCGCTGTCCCCTCCCCGCACGTCATTCCGGCGGTATAAGCGGTCGCTGCACCCTTAACGCAGCATCCGCACGGCGACTGCCCCGCGCCTTAGAGCTTGCTGTCGTGGGCCCGGCGCGCCTCCTGCAGATCGTGCAGGGATATTTCCATATGTTTACGCATGGCGCCGGTGGCTTTCTTGACGTCCTTCCTTTGAATCGCTTCCAGAATGGCGCCGTGCGGCTTCAGGGCGTTGTCCATGAAGGTGGCGTGGGAAAAGGTGTGGGCGCGGAAATCGCGGAGGCCCGCGGCGATAATGTTGGCCAGTTTGATGAGGTAGACGTTGTTGGTGGCCAGAAAAATCGCGTGGTGGAATTCCTCGTCCAGCTTGGCCAGTTTGACCGGATTCTTTTCGCGGCAGGCCAGGGCGAAGGCGGCGTGGATTTCCTCGATGCGTTCAATCTGCGCCTTGCTCCCCCTTTCAATCGCCAGCTTGACCGCCTTGTCCTCGACCAAGGCCCGGACGTCCATCAGGTCCGCCATCCGCTCTTCGTTCTCGACCATCCAGTCCTCGATGGCGGCGGTGGTCGGTTCGTGGATGCTTTTGACAAAAACCCCCAGCCCGGTCTTCATCTCGATGTAACCCATCGCCACCAGCACCCGTATCGCTTCGCGTATGGTCGAGCGCCCCACCCCGAACGCCTTCTGCATCTCGCCTTCCGAGGGCAGCTTTTCCCCAACCGCCATCGTGCCGGAGCAAACCCGGTCCTGTATCCGCTTGACTACTTCGTCGGTAACGGAAATACGCTTGATTCTTTGCGAGCCGAAGTCCATGTTCGTTCCTTGCCCCTACCAAATGGGTTCGTCAATCCTATATCAACCGCTGATGATTATATTGCTGGAGAATGCCGATGCAAGGGTATTAAGAACGGGACGTTAACCCGGGCCGACCGGAGAGGCGGGCTGTCAAGTTTTACGCCGCAAGTAGGCCGCGGGGTCAATCCCGACCTGGCGGGCGGCGGCTTCAATCTCCGCCCGGGTTGATTCGTGCATGGGGACGCCGTCCCGCAGGACCTTTTCCGCGAACTCCTGTTCCTTTTCGCCGTGGGTGAAGATGCGGTCGAAGCCTTCGGCCTTTTCCGAATCGCGAATGGCCTGGAGGTAGGCGGAGAACTTGGCCTCGATTTCCTGCTTGTCGCCGAAGATGCCGTAGTCGATGGCCTGGAACATGTGGCAACACTTTTCCTGATGAAAAACCCGCCGCACGTCGGGGGCGGTCGCGCCAAGGCTGAATACGCCGGTCAGCAGTTCCACCCACACCGACAGGCCGTAGCCCTTGTGGCCGCCGTGCAACTCGCCGTAGCCCCCAAGGGGAAGAAGGCCGCCGGTGGATTTGTGCTTGCGGATTTCCAGAAACGTTTCCGGACGATGGTTGACGTTGCCGTCGGCGTCAATCGCCCAACCGTCCGGCAAGGGCTTTGCCGAACGGGCATAGACTTCCATCTTGCCCGCCGTCACCACGCTCGTCGACGCGTCGAAATGCCAGATGGTCGGCGCGGCCGGCATGGAAATCGCCACCGGATTGGTCCCCATCATGCCGCGCTTGCCGAAGGTCGGCGCCACCAAGGCCTCGGCATTGGTCATGGCCATGCCGAGAAAACCCCTCTTGGCCGCCAGCATCGAGTAATAGCCGGCGCTGCCGAAATGGTTGGAGTTCCTCACCACCACCATGCCAAAACCCACCTTCGCAGCCTTGTCGATGGCCAGGTTCATCGCCCTGATGCCGACCGGCTGGGCCAGGCCGTCGTCGGCGTCGATGACGGCGGAGACCGGGGTCTCCTTGACCAGGCGCGGCTTGGCGTCCCGCTTGATGCGGCCGATGTCCATGCCGCTCGTGTAGAGGGTGAGGCGCTGCACCCCGTGCGATTCGATGCCGTACAGGTCGGCCCCGAGAAGCACCTCCGCCACCATTTCACTGTCTTCCCCGCTCACGCCCCACTTCTGATATATGAGCGCGGCCAATTCCTTCAATTGGTGAAAATCGTAATTCGCGTAGGACATGTTTTCTCGCTCTCGAAAAAAACTGGGAGGCTCCTTCAATTATCCAGCCCGAACAGGCGGGGCAGGTACAGCACGACCTCGGGAACGTAGGTGCAGAGGCCAAGTATCACGATGCTGGCGAGGATGAAGGGAAGCATCTCGCGGATAAGTTTCTCCATCGGCAGGCCGGACACGATGGTGCCGGTGAACAGGGCCGAACCGTAGGGCGGGGTAATCAGGCCGATGATCAGGTTGAAGCCGACCACCACCCCGAAATGAATGGGATTGATGCCGAGTCCGACCGCCAGGGGGAAGAGAATGGGAGTGACGATGGTGATGGCGGGCAGGCTGTCCATGACCATGCCCCACAACAAGAGGAAAATATTCACCAGCAGGAGAATCAGGTACTTGTTGTCCGTGATGGCGGTGAGGGTGTTGGAGATGAGGTAGGGGATTTTTTCCGTGGTCAGAATCCAGCCGAACACGTTCGAGGCGCCGGAGAGAAGCAGAATGCCGGCTCCCGTGAGGACGCTCCGCGCGAAAACGCCGCGAATTTCACCCGGCGAGACCCGCCCGCGGCGGTAGATGAGGGTCAGGACCAGCCCGTAGGCGACGGCAATGGCGGAGGCTTCGGTGGGAGTGAACCAGCCGGTGATGATGCCGCCGACAATAATCAGGGGCATGAGAATGAAGGGAATGGACTGGAGGGCGGTGTGGATTTTCTCGGCCGGGGTCAGGTGCACGGGATTGATGGGGAAGCCGCGTTTCTTGCCGTAATACCAGATGATTAAGCACTGCGAGATTCCAACCAAAACCCCAGGTATCGCACCGCCCAACAGGAGCGCCCCCACCGACGACCCGGTCACCGCGCCAATCAGCACCATGATGATGCTGGGGGGAATCAGGGGACCCTGTATGGAAGAGGAAATGGTGATGGCGGAACTGAACTCCCGGGTGTAACCGCCCTTTTCCATCAATTCGATTTCCAGCCGGCCGAGACCGGCCACGTCGGCAATCGCGGAACCGGAACAGCCGCCAAACAACATGCTGGCCAAAACATTCACATAGGCGAGGCCGCCGCGATAACCGCCGACCAGCATGTTGGCGAAGTCCAAAAGCTTGTTGGCGGTGCCGGACATCACCATGAGTTCGGAAGCGAGGATGAAGAAGGGAATGGCCATGAGGGTGAAGGTGTCGATGCCGGTGAACAGGCGGTGGGCTACCATGACCAAAGGCTTCCCCGCCGCCAGCATGTACAGGGAGGAACTAAGCAGCATCGCGAAGGACAGGGGAATCCGCGTGGCCATGAAGAGAACGAAAGTGACCAGTAGAAGGGTTAGGGCCGTACTCATGTAAAATCCTCGCAGGTTTGGCTCACCCGGTCCGACCCTGCCCTTGGGTCATGCTTGGCGGGACAGGGATGGAACAGAGGGACGGATTATTGGCCGGTTTGGGTGGGGCGGGCGGCTGCCAAGGCGCCGCGCCAAAATAAGTTGGTTAGTTTTTTTTTAACCACAGAGACACGAAGGACACAGAGAACCGCAACCGAAAAACTTAATAATGCCAAATAGCAAAGATGATTTGCGGTTGCGGTTCTCTGTGTCCTTCGTGTCTC
The DNA here is from genome assembly GCA_031555915.1 of Planctomycetota bacterium. Taxonomy (GTDB): domain Bacteria; phylum Planctomycetota; class SZUA-567; order SZUA-567; family SZUA-567; genus JAJBSZ01. The sequence goes on from JAVBTZ010000199.1 coordinate 6,931, forward strand.
TGTGGTTAAATAAACCAGATCAATTTATTTCTGCGCGGCGCCTAAGGACTCGGGGTCGCGGTCACGGTCCCTGAGGGTCGTGAACACCCGCCACAAGGTCGCCAGTCCCATGAGGGCGCACCCCAGGGGAATGGCGAAATAGACGCGGCTGTAGTACAGGCGCAAGGCCGCCGTCCTGGCCCGCTTGGCGTCAAGCATCATCTCGTAGCCGCCGTAGAACAGGAGAACGATGGTGAGGAGAATCAGTATTTCCACCCACAAATCGCGGACCAGCCGCCAACCGCCCCGCATGCCGTCCGTAAGAAAGGTCAGGGCGGGGTGGATGTTCTCCCGTATGCAGGCGGCGGCGCCAATCATCACCATGTAGAACATGCAGTAACGCGCCAGTTCGTCGGTCCAGAACGGGGGCCGGGTGGCGAAATGCCGCATATAGACCCCATAGATGACCGTGCCGAACATGGCGACCAGAAAAAGGGAGGAGAGAAGTTCGATGCCGCCGTTGAAAACCGCGCCGATGATTTTTTTCATGTCGCTCCTTTCCCTGCCGACTTTGTTACGCGTCTCCGACCTTGTTAGGCCGCAAACCTCCCCACACGTCATTCCGGCGTCTGAAACCGTCGCTCCACCCCTAACGGGCGGTTTCGCCGGAATCCAGGGGGATTTACCATGACGGCAGTGGAATCGCCATGACGCTGCAGAACGAGAAAGAAGTGCCATAGCAATGGTCCAGCCCCCTGGATTCCGGCTAAAACGCCTGTTTATACCCCGGTTGGATGTATAGACGCCGGAATGACGCGTGGGGAGGG
>JAVBTZ010000173.1:0-27257 GCA_031555915.1 Planctomycetota bacterium
CGGAATGACGAGCGGGGAGGAAACGGCGTTACAGGACACGGAGCTGCATAACAAAGTTGAAATGTGCCCAATAAAAACCCCGCGAACAAATGGTTTATACTTTCAAAGAAATCGAGCGGCGGTTGGCTCGATTTCTTCGAAAACTCCACAGCCGTCAAAGCCGCCCGAACGCAAAAGGAGAACCGCCCCATGTCATGGTCGAGAGGAAGTTGGCGTTCCAAACCCCTGTTGCACATCCCGGCTTATCCCGATCCCGCCGCCCTCCGCGCGGCGGAGGACAAGTTGAAAAAATATCCCCCGCTCATTTTCGCCGGCGAAGTGCGGCAGTTGAAGGCGGCCTTGGCCCGGGCCGGCTTGGGTCGGGCCTTCCTGCTGCAAGGCGGCGACTGCGCCGAGAACTTCGACGATTTCAACACCCAGGCCATTCGGGACACTTTCCGGGTCCTTTTGCAGATGGCCCTGATTTTCACTTTCGTCGGCGAGAAGCCGGTGGTGAAGATCGGCCGGGTGGCGGGGCAGTACGCGAAGCCCCGCAGCGCCGCCACGGAAATAGTGGACGGAGAGGAAATATTAACTTATCGCGGCGACATTATCAACCGGTCGGAAGCGACCGCGGCGGCCCGGACGCCGGATCCGGAGCGGATGCTCCAGGCGTATTTCCAGTCCGCCGCCACCTTGAATTTGTTGCGGGCGTTTGCGGGCGGGGGTTATGCCGATTTGTTCCGGGCCGGGCGGTGGCTGCTGGACTTTATGGGCACGAGCGAGGTGCGTAACAAATACGAAGCCCTGGCGGCGGGGATCAACAAGACGCTTGGGGTCATGCGGGCCTACAGCCAGCCGGATGCGGCGGAGATGGTGCCGGAGGCGAACCGGGTCGATTTCTATTCTTCGCACGAGGCGTTGTTTTTGCCTTATGAGGAGGCGTTGGCGCGGAACGACAGCCTGACCGGGGATCCGGTGGCGGGTTCGGCGCATTTTCTGTGGTTGGGGGAAAGGACGCGGGATTTGGCCGGGCCGCAGGTTGAATTTTTGCGGGGGGTGATTAACCCGATTGGCATCAAGGTGGGGCCTGGTGCGGACGCGGGCGATTTGGAGAAGCTTATCGAGCGGCTCAATCCGGTCAATGAATCCGGCAAGATGGTTTTGATTTTGCGGGCGGGGGTGGAAAAGGCGGAGCGGGTTTACAGCCGGCTGCTGCGTGATTTCCAGGGAAGCGGGAGGAAGGTGTTGTGGGTGGTGGATCCGATGCACGGCAATCCGAAGAGTGACGACAGCGGGGTGAAGACGCGGTATTTCGGGGAGATTTTGCGGGAGTGCGAGATTTTCGTGGATGTTTGCCGGGGGGAGGGGGTGCATCCCGGCGGGGTGCATTTGGAGATGACGGGGAAGAATGTGACCGAGTGTTTGGGGGGTGCGGACAGGGTGGAGGATTTGTCGGGGAATTACCGCACGCTTTGCGATCCGCGGTTGAATGCGAGTCAGGCGTTGGAGTTGGCGTTTGCGTTTGCGGAGCGGATGCTGGCGGGCGAGCCGAGGAGCAGGGCGGGAGCGTCGGGCCGTTTTTGAGCGGGGAAGCCGGTAACAAAGTTAACTCTACAACGCTAGCATGAATAACCAGTTGCGGTGACCTTCGTTCTTTGCTGCCAGCGCCGGAATTATTGTCTAACCCTATACTCATGCTACTTTTACGGATGTGGTTCCCGTAAAAGTAGCGTTGTAGGATTAAGCCCGGCGCTTATCCAACCACACCAAGAGAATCGCCGCGTCGGCCGGGCTCACCCCCGATATCCGCATCGCCTGATCCAAATTCTCCGGCCTGGCCCGCTCCAGCTTCTCCACCGCTTCGTGACTCAGTCCCGATACCGACCGGTAATCCAAACCCTCCGGCAAGCGCACCCGGCGATTCCGGTCCAACTGCTCAATCTTCCGTAAATGCCTGGCGATGTAACCGTCATACTTCGCCGTAATGAGCAGCTGCTCCGCCGCCCGCTCCGACAAACCCTGCAGCACCTCCGAGCCCGCCGCCGCTTCCTCCCAGGTCGAATCGGGGTGGCGGAGGTATTCAACCAACTTTTCGCCGGCGCCGGTTTCACTCCGGCGGGAGCGCTTTGCCAATTCTTCGCTCCCAAGACGGATTTCGGCTTTAAGCTCCTTGACCCGCGCCAGCCGATCCTCCCCCACCAACCCAACCTCCGCGCCCAGTTCCGTCAACCGCAAATCCGCATTGTCCTGCCTCAGCAACAACCGGTACTCCGAACGGCTGGTGAACAGACGATACGGTTCCTCCGTCCCCCTTAAAGTCAAATCGTCAGCCAATACCCCGAGGTAAGCCTGATCCCGCCCCAACCTGAAGGCCGGCCGCCCCAACGCCCCTAACGCCGCGTTCGCCCCGGCCAAGAGTCCCTGCGCCGCCGCCTCCTCATAACCCGAGGTCCCGTTGATTTGGCCGGCCGTGAACAAGCCGGCAATTTTCTTCACTTCAAAAGTCTCGCGAAGTTCGGTCGATCGTATCGCGTCGTATTCCACCGAATAACCGTAACGGACAATCCGCGCCCGCTCCAGCCCGGGGATGGTCCGCACCACCTGTTCCTGAATTTCCCGGGGAAGGGACAGATATAAGCCGTTCAAATAAACTTCGCGGGAATCCCTACCCTCCGGCTCGACAAAAACGTGGTGGCTGCGTTTCTCGGGGAAATACGCCACCTTCGTCTCAAAATTCGGGCAATACCTCGGCCCCGAACCGGCCAAAGCGCCGTTGGTTATCGGCGCGAGGTGCAGATTTTTCTCCACCAGCCGGTGCGTCTCCTCCGTCGTCCAAACCGAATGGCACAGCAAATTCGGGCTCTCCGGTGTTTCGGTCAGGTAGCTGAAGGGAACCGGCCGCTCGTCGCCGGGTTCCGGCCGCATGCCGGAAAAATCCAAGGTTCGCGCGTCCAAGCGGGGGCAGGTCCCGGTCCGCAGGCGAAACAGCGGCAACCCCAGTTCCTCCAACGCCGGCGACAACCGCTCCGCCCCGCTCTCCCCCACCCTTCCCCCCGGCCAGGCAACTTCCCCCAGATGCAGCCGGCCCCGGGCGAATGTGCCGGTGCAAATCACGACAGATTTACAATAAATAACGCCGCCCAGAAACGTGCGCACCCCCCTTACCCTGCCGTCCGCAATCTCGAGGCCGACGGCTTCGTCCAATTGGATGGACAACCGGGGCTGACGTTCGAGATAGGCCCGGGCAAAACGGGCGTATTGCCAGCGGTCAATCTGCGCTCGGGGCGACTGCACCGCCGGTCCTTTCGAGGAATTCAACAAGCGGAACTGGAGGGCGGTGGCGTCCGCCGCCAGACCCATCATGCCCCCCAGCGCGTCAATTTCCCTGACCAACTGGCCCTTGGCAATGCCGCCAATCGCCGGATTGCAGGAGATGTGGCCGATTTTGTCGGGATCTTGGGTGAGGAGGAGGGTCTCGGCGCCGATTCTGGCCGAAGCCAGGGCGGCTTCGCTTCCGGCGTGTCCGCCGCCGATGACGATTACTTCGGTGTGCATTTATGGGAGATTTCCTTGGCGGGGGCTATCGACCAATTCTGTTGGCTTTAGAAGCGCGCGTTGCTGGCTGGTGTAAATTTGGATCAATTGCTGGGTTAAATTGGTCCGCGCCAGAATTAGATTTTTCTCCGCCTCTTCCAACATCAAGGAGTTACGCGCGGCAACATGTTTCAAGTGACTGGCCAAGGCTTTTTGCATGCCATCGTTGGGGATTAACCCGTTTTCCCTGCGGTCCCTCGGAATAAAACCGGGCGCGAGATGGGTTTTGTAGATTTCCGGGTAGTCGCGAAGGCAGAGAAAATGCTTCTCGGCCATTTGGATGTTAGTGATATCGGTTTGGATGTTCTTTTTGTCACTGGCGGTTTGGGCGAAGTTCTCCAAATCGAAAGTCTGGCTGATCTTGATGGACCTTAGACCTTCCTCAAAATCATTCACCTCCGCTATCCTATTAAACAGGGAAGAGACCGAGGACACTGTCCGGATGTAATTGGGAAACCCCTTACGCGCCATTTTTTTCTTGGCGAGTTTGCACATGTCGCTGTAGAGAAACAGCAATTGTCCACTTAGGCGGTTTTCAGTCATGGAGCCATTCCTCGCCGAACACGGCAACCGCTTCAGATAAGTTCGCTCCCCATTCTTGGAGTTGCTTTATGCCATACAGTTCTTTGCCGATTTTGGCGAAAGCCGGCTCCAGGGGAATTTGCGTAAGCAACCTAAAACCCTTTTCCTCGTCTCCAGCCGCATAGGCTGCGAAAGCTTTTTCCCGGATGGCGTCCTCTTCTTCCTCCGTAAGTTTTCTGTGGCAATTCGCAGTGGCAGCCATGTAAATTTCCTTTTCTGAAAATATATCCCTTGGATCTGCTCCCATTTTCCCCATCCTTTCCGGAAAATCAACGAATTCCCGGAAAAAGATTGAAAGAGAAAACCAAACGGGCCGATAATATAGTCGAGGGTTTATTGTCTCGAAAGGGGACAATACTTTCCGATCTTTATTAATCAGTTGCGCGTGTATGAAAACGTTGCTTAAAACGCCAAAACCGCCCCGGAGGAAATCCAGATGCGGAAAATCGCCTTGGCCTGCGCCCTGGCCTTAGTTACCCTGACCGCCGCCCTGAACCAGGCCGCGGCGTTGGATGGCTTCGACCTGGGGGACATGCCCCCCCTGCCGCCGCCGCTACTCGACGATTCCTCAAACTTGACCCCGCCCCCGCCAAGCGGACCCCTATCCCCCCTCATGGAAGGACAGGCCGGCGCCGGGTCACTCACCCCCTTGGCGCCGCCGCCTTTCCCGCCCCCTTCGGCCACGGGCGGAGGCTTGGCCATGCCGCCCCCGGGTGGCTTCGGCGGAACCAGCAGCAATAATTTCGGTCTCCCGCCCGGCGGCGGTTACGCCGGCGGCGATTCTTCCCTGCCGCCGCCCCCACCCCCCCTGGCGCCGCCGCCGATCGATTCGCCCGGGCCGGCGGCGATGACTCCGCCCATCGGCGGAACCGCCACCGCCGGGTCCCTGTCCCCGCCGGGGCAATTCACTCCGCTGGGCCAGACCCCGACCCCCGCCCCTCCCGGGCAAATCAGCGTCCCCGCCCTGGGCGGCCTGCCCGCCGCCGTTCAGCCCGGGAGCGTCGTGCCTGCTTCCGCGGGAGCGCCTGAAGTCGCCCTCCAGGGGAAAGTTACCGGCGGCCGGGTCAATGTTCGGGCCGGTCCCAATACCCAATATGAATCCATCGCCGTCCTTGGCACCGGTACGCCCGTGACCGTGGTGGCAAAGCACGGCGACTGGTACAAAATCGCCTTCCCCGCGGATCAACTGGCCAGCATCCACAAGAATTACGTCAGCGCCAACATTGCCGGGGAAATTCCCGAAGCCGGCGTCCCCGGGGTGGTAAACCAGGACGACGCGCCGGTGCACGCGTTTTATTGGGACAAATCCACCGTGGTGGGAAAACTCCCCAAGGGAACGCCCGTAGTTATCAAGCAGGAACGCGGGCAATGGTACCGGATTGCGGCGCCGCCGACGGCGCGGGCTTTTGTCTTCGAGAAATACGTGCAGGTGGACGGCGGCGCCAGCCAGGTGATCGCCGACGCCCAGCCGGCTCCCAGCAACCCCGCCGTGGACATGACGTCGCTGTCGGTGGCGGACGGCAAGAAAGTGTTGCAGCAGAAGCTTTCCGCCAACGATCAGAAAGTGGCGGCGTTGAAGGAAACGTATTACAAGCGCATGCAGGACGCCTACGAGGCGGAACAGCGCGCGGCGCAAATGGAATTCGAGGCCCGGCAGCGGCAGTACGAGGCCGAGGTCGAGCGTCGGCGGGCCCAGGCCAAGGCCGACGCGGAATCCCGCATGATGCAGGCGAATCAGTTGGAATTGGCCTTGCGGGATCTGGAAGGCCGCTTAAGGGCGGTTGACTCCGAAGCCACGATGCGGATGAATTTCGACAACCAGGAAATGGCCAGGCAAATCCAGGCCCAGACCCAGGTCACGACCGTCGGCGCGGCGGCTTGGGCCCCGCCGGACCCGGCGGAAGGCGGCTATACCGGTTGGGTCGAGAATATCGGCCGGGTGGGCTATGCGCCGTCCCAGTTCAGGCTGACGAAAGGGGGGGAAATCCGCTTCTATCTGGTGAGCGACCGGGCCAATCTCGGCGAATTCGTCAATCGCCGGGTCTGGGTTAACGGGCCGGTGGAGTTTGCCGGCGGCGCCTCGGCCAGCGTCTTGAATGTCCAGCAAATCCGCGCCCTCACGGAATATGAAATCGCCGAGGATATGCGCCGGATGGGTATGCCGCCGCAGGCGGCGATGGGCGGCCCGGTTATCCCGCCGGCTGGACCCGGTGTGCCGGGGGGATTCGGCAGCGTGCCGATTGCGCCTCCCTACAGCCTCGACGGTCCGCCCACCGGCGACTACGACCCCTACGCCGGCGGCACCGCGACTTATGGCGGGACCACCACCACCAGCGTCGACACTTACGGCGGCGGGACGTATGCCGCGTCCACTAACCCCTTGGACGTCTATGCGACTCCGCCGGTGATTGGCCCCGGGCCCGGCGCGGCGGTCGGCACGACTTCCAGCTACGGCGCCGCCGAAGCCACCGGCACGGCGGATTTGGTGACCGATATCGCCAATATTTACGGTAACGGCAGCAGCTACGGAGGCGTGCCCGACAGTTCGGTCTACGGTTCCGCCACCACCTACTCCACCGGCGACGTTCACTCCGGCGGCGTCACGACTTATAGCGATCCCTTCGGGGGCGCCGCTACGACCACGACCACCACCACTTACGGCGATCCCTTTGCCGGCGGCACGGCGGATTTCAGCGGCGGGAGTTACGGCGGGGGCGGGGCGGGCGCGGTACCGGCGCCGATGGTGTTTCCGCCGCGTTATGGCCCGGCTGGCGCGGGTCTGCCGGGGGGCGGAGTGGTTCCGGCCGATCCCTCGCAACTGCCGGATGTCGTGAGTTCGACCACCCAGGGCTTCCTGGGAGCGGTGTCGGATACGACCTCGGCACCGGCCGGCGGCTTCGGGATGACCATGGGCGAGGTAGACACCAACCTTTATGAAAACCCCGGTTTTTCGGAAATCGGACCTAACGATTAAGGGATAAAAGCAAAGAATTTCCGCGCGCCTCTTGGAATAGACGTTTCGAGAGGCGCGTTTGTTTTTATACCCGAATCGGCTTTTTTCCCCTTGAAGTTACCCGCGCTAAAAAACATTCACCAAAAAAATCCGTATTTTGTTTGACGTTACTCGTGTTCTTGGGTAAAAATTTGTTTTCATTTCCTGTGTTAAACGTGGGGAGTGGTCTCGCTTCCCATCGCATTGCATGCATTTAGTGACTGACGCCAACCGGAAAAAAAGGGATTGAGCCTCTGCCGCGCGCCTTTTAGGCCGCCGGATATCTGCTCTTCGTCATTCGGCCGCCCCCGGCGGCCGCCACGACTGCAAAGGACCGAACGATGAATCTGGTGCAAGAATTCATGAAGGGGATTTTCAAGGAAAATCCGGTTTTCGTCCTGGTTCTCGGGATGTGTCCCACGCTCGCCGTGACCACCTCGGTGGAAAAAGCCATCGGCATGGGGCTGGCGACCACTTTCGTCCTGGTGTGCTCGAACATCATTATCTCCATGATTAAAAAATTCGTGCCCGATGAAGTCCGCATCCCGATTTTCATCGTGGTCATCGCCACCTTCGTCACCCTGGTCAAACTGATTATGGCGGCGTATTTTCCGGCGCTGAAAGAGGCGCTGGGCATATTCCTGCCGCTCATCGTGGTGAACTGCATCATCCTCGGCCGCGCCGAAGCGTTCGCCTCGAAAAACGAACCCATGCCCTCCCTGATCGACGGCCTCGGGATGGGGGTCGGCTTTACCCTTTCGTTGATACTCCTGGGAGCGATTCGCGAAGTCCTGGGCTCGGGGTCGATTTTGGGAATCCCTTTCTGGACCGGGATTGAACGTTACACCCAGACCATTTTCATCCTGGCGCCGGGCGGCTTCTTGACTCTCGGCTTGTTGATGGGTTTCTTCAACTACCTCGCCATCAGGAAAAAGCGGAGCAGGTAGGCGGGCGGTATATTCCGGCGCGGGTATGGCTTACGGAAAAATTCATTCCTCATTCACATATAATTAGTTTGGGGGTACGGAGATGAAGGATTATTTCACGCTGTTGTTCGGGATGATTTTTGTCCAGAATTTCGTGCTTAACCAATTTCTGGGCATCTGTCCCTTTATCGGCGTCTCGAAAAAGCGCGATTCGGCCATCGGCATGGGCTTGGCGGTCATTTTCGTCATGGGCCTGTCCTGCTTCGCCACCATGTTCATTTACAAGGTGATTTTGATTCCGGCCGGGTTGGAAAATTACCTCGACATCATCACCTTTATCCTGATTATCGCCGCCCTGGTCCAGTTCGTCGAAATCGTCATGAAGAAAATGGCTCCGGACCTCTATCAGGCCCTGGGCATCTACCTCCCCCTCATTTCCACCAATTGCGCCGTCCTGGGTTCGACGCAAATGCGGATGACCGATTACGCGCAACTCGGCCTCCCCTCCGCCTTGGCGCATAATACCGCGCTGGGAATTTTCGGCGGGGTCGGGTTTACCCTGGCCTTGTTCCTCATGGCGAATATTCGCGAAAAACTGGAATTCGCGCCGATTCCGCCGGCTCTCCGCGGCGTGCCGATCGCCTTCCTGGCGGCGGCGGGAATGGCCTTGTCGTTCTTCGGCTTCACCGGAATCGTTTGAGCGTTTTCGCAGAGCGTTGGGGCAATGCGCCGGCGTGCGCTGGCAAGAGTTCAGTTAGGAGAGGGAGATAATGACAGCTCTTTTGGTCATGGCCATCCTGGGTGGTTTGTTGGCATTGGTGTTGGCGATTGCTTCGAGACGCTTCGCCGTGGAAGTGAACCCGCTGGTGGCGAACATCAACGCCGTTTTGCCCGGCGTCAATTGCGGCGGCTGCGGCTATGCCGGCTGCGCCAATTACGCCGAAGCGGTTGCCCTGAAGGGCGTCGACCCCACCCTGTGTTCCCCGGGCGGCATCAAGACCGCCATGGAAATCGCCAAACTCATGGGGGTCGAGGCGGCGGCGAAAGTGCGCGCCGTGGCCCATTGCCACTGCCAGCATTTGAATGTGGCGAAGGTGGCGGTTTATTCCGGCATTCAATCCTGCCGCGGCGCTTCACTTCAAGGGCTGGGCGGGGGTTGGCTGGACTGCCGCTACGGTTGCATGGGCTACGGCGACTGCATGAAGGTCTGTCCCTTCGGCGCCATCACCATGTCCGAGGACAACCGGCCGGTCGTCGACGAAGACAAGTGCACCGGCTGCAAAAAGTGCCAGGTGGCCTGTCCCCGCAGTCTCATGAGCGTGCTGCCGATCGACAAGCACGTCCACGTCCTCTGCCATAACCGCGACAAGGGCGCCCTGGCCAACAAGATTTGTTCCCACGCCTGCATTTCCTGCAAAAAATGCGAAAAGGAATGCCCCTTCGACGCCATTCACGTGGTCAACCAGCTGGCGGTGATCGATTACGCCAAATGCACCAGCTGCGGCAAGTGCGTCGGAGTTTGCCCGCACCAGGTCATCACCAACCTCCGCGACCAGCGCCGGGGCAAGAAGGAATGGCCGGCGGCGAAGAATGCGATCCCCGGCGAGACCCTCACCGACGGCCGCTCCAGCAATTACGTCACCGCCAAGGATACCGCGGACAAGGAAAAGGAAGCGAAGGCTTAGGCTTAGGAATTTTTTTAACCACAGAGGCACAGAGGACACAGAGAACGGCATAAATTTCGCTTTACCGGGGAATTATGCTTTAGTCAGGTGGTTGTCTATGCTCTCTGCGGCTCTGTGGTTCAATAAACTTTTCACATCTAAAAAGCAGGGGGTTTGATAATGTCCCACGCCCAAGCGCTTTTCAAAGGCGGCTGTCATCCGCCGGAACATAAGGAAGCAACCAAGGACCTGCCTCTTCGCTCCGCCAAGACGCCGCCCTTCGTCGCCATTTCCTTCTCCCAGCATATCGGAAAACCCTCGACGCCGCTGATTAAACCCGGCGAACGGGTGCTGCGGGGGCAGCTTATCGCCGAGTCGTCCGGTTACGTATCCGCGCCGGCCCACGCCTCCGTTTCCGGTACCGCCAAAGGGGTGGTGCAACTCCGGCACCCCCTCGGTTTCCTCGTCGACGCCCTGAAAATCGAAAACGACGGCCTCGACGAATGGCACCCCAGCGCCCTTCACGAACACACCATCGAAAACCTCTCCGCCGACGAAATCCGCTCGTTGGTGCAGGCCGCCGGCATCGTCGGCATGGGCGGGGCGACCTTCCCCACCCACGTCAAATTGTCCCCCCCAAAAGACAAGCCGATGGATACCTTTATCCTGAACGGCGCCGAATGCGAACCCTACCTCACCGCCGACGACCGGCTGATGCGGGAACGGCCGGATGCGATTCTCCAAGGCGCCACCCTGGCCGCCAAGGCGGTCGGCGCGGAGGACATCGTCGTCGGCCTGGAAGACAACAAGCCCGAAGCCGCCAAAGCCCTGCAGGACGCGGTAACCCGCCTCGGCTTGAAGATTCGGGTGGCGGTCCTGCCGGTCCGCTATCCCCAGGGGGCGGAAAAACAACTCATCTACGCCGTCACCGGCCGCACCGTACCTTCCGGCGGCCTGCCGATGGATGTCGGGGTGCTGGTGCATAACGTCGCGTCCTGCTACGCCATTTACGAAGCCTGCCGTTACGGGCGACCCCTCACCGAGCGGGTGGTCACGATTACCGGCCCCGGCGTCAAGGCCCCGGCCAACCTCTGGGTCAGGATCGGCACCATGGCGGAGCAGCTCCTGGCCGAGTGCAGCTTCGACCCGCATATCACCAAAAAGCTGATCGTCGGCGGTCCCATGATGGGCATGCCCATGCGCGACCTCGACTGGGCCACCACCAAGGGCGGCAACGGCATCCTCTGCCTGACCGACCCGGCCGCTTTCGCCTACTCCCCCTGCATCCGCTGCAGCCGCTGCGTCGACGCCTGCCCCATGTCCCTCCTTCCCAGCACCTTGTCGATTTACGGCGAAGCGAACAAGCTCGGGGAAGCGGTCGAGGTGAATGCGCGGGATTGCATCGAGTGCGGCTGCTGCACCTTTGTCTGCCCGTCCAAGCGGCCGATTGTCCAATGGGTCAGGATGGAAAAGGCGGAAATCAACCGCATCGCCCAGGTCGCCGCCGCGGCTGCCGCTCCGGCGAAATAACTCTGTTCCGCAAACACTTCGTTAGAGGGAACAAGAAATGTCCGCAGAAGAAAAGATCCTTTTCAACGTCAATAATTCGCCGCATGTGCGCGACCCCGACACCACTTCCGGCATCATGTTCCGGGTATGCCTCGCCCTGGTGCCCGCGTTTATTTGGGCCCTCATCGTGTTTGGCTGGCATGCCTTGGTGCCGGTGATTTTCTCGGTCGCGGCCTGCGTCGGCATGGAAAGCCTCTGCCAGTGCTGGCGCGGCCAACCGAATAGCATCAAGGACGGTTCCGCCATCGTCACCGGCCTCCTGCTGGCGGCGGTGAGTCCGGCGAACCTCCCCTGGTGGGCGGCGGCGTTGGGCGGCGTATTCGCCATCGGGATTGGCAAACAAGCCTTCGGCGGACTGGGCTATAACATTTGGAACCCCGCTCTACTCGGCCGCGCCTTCATGCAGGTCAGCATGCCGGACCGGATGATGTCGGGGGATTGGCCGCACTTGGAAGCGGCGGGGCGGCTGTTGGGTAATGTCGGCACCACGCTGAGCGGCAGTTTTGCCGAAATCGCGGATCAGGTGCGTTCGGCGACATCGGTGGTAACCGCCGCCACTTCGGCTGGCGCCAAGATGGCGCAAGGGGTCGAGGTTATGACCGGCGCCACCGTTCTCGCCCAGATGCACAGCCCCTCGGCCGAGAAGGTCGTCGATGCGGCGGGAAAAATAACTTATGCCGTGCCCGGCGCTTTGAATCCATCCTGGGATACCATCATCAGAACCTGGTGCGGCAATGAAGGCGGCTCCTTGGGCGAAGTCTCGGCCTTCCTGATTATCCTGGGCGGTTTGTACCTGATTTATAAAAAGATCATTTACTGGGATATCCCGGTCTTCTTCATCGGCACGGTGGCGATTTTAGGCTTGATGCTGCCGCATCCCTACAAGGCCGACGGCGTGACCATGTACACGCAATGGGGCCATGGGCCGTGGTTGACCCACTTAGGGGCGGGCGGCTTGATGATCGGCGCCTTTTTTATGGCGACGGACATGGTTACGAAGCCGCTGACCCAGCCGGGCCGGCGTATTTTCGCCATCGGCTGCGGTTGCGTGACCATGCTGATTCGCCTGTTCGCGGGTTATCCCGAAGGGGTGTGCTATGCGATTCTCTTCATGAATACCTGCGTGCCGTTCATCGACAGCATGACCAGGCCGAAAGTGTTTGGGCAACGCGAGAAGCCGGCCAAGAGTTGAGGCCCGGTCGGCATGAGAATAAAGAAACGGCCTGGAATTTTCCGGGCCGTTTTTTTTTATACCCGCCGCGACCGGCCGGCGTCAACCCATTTGCGCCGCCGGGATGATAACGTTTTCTGGCGTGGCGGAGTTTTTGTTGCGATCGATAAGGTTCAGGAGGAGGCGGGCGGAGCGGCGGCCCAGGGTGTAGTTGTCGAAATGCATGACGGTCAAGCCGGGCGGGGTCATGAGGACGTCTTCGCCGGTGGAGACGTAGACGATGCTGGAGCGCTCGCCCATGGGGTAGCCGCTGGCGTCGAGAAGGTCGATCATTTCCGGCAGGAGGCCGCGGAGCAGGGCGACGCCAAGTTTTTTGCCGGCGAGGTTGGCGGTTTGTTCTTTCAGCCAGGCGATATCGGGGGTGAAGGCGCCGGTCCAATTGACACAGGGGATTTGGCGCTCGTTCCCCCATTCGCGGAAGTGGTCGAGGAAAGGGGCGTAAACCGGGGCGTTGAGGTTTTGCGGGGTGACGATGAGGGCGCCGCCGCAGCCGTCGGCGGTGAGGGTTTGGGTGATGTCCCGGGCGAAGGCGCGCATGTCGAAGGAGACGGTGTTGATGCCGTCACGGGAGGTTCCGCCCAGCATCACGAAGGGGCGTTCGGATTGGCGGAGCATGGCCACTTGGTCCTGGTCGTCGGGGACGGCTTGGATGATGAAGCCGTCGACTTGCCGGCCGTAGGCCATTTGCCGGATGGTTTCCAATTCTTGTTCGCGGTTTTTGGACATGACCAGCATCAGGCGTTTTTCCTTCTCCCACATGACGTCGGAGATTCCTCGCAGGGATTCGTGCCACATGTCGTCGGCGCGGTAATGGCTGCCGGCCGAGGCGACAAAGGCGACGATGCGGGTTTTGCCGGTACGCAGGCCGCGGGCGGCTGCCAAGGGGACGTAATTGAGGTTCTTGGCGATTTTATGGATGCGTTCGGCGGTGGCGGGCGAGACCCGCACCCGGTTTACGCCGGAGAGGACGCTGGAGGCGGTTACGGTGCTGACTTGGGCGGCGGCCGCTACTTCCTTAAGGGTTACCATCTGGTTGTGGCCTTTCGCTGGAATTATTTTTTCCTAATTATAAGACATGAGAACGTCTAGGCACCGAGAAGGCATTATTCATATAATACCCCCAAAAAGTGCGGTTAAGGGAAAACCTCGGTAAAAAAACCTGTTCAGCAACTGGCGGCTGGGTATAGGTGGCCGCAAAGTGAGGGGCAACCTAAACCGCTAAAATTTACTTAAGTAAATAATTAACATTGAATGCTGATGCGCCACTTTATAATAACCGTTTAAAAAATACACGCCGAGTAATTCTTTGTCAAGCCGGATTACAAAAATACGTAAGCGCGAAGCAGGTTAAACCGGGGGTACGGTGGTTTTTTGGGGAAAAATTGGCCTGTCGGCGGTAAGTTGGCAGGTGGCTTGGCAAAAAAAGGCAACGATTAAACGATGGAAAAGGGGGGGTTAATATATTTGACAAAAACGGTAAGGGGGATAAACTAACAGCCTAGGGTGAATTGTTAACGACCATGCGGAGGCAAGGGAAAGAAGCGCTGCCCCAATACAGCCTGACGGCACAGACTCTATGGATGCTCCCTACAACTTACAGGCGTTCCTCCACTACCATCGCCGAATTTTTCTGGTAATGGCGTTGTTGTGTCTCGCGGTCTTCGCCGGCTTGGTGGTGGTGATGCGGAACGATTTTTCCTGGTCCGGCGGCTTTTGCTTGGGCGCGGCGGCGCAATTGTTGAAATTCCGCTTCCTCGACATCGCGGTAATTCAACGGATAGCGGTGGAAAAACGCGACCCGGCCGGAGTACAACTCAAGGCGGCCTTCGTGACCCTGCTTTTGTTCGGGGGTGCGGCGGCGGCGGTGTTGAAGCTGGGCTTTAACGTTTGGGCGATGGCGCTCGGGGTGTTTCTCCCGCGGCTGATTCTCATCGCCGACACCTATTTGCGGCCGAATCCATTCGCGGATGAAGAAGTGGAGCGGCAGGATAGTCCCGTAACGGAAGGTTCCGACACGGCAAGGCCTGAATCGGCCCCGACCCAACCGACCCCAGGGCAATCGGCGGAGAGGCATGGCGATGCGTAAATTTCTGAAAATTCTCGGTTGCGCGACCCTGATCACGCCGGGAGCCCCGGCTTGGGCGGGTATGGAAGACCCGCCGCCGCTGCAATTCCTGGGCCTCAGCTTCAATCACGCCACCATAATTCACTGCGCCATCGCGGCGGCGGCGGTATATCTGCTGGTGCGGCTCCTGACCCTGACCCTGTCCCGCGACCATCCCCGCCGGGGCCAGGTTTTGATTGAAATGGTGGTGAACACCTTTCTCGAACTCACCAAATCCACCATCGGCCCCAATCGCGGGCCGCGCTATCTCCCGTTCATCGGCACGCTTTTCCTGTTCCTCTTCGCCTGCAACATGATGAGCCTGTTTCCCATTCCCAACAAATTCTTCGGCGGCGAAGCATTCCTGGACTACAACAACAATTACATGTACGACCCGGGCGAACCGTTCATCGACATGAACGGCGACAGCGTGCACAACCCCGGGTTTTTCCTGCCCGCTTTCGAAGAGCCCACCACCGACCTCACCCTGCCGGCCACCCTGGCCATCATCTTCGTGATTGTCCTGGGCCACGGCTCCGGGCTTAGGTACCATGGCTTGAAGGGTTATATCAAGGAGTATTTCAGTCCCGGCGGCATAATCGGGATAGGCATGTTCCCCTTGAACGTGGTGGGAAAAATCGCCGAATTGATTTCCATCAGCTTCCGTATTTTCGGTAATATTTTCGGCGGGGCCATCATCATGTCGGTGGTATCGGGGCTCCTGTACTATTTCGTGGTTCCCATCGGCATGTATGCTTATTTCAGCGTGTTTTGCGGCACCATTCAGGCGTTTGTCTTCACCATGCTCGCCACCACCTACATTTCCATGGAAGCGGCCGAGGAAGTGCACGCCGACGAGGAGGCTGCGTAATGGGCATTGCGAATTTGGTCGCCCTTCTCGCCTGCGGTTTGGCCATGGGGTTTGGGGCATTGGGTTCGGGTTGGGGCTTGGGGTACACGGCCCAGGGCGCCTTGAGGGCCATTGCCAAGCAGCCGCACAAGCAGTCGGACATTTTCCGCAATATGCTGGTGGGGCAGGCGATTACCGAGACGCCGGCGATTTTCTCCCTGGTGGTGGCGTTTTTGCTGTTCTTCTCGGCCGACAAGATTATCGAGGCGCCGAATTCCCTGGCCCAATGCGCGGGGTTTTTGGGGGCGGGGTTGTGCATCGGGGTGGGTTCCTTGGGGTCGGGGATTGGCTCCGGCTTGGTGGCGCATCAGGCCCTGGAGGCGATGAGCCGGAATCCTTCGCAACAGAGCCCGATCCTGATGCTGATGCTGATTGGCCAGGCTTGGGCCCAGACCGGCGGGATTTTCGCCCTGGTCATCGCCTTGTTTCTCCTGAACAGCGGCGGCTTCGCGAGTTTGTCCACCGCCAACGATTTCCACCTGTGGGGGCTGCTTCCCATCACGGGCGGGGAGCTGGTTGGGGCGGCGCGTTATTTGGGGAGCGGCATCGCCATGGGGTTTGGGGCGATCGGCTCTTCCGTGGGCATTGCCTTTGTCGGCGGGATGGCTTGCGGCGCGCTGGCGGATTATCCCGACGCGTCGGGCAAGGTGAAGACGTCCTATTTTATCGGTTCGGCGACGGCGCAGTCGCCAAGCGTGTTTTCCCTGATTATCGCCCTGATTTTGTTGATTAGGGGGTGAGTGGACTTTTCGAAAAAATCGGGCGGACCGCCGCTCGATTTGCGCAAAGAGTCCACGGTGGGTAATAAAACTTTTAGCGCGGTTTTCCATGGGCTGGGTCGTTTTTTCTGGAGCGTATCATGAACGAAGAAACTGTAAAACTGCTTATCGGCCCCATCACGCAGGCCTTCGCCCTGTTGGGCGCCGGCATTTGCATGGGGTTCGGGACCATCGGCCCGGGCTTGGGCGAAGGCTATGCCGCGGGCAAGGCCTGCGAGGCGATTTCCCGCCGTCCGGAAGAGTATTCCAATATCTTCCGCACCATGTTGGTCGGCCAGGCGGTTACCGAATCGACGGCCATTTACGCGCTGGTGGTGGCGCTTATCCTCGCCTTCCATTGATTGGGATCGACCCATGCGTAGAGCTTTCATCGCTTGCGGGATAATCATATTCCTCCTCTACTGCTGGGCTTCGGTCGAGTATGAGAATGCCGTCAACATACCGGATTACAAGACGGTGACGGTGGATCTCATGAACGGCATGGCCAGGGCGGACTGGGACAAAAATCAGCAGGCGCAATTGACTTGGCTGATGGACCTGGAGAACCGGCGCTATCAGCTGCCGGTCGACAGCAAAGTGCCGCTTTCGCCGGAACAGCCGCTCAGTTCCGACGACTTCAGCCGCTTCATCGCCCAGGCGCCGGCCGGCGCCGCCGTGCGAATGCAGCTGAGGGACACTTCGGCCATCTACGATTTGGTGGAGCGGAAATATCTCCTCCGCGACACCATTCGCGACCCGAAAAACCCGGACGGAGACCCCCTCTATCTCGGCGGCGTACCGGTCGACAAGGCCATGCTGGATAATTTGCGGGGCAAAGGCTTCACGGCCATAACCGTCACCGGGCACGCGGCGCCGGTGAATTTCCAGCTGGGCACGGCCTTGATGATTGCCGTCATCTTTTTCACCCTGGTGGCGCTCCTGATGCCGATTCTCTGGAATCCTTTCATCGCCATGTTGGAGCGGCGGCGGAAGGAACTGGACATGGGGGCCGAAGCCGAGCGCCAGAACCAGGTGGAAAAAGTCGCCTTCGAAGAGGAAAAACGCCGGCGGCACGACGAATTGGCCCGGAATCTTCAGGCCAAACGTCTCGAGGCGGAACGGGATACCGCCAAGCAGGCCGGGGCCATTATCAAGGAAGCCCGCGACAAGGAACGCAGCCAGAAGGTGGAGGGTTTGCGGTCGCTTGGCGCCACGGCGGCGGCCCCCAAGGAAGAGATGGAAATGCGGATACCGGAATTGGCCGAAGAGGTGGCGGATGCGCTTACCCCGGGTAAGGGCGCGGCGCGGGGATAGGGTTGGCGATTTCCATAAACCACGGCTGGGATTTGACTCATGGCTGATAAACCAGGACAATTCAAAAGCAGTCATAACGTGTCTCGGCATACGGTGGTGATCCGCCGGGCCAGGGATGACGACGCCCGCCGCATCGCCAGTGAAGAGGGTGCGGGGGAAACGCAGGAAAAGACTTCAGTCTCGAACCGCCTGACCGAGCGCGGGGCGGTGACGCAGCGCTTCGAACGGCGGGACACCGGCCGCGATACCGAGACCATGCCCTCCGGCCGGCGGGTGACGGTGGAGTATGCCGAACCGGGGAGCAAGCGTTATTCGACCCGGTTGGTGGGCGACCAGGCGAGTTCGGTGCGGGTGTCGGGCGGTGACACCATCATCAAGTACAAATCCGGCGACATGGTTATCCGCCGGGGCGCGCGGCGGGCGGAACTCCGGAAGCAAATCATTTGGGTGTATGCGCTGGTATATTTACTGTTGTTTGGCGGCTATATGTTTTTTCTGATCACCGCCAAGTATGAAATGCAGCCGAAGGAATTTCTCGACCGGGCCTTTTCCCACCGCGAAGGGACGACCATCCTCGACCTGGAACGGGCGGCTTACGAGGCGATGCGGGGCAACCGTACCCCGGCGGAAATCCGTATGGCGCAGCAGTTGTCCTTCTACGACCAGAACAAGGATCACATCGTCGTGGAGAAGGGGGCGCGTTTGACCTTGGTGACGGCTGCGAAGTTGGGGCA
Organism: Planctomycetota bacterium; assembly: GCA_031555915.1. Lineage (GTDB taxonomy): Bacteria > Planctomycetota > SZUA-567 > SZUA-567 > SZUA-567 > JAJBSZ01. The sequence goes on from JAVBTZ010000173.1 coordinate 18,361, forward strand.
GGCGATTATCGAGGATCAGGAGAAGCCGGCGGATAAGCGCACTTTTACGGCCCCGTTCAAGGTTTTCAAGGAAACGTACCTGTCCGGCGTCGATTGGCCGCATGTGATGTCCTTGTACAACGCCATCGGCTTTTTCCTCCTGTTGGTGCTGTTTATCTGGCGGCCGATCATGCATTTCCTCGGGACCCAGGGCAAAAAGACGGCGGTGGCGGTGGGGAATGCCCGGGCGGCCCAGGACGAGGCGGCGGAGTACCGGAACAAGTACCGCAATCTGTCCGGGGAAATTGCCGATCGGGGCGAGCGCTTGGGGGCGGATTTGGAAAAGCGCAGCGCCGCCAAGCACGAAGCCGCTTTGGAAGACGCCAAGAAACAGGCGCAGGAGATCACCGGCGGAGTGGAGGGGGCGCTGGCCAATGCCGAACGGAAGCACTCGGCGGAAATCGAGGCGTCGGTGGCTTTGCGGGCTTGTGAACAGGCCAGGGCGATTTTGGAAAAACGCCTGGGACCGGCCGAGCACGACGCGGCGATTGACGAGCTTATCGCCGACATCGGCGGCATGCGGCTTCGCGAGGGAACTTGAGGCGATGGTTTTTTTGACCACAGAGCCACAGAGGACACAGAGAACCGCAAAGCACTTTTTTTGTTATGGGTAATTTTGAAATAAATATTTTAGTGGTTGGTGGTTCTCTGTGTCCTCTGTGGCTCTGTGGTTAAATAAACCGTACCGAACTACCAGAATGGTTGAAGAAAAGCCGAGGGAAGTTTATGGCACAGGACGAGATTATTGTCAGGCGTTACGCCAAGGGTTTGGCGGAACGGGCCCAGGAAACGGGGGAAATTGGCGAGGTGCGCTCCGAACTGAACCAGATCGCGGATATCCTCGATCCCAAAGCGGCCGAGCGGCATATTCCCGAGTTTCTCGACTTTCTGGCCTCGCCCAAAAATTCCGTCGACGCCAAAATGGCCGCCAGCCGGAAAATCCTGGAACAGTGCGGCATCGGCAAGACCATGACCGATTTCTTTTGCCTGTTGGTCAAGAACGGCCGGGTCGCTTTGCTCCCCCGGGTGGCCAGCGCCTTTGCCGGAATCGCCTCCGAGTTGACGGGCGAATACACCGCCATGGTCCAGACGGCGCGGCCGCTGTCGGAAGATCAGGCCAACCGGTTAACGAGCGTTCTCGCGAGCGCCCTTGGGGGCGTGGTGCGTTTGCACCAGCAGGTTGAACCGGGGCTCCTTGCCGGAGCGCGGGTTACCATCGGCGACAAAACCATCGACGGTTCGGTTTTGGGTAAACTGGAGAAGTTGAAGCAGCGTTTGGCTTTTGGGAAAGGGGTGGAAGGGTAGAACCGCTCCCGAGGTTGCGTTGGTAGTGTTGCGGCTGTTTTTTCAAGTGTGGGTCCTAAAATCACCGTTCCACCTGTTTAGGGGCGATTATGCAGAACAAGCTTAATCCTGAAGAAATTTCCGCTCTAATCCGCCGGGAAATTGCCAATTACGGCACCGCCACCGAAGCCGCCGACACCGGCCTGGTCCTGCAGAACGGCGACGGCATCGCCCGCGTGCATGGCCTGGACGAAGCCGAAGCGGGGGAACTCCTGGAATTTCCGGGTGGAATTATGGGGATCGCCCTGAATCTCGATGAGGACAACATCGGCGCCGTCCTTTTGGGGGACGGCTCGCACATCAAGGAAGGCGATCCGGTCAAGCGCACCGGGCGGATTTCCCAAGTCGGCGTCGGCGACGGCCTTTTAGGCCGGGTCATCGACGCCCTGGGGCGTCCCCTGGACGGCAAGGGCGAGATCAAGGTCGAAGAAGAGCGGCTTATCGAACGCATCGCCCCAGGGATTGTCCAGCGCCAGCCGGTTACGGAACCCCTCCAGACCGGCCTCAAAGCGGTCGACTCGATTACCCCGGTCGGCCGGGGTCAGCGCGAACTCATCATCGGCGACCGCCAAACCGGCAAGACCGCGATTGCCGTGGACGCCATCCTGAACCAAAACCGCGGCTGGGACGGCAATCCCGAGAACCTCGACGTCATTTGCATCTATGTGGCAATCGGCCAGAAGCGCTCGACCGTGTCCAGAATCATCGAAACGCTTCGGCGCGAAAAAGCCCTGGCTTACACCATCGTAATCGCGGCGACGGCGTCCGAACCGGCTCCCGAGCAATACCTGGCGCCTTACACCGGGGTCAGCATCGGCGAGTACTTCATGGAGCGGGGAAAACACGTTTTAATCGTCTACGACGACTTGTCCAAGCACGCCTGGGCTTACCGCGAGATGTCCCTCCTCCTGCGGCGCCCACCCGGGCGCGAGGCTTATCCCGGCGATGTCTTCTACTTGCATTCGCGGCTGTTGGAACGGGCGGTAAAATTGGCCGAGCAGTATGTGGCGGTCCCGAAAAGCTTCCCCGACCTGGTCGACAAGAACCAGATTGGGCAACGGAAAGTTCACAGCGGCGTGCCCGGGCAATGGGCGGTGGACAAGGAAGTGAAGGCCAATCCCGACCTGAAACGGGCCAAGTTGAAAGGCACCGGCGGCTCGATTACCGCCTTCCCCATTATCGAGACCCAGGCCGGCGACGTCTCGGCCTATATTCCCACCAACGTCATTTCGATCACGGACGGGCAGATTTTCCTGGAAGCCGACCTCTTCTACGGCGGGGTGCGGCCGGCCGTCAACGTGGGGATTTCGGTGTCCCGCGTGGGCGGTTCGGCCCAGACCAAGGCGATGAAAAAAATCTCCGGTTCGCTGAAGCTGGATTTGGCCCAGTACCGCGAACTCGCCGCCTTTGCCCAGTTCGGTTCCGACCTGGATGCGGTAACGAAAAAGCAGTTGGCCCGGGGTGAACGTTTGGTGGAGCTCCTCAAGCAGCCGCAGTACGCCCCGCTGAAAATTTCCGAGCAGGTGGCGGCGATTTACGCCGGGACCAAGGGTTACCTGGACGGCATCAAAACCGCGTCGGTGGTGGATTTCGAAAAAGCGCTCTTGGATTACCTCCGCGAAAACAAGGCGGCGATTCTCCAGAAAATCGAAGCGACCGGCGACCTGGACGCCGATACGGACAAGGAACTCGGCAAGGCGATTCAGGATTACATCGACGGCTATGCCGGGGCGTTCAAGCTGGACGGCGCGGCGGGCGAGAAAAAATAACCGCGAATATTCACCACAGAGACACAGAGGACACAGAGAACCGCCAACCACAACTGCGAGCCAATATTTTAAATTTTAACTTTTTTGCGTTTGGCGGTTCTCTGTGTCCTTTGTGACTCTGTGGTGAATAAATCGGTTGCTTCCCTAGCTACGAGGGCATCATGCAAACCCAAGACATCAAGCGCCGCATCCGGTCGGTGAAGAGCACGCAGCAGATCACCCGGGCCATGAAATTCGTGGCGGCGGCCAAGCTCCGCAAAGCCCAGGAAAGCATGCTGGCCATGCGCCCCTACGCCGACGCCATCGACGGCCTGGTCGTGCATGTCGCCCACGATTTGGTGGGGGATGAGCATCCGCTTTTGCATCCGCACAAGTCGGTGAAACGCATCGCTTATGTGTTGATTGCCGGCGACCGGGGTTTGGCCGGCGGGTTCAACACCAATCTCTTCAAGGCGGCGATGGAATATCTCGGCAGCAAAAAGGGGATTGAACCGGTTTTCTTCGCCATCGGCAAGCAGACCATCAGTTACCTGCGGAAGACCGACTACCGGGTTCTCCGAACCTATCACGACGTGTTCGAAAAGTTATCCTATATCATGGCCGGGGACATTTGCGAAAAGCTGGTCGTACAGGCCACCACTGCCCAGGAGCCGGACAACATCGACGAGGCCTACGTGATTTACAACGAATTCGCCTCGATGCTTACCCAGCGGCCGGTTATCCGCAAGCTCCTGCCGGTGACGGTGGGGGAACTGATGCAGCGGGAAAGCGAGATCAAGTCGAAGCCGCTGAAACCGGGCGAGAGCGATGGGGTTCTGGAAGAGATTGTCCTCGAGGAGACGCCGGACGTCATCTTCGACGTCGCCGACGCCGAGGAAGAGTTGATGACCAAACAGGGCGAGATGGAGGCGGAGGCGAAAAAAGCGCCGGTACGGCCGATTTACGAGCTGCTGCCCGACACCAAGACCGCCCTGGAAAAACTGATCTCCCGCCGCATGGCGACGGAAATTTACCGGGGCATGCTGGAGAGTTACGCGGCCGAACTCGCCGCCCGCATGACCGCGATGGACAACGCGACCAATAACGCCGAGGAAATGGTCTCGAGCCTGACCCTCGACTTGAACCGCGCCAGACAGTACGGCATCACCATGGAACTTCTGGACATTATCGGCGGGGCGAACGCCTTGGGGTGATTGCGGCGTTCAGGTTTGCTTTTCTAGGAGAAGTCAGTGATTCAGGCAGACAAAAAATTCGGGCGGTTGAAACAGGTTTCCGGACCGGTCGTCGACGTCGAATTCGACATCGGCAACCTTCCTTCCATCAACAACGCCCTCAAGATTGAACAGGACAATCCCCGCCTCAATCTCACCCTCGAAGTCGCCCAGCATACCGGCGAACGCACGGTGCGTTGCGTGGCCATGTCGACGACGGACGGCCTGCGCCGCGGCATGCCGGTGCGGGACACCGGAGCGCCGATCATGGCGCCGGTGGGGCCGGAGGTTTTGGGCCGGCTCCTGAACGTCACGGGCGAAGCCATCGATGAAGGCGAGCCCATCAAGGCGAAAAAATATTACCCCATTCACCGGGACGCCCCTTCCTTCGAAGAGCAGGAAAACGCCACCGAACTTCTGGAAACGGGCATCAAGGTCGTGGACCTGCTGCAGCCGATTCCCAAGGGCGGGAAAGTCGGCCTCTTCGGCGGCGCCGGCGTCGGCAAGACGGTCATCATGAAGGAGCTGATTCGTTCCATCGCCATGGAGCATGGCGGCAGGTCGGTGGTGGCGGGGGTGGGCGAGCGCACCCGCGAGGGGAACGACCTGTGGATTGAGATGATGGAAGCCGACGTCATGTCCAAGACCGCCTTGGTCTACGGGCAGATGAACGAGCCGCCGGGGGCGCGCCTCAGGGTGTCCTTGACCGCGATGTCGATTGCCGAATATTTCCGCGATGAAGAGGGGATGGACGTCCTGATTTTCATCGACAACATTTTCCGCTTTGTCCAGGCCGGTTCCGAGGTGTCGGCGCTGCTGGGGCGGATGCCGTCGGCGGTCGGTTATCAGCCGACTTTGGCGACGGAGATGGGGTCCCTGCAAGAGCGGATTACCTCGACGAAGCGGGGGTCGATCACTTCGATTCAGGCGGTCTACGTGCCGGCGGACGACTATACCGACCCGGCGCCGGCGACCTGTTTTGCCCACTTGGACGCGATTACCGCCTTGTCCAGGCAGATTTCCTCCTTGGGGATTTATCCGGCGGTCGACCCGCTGGGGTCGTCGTCGACCATTCTCGACCCGCGTATCGTCGGCGAGCGGCATTACCAGGTGGCGACGGAGGTGAAGCAGGTTTTGCAAAAATACAAGGACTTACAGGACATTATCGCCATTTTGGGCATGGATGAGCTGTCGGACGCCGACAAGGAAGTGGTGGCGAAGGCGCGGAAAATTCAGCGTTTCTTTTCGCAGCCGTTTTATGTGGCGGAGCAGTTCACGGGCATGCCCGGGCGTTATGTGCCGATTGCGGAGACGGTGGACGGCTTCGACCAGATTCTCAAGGGCGTGGCGAACGATATGCCGGAACAAGCCTTCATGTATGTGGGCAATTTCGGCGAGGCGCAGGAGAAGGCGAGGACCTTGAGCGCAAAATAAGGCGAGGATGACGGGTATGGCGACTCCGGTGAAGGTGGCTAGGGGCAAGTTGGTGTGTCGGGTGCTGACGCCTTTCAAGTCGGTGTTTGACGAGAGGGTTGAGTCGGTGACGGTGCACACGGTCGCGGGCACGTTGGAGATTTACCCGCATTTTGAGCCGACGATTGCGCCGTTGCAGGTGGGGGTGATGAAGGCGCGGGGGGATGACGGGAGCGTCACCGAGTTGGCGATTCATGGCGGTTACATGGACATGAACGGGAATGTGCTGGTGATTTTGGCTGATTCGGCCGAGGTGGGGAAGGAGATTGATGTGGAGCGGGCGCGTCAGGCTTTGGCGCGGGCGCGGGAGAAGCTGGCCAAATTGACTTCGGACAATGCGGCGGCGGTGGCGATTGACATCGATCGGGCCAGGATGGCGATGATGCGGGCGTTGACGAGGCTGCAGGTGGCGGGGCAGCCGATTCCGCCGGGGGGCGGCTTGAATGGTTAGCGGCTAGAAGCGGGGAAAAAAAGTAACCGTTCACGTTTTCGCTTTCAGAGCGGAAAGGTGAACGGTTAGATTTTTTTAACCGCTTCTTTACCGCTTTCCTAACCCTTTTTCATACTCGTAATGAATCCGCAACGACAACCCCCTATGCCCCTTAAACCCGGGCAATCGATCACTCAAATTCCTCCCGTCATAACTCACCAACCACTCCCCCTTCACCAACACCGCCTCCACCCCCAAATCACGGGCGGAAAATTCCGTCGCATTCCCCTTGCCCCAAGGCTTCTTCACCCAATCCGCCATGCCAGGCCCCAAAATATTCGCCTGCAAAGAAACAATCGGCCCGTTCCGCGCCGGCTGGCCGGCGACAATCCCGCTGGAACGGAACTCCACCCGGGTTACGACCGCGCCGTCGGGGATTTCCGCAGCGTTCACTTTGATGCTCGCGACCGTGGAAGTGGTGGTGCTTAACGGCCGACTGTTGGCGATGAGAATGACCGCGTCGGAACGCTGGGTATACTCGCCCTCGACCCGAAGGGAAGGAAGCGGAGGCGTGTCGGCGGCTGACGCCGGCGGGGACGGTTCCATTATCGCCAAAGCCATTATTAACCCGACAAACCAGAGCGGAAGATGCTTGCAGCGGCTCACGCTTCTATTCCTCCTTCGCGGTAATTTCCCCCGCCAATATTTCGGCTATATAATCCGAGTCCTCGCGGTCGGGCATATCCTGAACCAGAATCCGCTCGGCAAAACGGAGCATGTCGGGGGCTTCGGGACGGTACTTCGGCCACCTTACCCCAGACGCGGGCTCCGGTCCTTGATTGGGGTCGCCGGAGACGATGAAATTCACGAAGCGGCTATGGATTTCGTCGCGAAGCCGAAGCATTTCCGGCGTGGGCGCTTCAGGGCTCGCGGTAGCCATAGTGTTGAAAATGTAGGGCATTTCCGCCCCGTGTCTGGCGCCAAGACCGGCCTTGGCGTCAGGGGGCGAGACGTGGGTGAAGTAATAGCCGTAGACGTCCAGCCCGTGTTGGGCGTAACTGTCGGCGAAAACTTTCATGCCGGCGACAAAGGTGCCGAGTTTTACCGCCTGCCGGGCCTGCTCATGAACTTTGCCGGCCGAAGCGAACCTGGCCATGACTTCCGGCGCGCGTTTCCCGAACAGGCGGGCGGCCATGGCCTTGTACTGCATGGGGTCAATGTCGGCGGGTACAAAAATCGAGCCTTCGTCGGCGTTGAAGCCGAAGAGCACTTTCACCCGGTTGAAATCGCCTTTCCGCAAGGCGGCGAAAGGATTCCGCGGCAGGACCATGCCGTCAAACACGGGGAAGCACTGATAGGCGGTGGTGATGCGGAAATCCGCTTCGAAGGCGCTCATTTGCGCCAGCGCTTCCGGGTCGGCGCGGCGCAGCGCCGCGAGGCCGTTGGCGTCGTCGTGGTCGGCCCCGAACATGGCGGCGAAGCTTTTGCCGACTTCGATGCTTTTGTAAAGGTCCCCCCGGGCGTAAGGGGTGGCGGTGGGAAGGGAGAGGATGGTGCCGCTTTCAAGAATGGCGGCGCGGAACAGGCCCTTCGCCAAGGGGCTAAGAAGCAGGGTCGACACCGCGAAGGAACCGGCCGATTCGCCGCCGATGGTGACTTTATCGGGGTCTCCCCCAAAGGCGGCGATGTTGTCGCGAAGCCACTCCAGCGCCTTGATTTGGTCCAGATGTCCCCAATTGCCGGTGGTGCCGTAGCGGGCGTAGGTCTCGCCGGTGGCGAGGTAGCCCAGGGCGTTCAGGCGGTAATTGAGGGTGACGGCGACTATGCCCTGTTTCGCCAGGCTGGTTCCGTCGTAGGTCGGGCTGGCGCCGCTCCCGATGGCGTAGGCGCCGCCGTGGATGAAAACGTAGACGGGGAGTTTAGCCTCGCCGGTCTGGGCCGGGGCCCAGATGTTGAGGCTGAGGCAGTCCTCGGAATTGACCGCCGGGGCGCCGGCCATGATGGAGGGTAACGCCTGTTGCACCGCTTGCGGGCCGTAGGCGTCGCAGAGGCGGGTGGCGGACCAGGGCTCGATGTTTTCGGTCGGGGCGAAGCGTAGTTCGCCGACCGGCGGTTTGGCGTAGGGAATCCCTTTGAAAACGCGGATGCCGTTTTCCGCCAAACCGGCGACCGGCCCGCTGGGAGTGGTGACAAGCGCGGTTTCGGCGGCCGTAGCCTCCTTAACAGCTGTACCTATGACGGCGGAAGCGATGGAGAGGGCAAGGAATAACGCGGCTCCAAGGCGGCGGCGAAATGCTCTGGACATGGTTTTCCCTTTCGTTTTCGCGGGGGATGCTTATTTTGGCAGACGCTTGGTGGTATTATACCAGTATCGGCTTGAAATGGTGATTTTATAATTCGGGGACACGTTACGAAATTACTCGGCGGTTTGAGTAATTTCGTAACGTGTCCCGAATGGCGCTGAAATAAGGGCAAAACATTCCTCCGTAACCTGTTACGCGGACCCCTCCCCACTCGTCATTCCGGCGTCTATACAACCAACCGGGGTATAAACGGGCGGTTAAGCCGGAATCCAGGGGGCTGGACCATTGCTATGAAGCGGTGACGGTCGAGTTTGCATGCCGTCAAGGT
>JAVBTZ010000111.1:0-21206 GCA_031555915.1 Planctomycetota bacterium
CCCAAAAATAACTTTTACCAGTTTAACCCGGGTGTTTCGTTTGGATCGGCATTTTCGCCCTTACCGCCTGGTCGAAAATGCCTCTGGGTCATTGGGCAAATTCTGAATGGGTAAAAGTTAATTTTGGGCAAACCCTTACTCCGGTGCGGTTGGCGGTTTGAAAAATGGCGATAGATGTTCTTGTTTTTCCGCTTTTTTATTTTCAAGTTCTTTTATGGTTATGGGCAGTTAAATCCCCGGGGGCTGGGTGTCTGTTTCACCGGGGGTGACGCGATAAAGGTTGGAACGCCCGCAATCGCGTCCGCCACCGCCAGCGCCCGCGCCGTCGCCCGCACATCATGCACCCGCACCATGTCCGCCCCCATGAGCGAGGCAATCACCGCCAGCGCCAAACTCCCCTCCAATCGATCCTCGGGAGGACAGGCGCCAAGAATGTCCGCAATCATCCGCTTGCGGCTTAGTCCCACCGCAACCTGGTAACCCGTGTCCGCGAAGGCGGTCAGTTGCAACAAAAGTTCGCGGTTGTGTTGAAAGGTCTTGCCAAAACCAAACCCCGGGTCCAGCCAAACCTTATCCCGGGGAATCCCCGCCCGTTCGGCCAACTCGGCCCGATCCAGCAAAAACTCCCGTACCTCACCCACCACGTCGCCGTACTCGGGCGACCGCTGCATCTCTGCCGGAGCCGCCGGCATGTGCATGAGAATGACGTGGGCGCCGGCGTTGGCGATAATCCTGGCCATGACCGGGTTATGCCGTCCGCACCGGCCCCAGCCGCCCCGCAAGGCAGTGATGTCATTAATGATGTCCGCCCCCTGGCTGAGCGCCAGTTCGGCGGTTTCGGGATGGCGGGTGTCCACGGAAATCGGCGCGGCGGTACAGGCCCGAAGCCGGGCCACCAGGTCCCCCAAACGGGCGATTTCCACCTCGGCCCCGGTTTCTTCCGCCCCTGGGCGTGAACTCGCCGGACCCAGGTCGATTAAGTCGGCGCCTTCGGCCAAAAGCGCCAGGGACTGGGCGATGGCGGCGTCGGGCGTTGAGGCGGTGTTTACCCCGGAAAAGGACAGGGGATCCAGATTGACGATACCCATGACCAAGGTTTTGCCGCGTTTAAGCAGGGGTTCGGCCCGGGGAAAGCGCCACCACTCCGCCGCCGCCGGACCGGGCGGGCCGCCGCCCGGGTTATGAATTTCCTCATCCCTCTTTTTGCCCGGGCGCGTCGGCATAAAAAAGCTTCCTTACATTCGCGGCAACGATTTTGGCCAAGTCGGGAAGATATACATTCTTGATTTCCGCCAACCACTGGAGACTGTCAAGAAGAATCTGTGCGGCGTCGTGGTGGAGGAAAAGAAAACTGTCCGATTCCAGCAGCACCCGGTCGGTGGGGATGAGACGCGCCCGGCCGCGAATGCGGGCCGAAAAACCCTCGCGGGTCTGGTGCGGCCCGGCGGTAAAATAGGCGCCCCGTTCCAGAAAAGGCGGGATGTACTGCTGAGGACCGTTGTAGGAGTGGATTATGAAAGGCCGCGGCGAGGAAAGGTAATGCAGATCGAGCAGTTCAAGGATGCGGTCAGCGCTTTTGACGCAATGGAGGGTGATGGGTCTGGCAAGGTTTTTGGCGACGGTCAATTGCTGGATAAAAACTTCTTCCTGGAATTTTTTTAGGGCCAACGCGTGTTTGGCGCCGTCCAAGCCAATTTCCCCAACCCAGGCGGAGGGATGCCGGCGAAGCGCCTCCGCCAGCCGATCCGGCCAACCGAGGGGGAATTTCCCCGCCGCGTGCCAGGGATGAATGCCCAGGGCGGGGGTGGTTCCGGGCCAGACCGCCGCGGCTTCTTGGATGAAATCCCAGTCATCGGGACAGGTCGCGCATAACAACCGCCCTTCGGCCTTTTCTGTGCTGGCGCACAGTGGGGGCGGGATGGCGGCCAAGTTGGCGTCGCGGGCGAGATGGCAGTGGGCATCATAAAGGATTAGATGAGCCATGACAATTTCCTCCAAGCGTGTATCTTTTTCGGCGAACTATACGATATTTACAATGTACCGTTAATTAACCGGTTGTCAAAACATAATCCCGCATTCGCCAAAAAATTAATCCGGACAAAATAAAAAACCCTTTCGCCGCCAGCGCGGCGAAAGGGTTTATCTAACTTTTTAACGTCGACGCTATGTTTATACCCGCCGCGGATGGCTTTAGGGCAGCTCTAAAAATGCCCTTTATTCGAACATCGCCGAAATTGCCTTCTGCACCGCCGGGATGATCCGGTCGCCGTACTTGACGATGACCCCCGAGAAAACCACGCACACCATCGACATCAGCTTGATGAGGATGTTCAGGCTGGGGCCGGAAGTGTCTTTACAGGGGTCGCCGACGGTGTCGCCGACCACGCCGGCCTTGTGCTGATCCGAGCCTTTGCCGGTGAGGGGACGCTTGTGTTCGCGGTCCGAGTCGGCGTAGGTTTTGGGCTGCTTTTCGATGTGCTTTTTGGCGTTGTCCCAAGCGCCGCCGGCGTTGTTAAGGAGGCACGCGATGGAGAAGCCGGCCGTCAGGCCGCCGGCCAAGAGGCCCATGACCCCGGGCACGCCAAGGACCACCCCCACCACCACCGGCACGATGATGGCCGCAAGGGACGGCACCAGCATTTCCTTCTGGGCGCCTTTGGTGGAAATCTGCACGCAGCGGGCGTAGTCCGGTTTGCCGGTGCCTTCCATGATGCCGGCGATTTCGCGGAATTGGCGGCGGACTTCGTCGACCATGGCGCTGGCGGCGCGGCCCACGGCCTGCATGGTGAGGGCGCAGACCACGAGAACCATCATCGCGCCCAGGAACAGGCCGCCAAGGACTTTCGGGTTCATGACCGTGATGTCGTAGGCGTTGGCAATCGTCGCGATGCCGACCGAGGAGATGTCCTGCCAGCCTTTGGCGAGGGCGTCCGATTCGGCGAGGTTATGGGCGGCGAGGGAACGGTGGTTGTAGAAGATGGTGCTGCCGATTTGGTAGAAGCCTTCCCCGGCGAAGGCGAGTTTGCCGATCCAGATCCGAATTTCTTCGATAAAAGCGGCCAGGAGGGCCATGGCGGTAAGGGCGGCGGAACCGATGGCGAAGCCCTTGCCGGTTGCGGCGGTGGTGTTGCCGAGCATGTCGAGGGCGTCGGTGCGTTCGCGGACGTGTTCCCCGAGGCCGGACATTTCGGCGTTGCCGCCGGCGTTGTCGGCGATGGGGCCGTAGGCGTCGGTGGCCAGGGTCACCCCAAGGGTCGCCAGCATGCCGACGGCGGCGAAGCCGATGCCGTAAAGGCCGTAGGCCATGGCGATGGAGGGGCTCAAGGTGGTGGAAAAGCCGCCGGCGAAGGCGTAGGAGAGGATGATGCCGATGACGGTGACGACGACCGGTATGGCGGAGGAAAGCATGCCGGCGCCGAGGCCGGCGATGATGCAGGTGGCGGGGCCGGTTTTGCATTGTTCGGCGATGTTTTTGGTGGGGGAATATTCGTCGGAGGTGTAGTATTCGGTGGATTGGCCGATGATGATGCCGACGATGAGGCCGGTGATGATGGCGAAGAAGACGCCCCAGTCGAGCATGCCGATGGCGGCGAGGATGGCGACGGCGACGATGATCAGGCCGGAGGAGACGTTGACGGCTTTCCCCAGCGCCTTGAGAAGGGTCGACATGTTGGCTTTTTCTTCCGTCTTCACCATGTGGATGCCAATGATGGAGAGGAGGGTGCCGATGCCGGCGACGACCATGGGGGCGATGACGAGGCGGAGCCCCTGGCCGGCCGACATGGCGGGATTGAGGGCCGGTATGGCGGCGCCGAGGGCGGCGGTGGCGAGGATGGAGCCGCAGTAGGATTCGTAGAGGTCGGCGCCCATGCCGGCGACGTCGCCGACGTTGTCGCCGACGTTGTCGGCGATGGTGGCGGGGTTGCGGGGGTCGTCTTCGGGGATGCCGGCTTCGACTTTGCCCACGAGGTCGGCGCCGACGTCGGCCGCCTTGGTGTAAATGCCGCCGCCGACGCGGGCGAAGAGGGCCTGGGTCGAGGCGCCCATGCCGAAGGTGAGCATGGTGGTGGTGATTTCGACGAATTTCTGCTCGGGATGGGTGCCGGGTTGTACCAGCCAGAGGCTGGCGAAGTGCCAGCCGTCCCGCATGTGTTCGGCGGTGTAGACGAGATGGTTGAGGATCCAGTACCAGAGGCAGATGTCCAGGAGACCGAATGACACCACGATGAGGCCCATGACGGCGCCGGCGCGGAAGGCGACGGTGAGGCCGCGGTTAAGGCTTTCGGAAGCCCCTTGGGCGGTACGGGCGGAGGCGTTCGTCGCAGTCTTCATGCCGAGGAAGCCGCAAAGGCCGGAGAAAAAGCCGCCGGTTAGAAAGGCCACCGGCACGAAGGGGTTCTGGATGCCGGCGTAGGCTAGGCCGAGGAAGACGAGGAAGAGGATGACGAAAACGATGGAGACGGTTTTATATTGGGCGTAAAGATAGGCGTAGGCGCCTTCGCGAACGTATTGGGCGATTTCCTTCATGCGCGGGGAGCCTTCGTTGGCGCCCATGATTTCCTGGTAAAACTTCCAGGCGAAGAAGAGGCCGATTACACTCATGGCCGCGGCGACGTAAAACAGCGCATTGGGAAGGGCGGTGCCGACGCCGGTATCGGCGGCGGAGGCGGTGTGTCCCAGACCCAGCGCCAGGGCAGAGACGGCGGCCAACCCGAGCCATTTTTTCATAACTTTCTCCTGTCTTGTGCTTAAAATCCATAAATATATTGTAAATACTGACACAATTTTTATCTCAAAATGAACCTGGCCCAATATTTCCCACCAGGTTTGTTGCGCCCTTCATTAACTAAATGTACTATATAGCCCTAGTTCATTTGTTAATTATAGACTGCTTCAACAGGGGGTCAAGGGAATTCAGATGGCTTTAAAGACCTATTTTAGGGGGTAATTGGGCAAAAAGACTAGTAAACGATTACTTCGCACCGAAACGCCGCGGCACTATTTGAACCCCGGCGGGGAAAAGCGCTAAATGGGGTATATTTTCCTCCACAACCAAGCTACAACACGAGGCTTTACCACCTTTTTCCCTCTCCCGCCAAATAATTTGCTTTGCGCGCGGCGAAAAAATTACGGAAAATCCAATACGCGGCAAGTATGCCTAGCCGTGCCCACCCCGCATCCATAAGGAGAACGCATGTCGGCCAGCACGCAGCAGAGCAAGTCTTCCATTTGGCGGAGTTACCGGTTTCCCATCATCCTGCTTATTTCAATTCTAATAGGGAGTGCCATCGGCGTCATCTTCGGCAAGGACGCCATGGTGCTGGAACCGCTGGGCAAGATTTTCCTCAATCTCATGTTCACCATTGTGGTTCCCCTGGTTTTCTTCACCATCGCCAGCGCGGTCGGCAACATGTTGAACATGCGACGCCTGGGAAAAATCCTGGTTTCCCTCTTCGGCGTCTTCATCGTCACCGGTTTCATTGCCGCGGTTTTGATTCTGGTGGTTGTCAAAACTTTCCCGCCGGCCGAGGGGGTGAAGCTGGAACTGCCCAAAGCCGCAGCCGTCGACACGGTCAGCCTCGGTGACGCCATTGTCCGGGCGGTGACCGTCTCCGACTTCAGCGCCCTTTTTTCCAAGAGCAACATGCTCCCCCTCATCATCTTCGCCATTCTCTTCGGCGTCTGCGTCAGCATCACCGGCCGGGGCAATAGCCGCGTCGCCACCCTGCTTGACGACCTGGCCCGGGTGATGATGAAGGTGGTGGACCTGGTCATGCTCTACGCCCCCATCGGCCTATGCGCCTATTTCGCCAGTCTGGTCGGCGAATTTGGCCCGCAACTCTTGGGCGCCTACGGCCGGGCGATGGTCATCTATTATCCTTTGTGCATCCTCTATTTTCTGATTGCCTTTCCCCTGTACGCCTATTTCGCCGGCGGTTCACCGGCCGTGGGGCGGTTCTTCCGGCACATCCTCCCCCCCACCATCACCTCCCTTGCCACCCAGAGTTCCATCGCCACCCTGCCGGTAAACCTCGAATCCGCGGCCCGTATCGGCATACCGAAGGACATCCGCGACCTGGTCCTCCCGATAGGCGCGACCATGCATATGGAGGGGTCGGTTTTGGCGGCAATGCTGAAGATCGCCTTTCTTTTTGGTTTGTTTGGCCAGGAATTTACGGGTTGGGGTTTGTATGGGGTGTCTCTGTTGATTTCGGTGTTGGCGGGAGTGGTAATGAGTGGAGTGCCCGGCGGCGGTTTGATTGGCGAAATGCTCATCATCACTTTGTTCGGTTTTCCGCTTGAGGCTTTTCCGATTATCGCCACCATCGGGTTCCTGGTGGATCCGCCGGCCACTTGCCTCAACGTCACCGGCGACACCGTTTCGGCCATGGTGGTGACCCGGTTGGTCGAGGGCAAGGACTGGCTCGCCAAGCACCCTGAAGGCGGCGACATCGAACCCGACGAGAAGAAGATCCCCGAGACGGTGGAGGAGCAGCAGGATACCGGCCGCGTCACTTGGGGTTGAACTAACGGGCACCTCTAAAAATAGCTATTTTGCCCGCAGACGAGGAAGGGCGTAGTGGCAGCGTTTTGTAACACGCGGTGGTGGTTTGTGTTACAAAACGCGAGAACGAAGCCCTGACGAAGTATCCGGACAAAAGAGCATTTTTAGAGCTGCCCTAACGTTATACTGGAGATAATTCTATGACCCAACCCGACGACAGCCCCGATTCCGCCGGCTTCGCCATCCGTCCCGCCGTCCCCGCCGATGTGCCGGCCATTTTATCCCTGATACGGGGTCTGGCCGAATACGAGCGCCTCCTCGACGCCTGCATCGCCACCGAAGAGCAGTTGGCGAAATGGCTTTTCGCCGAGAAAAAAGCGGAAGTCATCATGGGTACGCTTGCCGGCAAAGCCATAGGCTTCGCCTTGTTCTTCACCTCGTTTTCCACTTTCCTGGCAAAACCTGGCTTGTACCTGGAGGATTTGTTCATCCTGCCGGAGATGCGCAATCGCGGTTATGGCAAACAGATGCTTGGGCATCTGGCGCGGTTGGTGGTGGAACGTGGTTACGGCAGATTGGAGTGGGCGTGTTTGGATTGGAATGAACCGAGTATCGCGTTTTACCGTTCGCTTGACGCGGTGCTGATGGATGAGTGGACCACCTTTCGCCTGACTGGCGCCGCGCTTGAACGCCTGGCCGGGAAAAAGTAACGCACACCCGCTATAGAGCCTACCCCAGGGCGGGATAGGCTCTATAGTGCAACTGTAAATTTAACGCTGCATTCCCGAGGTAAAATCAGCCAACGTGTCACATTCTGCCGCCAGCTTAAATAGGGCGTCGAGCCGCTCGGTATCCTTAACCGCCAGCAGATCGGCACTGAGTTGCGGGGGAATCGGGCCAAATTTGTACATGAGGTACATGCTGATCAGTTCCGCCTTGCCTTCCGCCTTGCCTTCCGCCTTGCCTTCCGCCTTGCCTTCCGCCTTGCCTTCCGCCTTGCCTTCCGCCTTGCCTTCTCTCCGTAATTGCTCCGCCATCGACAGTGCCATTTTTTTTGCCTCCGCTTTTTCGGTAAATTCGCCAAAAACCTGCTCGATGGTTTTGGTTGACAAAAAGGCGTAGCGCTCCCAAATATAGGTAACCAGCGCCACCATCCAATCAAGAATGCGACTGTCGCTTTTCGCTTCCCGCATCATTTCTACGACAGCGCCGAATTCCTTTTCCATCGTCCCTTGGGGAACAGCCCGCAAAGTGGCGAGAAACGCCCGTAACGCCGGATGCCCGGCGGACCGGACTATTTCCTCCGCCGGCATGGCCGCCAGATCCAGCAAAAACATGGGGAATTGCAGCAGTTCGCCACCGACCTCGGGAGCACTCTCGATCAGGTCGGCCATACGCGGAAAATTCCGCCACGGCCTTCTCCCATTATACAAGACAATGGCCACGGGATAGGGAAAAAACCGGTCGCCGCCGGCTGCTTGCCCCGTCTCCCACTCGCGTAAACGCGCCTCGTAGGTTTTCATTATATATTGGAGAATGCGAAAGGCGATCAAGCGGTCGGGTTTGGATTGATGCTCCAAAAAAATGAAAACCTCGCTTTCCCGACCGGTTGTTTTAAACTTGGTGGAATAGATGCAATCGCTGAAGTAGGAGGAAAGATCCCGGTCCACCATGCCGGTCGCCTTGACAGTCAGGTGATCCAAGTCCAGGAGTTCCGGCAGATCCCCTCGCACGAAACAACGAATCAGGCTGGCGACAAGATCGGTGGCGGACAGGAAATGCTTCACCAGCATATCGTGCAAATGCGCAATTTCGGTTTTACTCACCGGCTCTCCCCATAACGACAAGCCGGCAAGGTGTTCACCCGCCGGCTCGGACGTGTTGTGCAGCAACGCTGGCAACCGCTTGCTAGTGCCCCGTAAAGCCTACATCACCATCCCGCCGCAGACGTTAATGGTCTGCCCGGTGATGTACCGGGCCGCGTTCGACGCCAAAAACGCCACCGCGTCCGCCACATCCTCCGGCGTGCCGAGTTCCCCGAGAGGAATCAACGCCTGCATCCGATCCCGCTGCTCCTGGGTAAGCTTGTCCGTCATCGCCGTCCGAATGTACCCCGGCGCCACCGCGTTCACCCGCACCCCGCGCGAAGCAAACTCCTTCGCCGAAGTCTTGGTCAGCCCAATAACCCCCGCTTTCGACGCCGAATAATTCGCCTGCCCCGCATTCCCCATCACCCCCACCACCGAAGCAATATTCACAATCGAACCGCCCCGCGCCTTAAGCATCACCCGGCCGACCGACTTCGTGCACTGCCAGACGCCCTTCAGATTAATCGCCACTACCTGGTCCCAATCCTCTTCCTTCATGCGGATAATCAGGCCGTCCCGGGTAATCCCGGCGTTGTTGATGAGAATGTCCAGGCTCCCCGCCTCCTGCAACGCCGCTTCGGTCGCCGCTTCCACCGATGCCTCCTTCGTCACATCCACCGCCCGGCCCGCCGCCTTGACCTTGTGCTCCTTGGCAATCCTGTCCGCCGTCGCCTTGGCCTGATCTTCCAAAACGTCCCAGATAATCACGTTCGCACCCATACGGGCCAGAACCACGGCAATCGACTCGCCAATCCCCCGGGCGCCGCCGGTGACAATCGCATTCTTGCCTTGCATGTAGTCTCCTCATCAATTTGTCATAAATAAATTCGGATTAATTCTATTACGCGACTGTTGTGGGAACCGCCTCCACAACAGTCGTGTGATCAAGAGGTTGTATGGTGAACGGTGTGTCGAGCCGTTTTTTGCCACCGCCTCTCGTATTACCGATAACCCTAACTTCATGCGGCATTTGCGGATGCGGTTCCCGCAAATGCCGCGTTGTAGAGTTAACTCAGCGAATTCGGATTATAAGATACCGCGCCCGGAGTCAGTCCGGGCGCGGTTGTATAAATATAACTTATAAGCACTAATCCGGCAAGGCCTCGATATCCGACAGGGAGTTGATGCTCACCACCGTCGCCTCGGGGGCGATCCGCTTCATCAGTCCCGCGCACACCTTACCCGGCCCGACTTCGTAAAAGTAATTATCCCCCTGACCCACAATCAAGCGACAAGCCTGTTCCCACCGCACCGGTTCCACCACCTGCCTGGCCAATGAATCGCGTATCGTCTCGGGGTCGGTCAACACCTGGGCGTCGGCATTATTGACAAACTTCGCCATCGGGTTCCTTAACGACACCTCCGCCAAAGCCGCCTCTAAGCCCTTCTTCGCCCGGTCCATGAACGGCGAATGAAACGCGGCCGAGACATTCAGGGGAATCACCCGCCGCGCACCCGCTTCCTTCAGGAGTTCCCCCGCCTTTTCCAAGGCCGCCTTGGCGCCGGAAATCGCCACCTGACCCGGGCAATTGTAATTCGCCGGCACCACCAGCCCCACGCCGGAGGCGGTCACCTTGGCGCAGATTTCTTCGATGGCGGCCGACTCCAGGCCAATCACCGACGTCATCCCCGTTTCCTGGCCCCGGCCCGATTCCTCCATCAATTCGCCGCGCTTCCTCACCAAGCGAACCGCATCGGCAAAATCTATCGATTCCAGCGCCGTCAAGGCCGTGTATTCCCCCAGCGACAATCCAGCCGCGCCCAGCACCTTGAACTGCTTGCGTTCACGCAAAGTGTCCAGGATAGCCAAACTCGCCACCAGCAGGGCCGGCTGACAATTTTCCGTCTTCGCCAGTGTCTCGGGATCGGAATTGAAGGTGAGATCGGTCAAATCGAACCCAAGGATTTCGTTGGCCTCTTCAAACAACGCCACCGCATGTCCGCCGGCTTCGTAAGCATCCTTAGCCATGCCCACGAGTTGCGCGCCTTGGCCCGGGAACAGGAGAAAACCTTTCAGCATGTTTGTTTTCCAGGGTAAGAGCGGCAGGGTTAACGGGACTTAACCCGCACTCCCCGAGCTTAGGGAAAAATGGATACACCCCCTCTACCATAACCAACCGGCTTCAGTTTTATCCGTATGGCGTCTACATTGAAAGATAAAAATGGAATTATTGTTATTTTTGCTAAAAAATTTTGCGAGGGTTGCCCGGACAGACAGACAGAGATTGAGAGGAGATGCTTGGAGAACTTAAAATTAGCTACGGAAGGGAACTCCCTCTTTGCCATTCAGGACCGGATTCACTATCCCGGCCAAAAAAAACACGGAACCGAGTGGGTTCCGTGTAACTGGTGCTGTTTAATTACGCTAGGCCGTTATTATCGCTATTAAATTAGAGGCCAGCGCAGGGGTTGCAAACCGCCGGGGCAACCGCAACCGGGGCCGGGGCAATCGCGACCGGGGGGGGCGGGGGAGCGGCAACGACAACCGGAGCCGGGGCATAGGTCACGGTCGGAATGATGACCGGGGCGGGCTCAACTATGACGGGAGCCGGGGCAGCAACCACAACCGGGGCCGGGGCGGCGGCGGCGCAGGGCGCGCAGTCATCCACCGGGGCGGGGCACTTACCGGTCGCGCAGGAACATCCCGCGGCGACCAAAAGGCTGGCGGCAAACGCCATAGCCAACAAAATACGCATCTCCATCTCCTTTTTTTCCACACAACTTGTTAAAAGCCCCACGTGGGGCAGGCAATTTTGTAACTCCTCCAAACCCGGGAACACTCCCGGGTTCTAGCCAATAGTTACCGCCTATAATAATGACTTTTAACCCGGGCTTCAAGAAATAATTTGAAAAAAAATATCGCAAACCATTATTTAGCTAAAGAAACAACCTGAAACGTAAGCGGAAACTCCCGCCAGTACTCGACAAATCAATAAGTTGGGCCATCTGAGGGATTCGGCTAAAAAAATGACAGGCATAGCGAAAAATCATATCGCCTTGCCTGATGTTTCCGCTTCGGATCCGGTAGAAATTGCTTTTAAACGTACCGATTGCCGCATGCGCTCGATATGTTCGCGGATTTGTTTATTAACTTGCATTGCTACGCTTTCCCGCGCCGTCCTGAGCGCGCTGGCCACCGCCGGCGCTTTCGAGCGCCCGTGACCAATCAAACACACCCCGTTCACCCCCAACAGCGGCGCCCCGCCGTAAGCCGCATAATCCAGCCGCTTCTTCACCTTGAGCATCTGCCCTTGCAATAACAGGGCGGCAATTTTCGTATACCACGTCGCCAGCATCGCATCCTTAATCCAGGTCGACATGGTCGAGGCCAAGGTCTCCGATGCTTTCAGCACGGCATTGCCGATAAAACCGTCGCACACCACCACGTCGCAATCGCCGGAGAAAATGTCTCCGCCTTCGACGTTGCCGATAAAATTAATCGGCGCCTGCTCCAGCAGTTCAAACGCTTCGCGGAGCCCCTCGTTACCCTTACCCCGTTCCTCCCCCACGTTCAACAAACCCACCCTGGGTTGGGTCAACCCCAACACCTTGTTGCTGTAAATTGACGCCATGATGCCGTAATTCACCAGATGGGACGGCTTGCAGGCCGTGTTGGCCCCCATGTCGATGACCACGCAGGGGCGCTTGTGATTACGGGTGGGCATGGCGATGGCTATCCCCGGGCGGCGGACGCCCGGGATAAGCTTGAGGCCAATAGTCGCCGCCCCGACCGCCGCCGCGGTATTGCCGAGAGCGACCATGGCGTCGACCCTGCCCTCCTTCACTTCCGTCACCAGGCGCATGATGGAGCTGTCGCGTTTTTCGCGTAAATCCGCGACCTTGTCCTCCATTTCCATAACCTGGCTGGCGTGCACCAATTCCAGGCGTTTGGAAAGACCGATGCCCTGCTCAATCATGGCTTGGCTGACCCGATCCCGATCTCCCACCATGACCACGGTGGTGTCTTGATCCTCGGCCAGGAATTGCTTGATGCCTTGCACGATAGGGATGGGACCGTTATCATTTCCCATCGCGTCGATGGCGATACGCATAGTGTTAGCTGCCCATTTTTATTTTTTCGACGTTCCGATAATGACCGCAGTTGTCGCAGACCCGATGCGGGAGTTTCTCGTGGTTGCAACGGGGACAGGTATAGAAGCCGACGCCGGGGAGGGCATCGTGGGCCCGACGGGAGCGTTTTTTCTGCTTCGAGGTTTTATGACGCGGGACGGCCATGGCTAACTCCTTGGAAAACCGATATCGCCGGAACGTTAAGTCCCCCGATATCTCGCAAAAAAAGAAATCCGCGCCGGGGGCGCGGTGAAGAATGTCTCGACCGAAATAAAATCGGCGCTGGACAAACGACGAAATTATCCGTTCGACAAGTACGATTGTCAAGCAAAATGTCCGTGGATTTTGAGCGAAGTTGATGCCAGCCGCCAAGCCGGCCGGCAAAAAAACCGCCGCCCCCCAAAGGGGACGGCGGTGTGGATGAGTATACCGCGAAGAACTCAACTGCGGTCTCGTTAATTTTTCCGTTTCTGCGGCCCCTGCTTGTCGGCGAATTTGGAAATGACCCGGGTCGAACGCGGCGTCTCCGCCGGTTTTTCGCTGTTGAGCTTCGGTCCCGACAATTTCGACAACCCCGACAGCCCCGACAACCCCGCCGGCTTGAACCCCGGCAGCATTCCCCCCGCCCCGGCGGTTTTTTTCAATAAGTCGCCCAAACCGCCCACCGAACTCTGGTCCGGCGCCGGTTCCTGCACGGCGGCCACGTTCTCGGCCTGAATCGCGTCGTAAATTTCCTTGCGGTGGACCGAGACGCTCCGCGGCGCGGTTATCCCCAGTCGCACCGTATCCCCCCGGACATCCACCACCGTGATCTCGACCGTGTCGCCGATCATGATGGTCTCGTCCTTGCGTCGGCTAAGCACCAGCATTGGACGCCTCCTCGCTAGAAGAGGTCGTCACGTCGCCGGAAGAATCCCCGCCGCCCGGGCGATTCTTTCCTGGCGGGGCCGTTTCGGGCGGCGCCGCCGGGGCGTCGCGGAACAGGCGGTAACGCGTGGTATACTGGGGATTGACCACGACTATCTGCATGCCCAGCCGGGTCTCGGCGTTCATGACCAGGGGCCCGAGCAGATTCGCCGTCGCCTCCATCGGATCCTTTGGAATCACCAGGATTAAACAGACGACCGCGTCCTCCGGTTTCTCCAGCTTGAGGACGGAACGCTCCTTCTCGCCCAGGAGAATCTGGTAATTGGGGACGATGGCGCTGGCCTCGCAGATGACAAAGGCCAACTCCGGGCGATCGCACGACTGCAGCCACTTGAACAGGCCGTCGTCGGAACATTCGAACATCACGAAGCGGGTGGCGTCCTTGAATCCTATGACGCCTTCCGGAAAAATTAGCAGCGTTTCATCCGGCACTTCCTTGTCCCCGAAGCGGCTGGTCTTGACAATCATTTAGCAGATCTCCTTGGAAGCGCCATAGTGACTTCCTCCTAATGATCCCGTCCCCCGCAGTGGCTCCCGGTATCGGGTGTGCTTGACAGCCCGGCACAGGGCGGCTCTAAAAATAGCGTTTTAGAGCTGCCCTACAGTCAATACCGGGCCGCAGCTACCGGGAAATATAATGGATCCCAGCGCTTTTATCGACATTATTCCAAAATTTCTGGAATGAAATTTGTCTTTGCTCTGATATCGCCTTGCGGGTAAGATGGTTAGCTCTACAACGCTAGATTTGCGGGAACCGCCCCGCAAATCTAGCATGAATAACCAGTTGCGGTGACCTTCGTTCTTTGCCGCCAGCGCCGTAATTATTGTCTAACCCTATACTCATGCTACTTTTACGGAAGCGGTTCCCGTAAAAGTAGCGTTGTAGGATTAGGATTACCATAAAGGAGAAACCATGCCGCTAACCGTCATCTCGACCGGAAACGCCGGTGTCCTGTTGGCCAACTCCGCCGGGCGCGTTTACATCGACTCCTTCTTTCATCCCATCCCCGATGTCGGCGGCCGGCCCCAGCTGCGGGGAAAAGACGTGGCCAAAGCCGACCTGATTCTGGTAACCCATAACCATTACGATCACCTGCACCCGGAAGAAACGCGGGACGCCGCCCTCGCCTCCGGCGCGGTGGTGGCCGGTCCCGAGAAGGTCACCCGGGTCATGGCCAAATACCTTCCGGCGGAAAGGCTCGTCACCCTGGAACCGGAAGAACGCCAGCAACCGCCGGCCAAATGCCGCCACGCCTTCGGCGACATCGCCGTCACCACCTACCGCACCTATCACGCCCAAGGCCACAACAGTTATCTAATCGAAATGGCCGGCATGCGCATTCTCCACGACGCCGACAACGAACACCTCGAACCCTACGACGTGCCTTCCCTGGGCGCTATCGATCTGCTGCTCTTGTGTCCGTGGGCCGATTCCGGCGCCGGTGCCTTCATCCAACGCCTAAAGCCGAAAAAATGGCTCCTTATCCACATGACCGAAGACGAAATAGTCAGCCACCATGCCGGCGGTTTCCTGCCCGGGTTGGTGAGTCCGGTGCCGGACGGCGTGATTGCCCTAAGGGGCGGGGATTCCCTGGAGATTTGAAGCCATGGCGGAACTGACCGAAAACCTCATCCGGCTGAAGTCGGTCCCCGGCGTCGGCAACATAACCGCCTGGCGCCTGTTGCGGCATTTCGGCGATGGAGACAGGGTTTTCGGCGCCACGGTCGGCGAATTGACCGCGGTGAAAGGCGTGTCTCCGGCCCTGGCCCAACGCATCCTCGCCGCCGGCGACGCCGACCCCCGGCAGGAGATCGAAAAAGCGGTCGAGGCCGGCATCACCATCATCCCCTACGACGACGCCGGTTATCCCAAACCCCTCGCCTTTATCCCCGATCCGCCGCTCCTCCTTTACGTAAGGGGCAAACTTCAGGAATGCGACCAGGTGGCGGTGGGGATGGTCGGCACCCGGGCCGTCAGCCCCTACGGGCGGGAAAACGCCCTGGAAATGGCCTCGGTACTGGCCCGGGGCGGCTACACCATCGTGAGCGGCCTGGCCTTGGGCGTGGACACTTTCTCCCACATCGGCGCCATGAACGCGGGCGGCCGCACCATCGGCGTCCTGGGTTGCGGCTTCGACCACATGTATCCGCCGCAAAACCGCGATTTGGCCCTGGAGATGACCCGTTCCGGCGCGGTGGTGTCGGAGTTCTCCATGGCCACCCCGCCCAGCCGCGAGACCTTCCCCATGCGTAACCGGATTATCGCCGGCCTGAGCCTTGGCGTGCTGGTCGTCGAAGCGCCGCTCCGCTCCGGCGCCCTCATCACCGCCCGGCTGGCGAACGACTTCGGCCGCACCGTTTTCGCCCTGCCGGGGCGGGTCGGGGACGTCCGCTCGGAAGGCTGCAACAAGCTGATACGCGACGGCGCGGTGATGGTCACTTCGATTGACGACGTCATCAAGGAACTTAATCCGGCGCTGCGGGAGGAGGATCTTCCCCAATACGAACCGCAGGCACGCTCGCGCGTTTCGGGCGGTCCGCCGCCCCGTACCGTCCCTCCCAGAACCGCGGCGCAAGCGAAAAGCCCAAGCGAACCGCCGACGCGGTATGAACCGTCCCCGCCGCCGGGCGGGCGGTTTTCCGAATGGGGGCGTGAGGCGCCGGTCGCCGAAGCGCCGGCGCGACGGGGGGAATCGCCGGCGGCGCCGATGGCCGTTAAGCCGCAGCCGGTTTTGTCGGAGGATGAGCGGCTGGTTCTCGGGGTGCTGCTGGGCGAGTGGCGGGGGATTGACGACATTATCGAAGCGGCGGCGCTGCCGGCCGGCAAAGTCACGGCGATTCTCGCCAAGCTGCGCCTGAAGCGTCTGGTGGAACAGGGGGCGGGACAGGCGTACCGTTTGCGGTGAGGGATGGGGGAATGCGATGCATATGAAAAGCGTATCTGTACAAAATATCGCGCAAATAAGCCAAGCCGGAGTTGAATTCGCCGACCTCACCATACTTGTCGGACCCCAAGCCACGGGCAAGAGCATTTTCCTGCAGCTGGTCAAATTGATCCTCGACCACCAGGCGGTCGCCGAGACTTTAACCGCCTATAATATCGCCTGGAACCATGGGCTCAAAGCCTTTCTTGACATCTACTTCGGCGAAGGCATGTCGGGCATTTACAGTCCCAAATCCAGGGTGACCCTCAACGGCCGGGACTGCATCCTAAAAAAATTCGCCGAGGCGAAAGGGGCCAAGTCCGGGACCGAAAGCATGTTTTATATTCCGGCCCAGCGGGTTTTGGCCTTGCGGGACGGGATTACCAGGCCCTTTTCGGATTACCGTACGGGAGACCCGTATGTGCTGCGTGATTTCAGCGGCAAGCTTCACCATTTGATCCAAAGCGATTTTTCCAACGACACGCACCTGTTTCCGCACCATAAGCGGATAAAAAATCCGCTCAAGGAAAAATTGGCGAAACACATTTTTGCCGGACGCCTTTTGGATTCGGTATCCAGCCAGCACCAAAAGCGCATGATGTTGGTCGCCCCGGGAACCAAGAAAGCCGCCGGCCTGCCGTACCTGGTATGGTCGGCGGGACAGCGGGAGTTCATCCCGCTTCTGATGGGATTGTATTGGCTGATTCCGGCGGGTGCGATCAAAAAGCAGCCCAACATCGATTGGGTGGTTATCGAGGAACCGGAGATGGGGTTGCACCCGCAGGGGGTGGAGACGGTGATGCTTCTGGTCATGGAATTGTTGACGCGGGGTTATAAGGTAATCCTGTCCACGCATTCCCCGCATGTCCTGGATGTGGTTTGGGCCGTTCGTGCCATTCGCAATTCCCGCAAAGCCCGGCGCCTTTTCCTCGAGCTATTCGAGTTGGCCGGAAACAGCCAAACCAATCCCATCGCGGAAACGGCCGTGAAAGCGGAGTATAAGGTGCACTATTTCGGACAGGACGGCAAAGTTCGGGATATCTCCTCCCTGGACCCCGGCGCGGAGGACAGCCTGGTGCGGGATTGGGGTGGGCTGACCGGCTTCAGCAGCCGCGCTTCGGAGGTGGTGGGAAAGGCTATGCTGCCATGACCTTGAAGGAATCGATTGCCGCCGCGTTCCCCGCCCTGAAGGGGGCCTGCCGCAAGGGAAAACAAGCCCTGTCCCCAAACGATGCGGACAAGATTGTCTGCGTGCCGCCGGTGGTGGTGGGGCACAGCGTGAACCTGGACGCTTGCGCCCGAAAGGGGAGGGAACGGGAAAACCGCTGGGATTACGGCTTGGCGCTGGCAAACGCCACGACCAATTCCCCCGAATATGTGATTTGGGTGGAAGTGCATAAGGCGACCTGCGACGAGGTATCGTGCCTGCTTAAAAAGCGCGACTGGTTGCAGGCGTGGCTCAAGGATAACGCCCCGGCCTTGTACCGGAAGATGGGGAACACCCTGGATTCACGCAATTGCTATTGGTTGGCGACGAAAGGCGTGCATATCGCGAAAGGTTCCCGGCATTACCGGCTTCTTGCCGAAAAGGGCCTTTTGCCGAGAAGCCGTCTCAAACTTACCGAAGAGCTGTTAAAACCATGAGGCATCTGAAAGGAAACACATGATTGCAAACACAAGAGGACGGCGGCAGGCCGGCTGGTGGTTGGCGGCGGCAGTGGCGGCGGCGGCAATATTGACGCCGCCGGGAACAGCCCAATCCGGGGAAAAGGCGGCGGCGGCGGCGGTGTCGGCGGCCCGGGCCGACAACCTCACCTCCTTCACCTTCCATTTTGGCGGCGGGGTCGGCGCCGGCGCCGTCAGCCTGGACATGATGCGAAAATTCTACGAAGAGGTCATCACGCCCCGTTTCGCCACCGGAACGACCCTGCAGGAAGGCGAAGGTCAATGGCGGAATCCCGACACCGGCAAAATCGTCCGGGAACACTCCTACACCCTGGCGATTGAATGCTATCCCACCCCTGAGAACAAAGAAAAAATCTCCTTCATCGCCCGGGAATACGTCGAAAAATACCGTTCCCTCAACGCCTCCTGTTTCGTCAAAATCATCCCCGGCGTCACCACCGAACTCTACTATCTTTCCAACTGAAGTTTTGCTGGTGTTTCCAGGGTTTTGCGCTAAATATACCGGTATAATACCACCATTGGGAAATATTGCGGGATCAACAGGAAATTGTCCGTTTTTCATCAAAAGGAGACAGAAATGATTGAATTGAACGCCATAGAAGCGTTCTTGGTTTTGGCGCTGCTGTACTACATCGGCGAATTCATCAGCACCTACACCAAAGCCTGGATCCCCTCGGTGTTTGTCATCGCCACCTTGTTTCTGGTGGGCTTCTGGACCTTTTTCCCCAAGGACATCGTCTCCCGCGCCGGCCTCGGGCCGCCTCTGGGCGGCTTACTGGCCATCATGTTCTGCATCTCCCACATGGGCACCATCATCTCGGTAAAGCAGCTGATGGAGCAATGGCGGGTGGTGGTGGTGACCCTGGCCGGCCTCGCCGGCATGGTCGCCGCTTGCTGGTACTTCTGCATTCCCCTGGTCGGCAAACCCAACGTCGTCGCCGGCCTGCCCCCCCTCACCGGCGGCATCGTCGCCGCGATCATGATGAACACCGCCGCGGCGGAAAAGGGCCTGGAAATCGCCGCCCTCCTCGCCATCGCCATGTACGCCGTCCAGGGCTTTGTCGGTTATCCCATTACCGCCGTCCTCCTGAAACGCGAAGGCCAGCGCCTCCTCGCCGACTACCGCGCCGGGGAGAAATCCAAGGCCGCCGGCGAAGTCGACAACAACACCGGCAACATGAAAGTCGAAGAACCGGAAATCAAGCGCGTCTTCCCCCCCATGCCGGAAAAATACGTCTCCACCGCCTTCATCCTCGCCAAACTGATGTTCGTCTCCTACCTTTCCTATTTGTTGTCCCGGCTGACCGGTGGCAAGGTTAACCAGGCGGTAATCGTCCTGGTCGTCAGCATCATCGCCACCGAACTCGGTTTCCTGGACAAGAACTCGCTGCAGAAAGCCGGCTCCTTCGGCTTCCTGATGTTTGTCCTGATGATTTACGTCTTCGACGGCCTCAAAGGCGCCACTCCCGAAATGCTCCGGACCATCCTCACCCCCATGCTCATCATGATTGCGATTGGCGTCGCCGGCCTGGGCGTGCTCTCCATCATTGTCGGCCTGATGCTCGGCATGAGCTGGAAAATGGCTTTCGCCGTGTCCCTTACCGCCCTCTACGGCTTCCCCCCGAACTACATCCTCACCGACGAAGCCAGCAAGGCCCTGGCGGAAAACCCGGAGGAAAAGAAATACCTCATGGACAAAATGCTGCCGCAGATGATCGTCGGCGGCTTCGTCACCGTCACCATCACCTCGGTGCTTATCGCCGGGATCTTCGTCAACCTGCTGGAGCCCATCGCCAAACAATAAGGAGACGGAATGGACATCCGAAAATTAGCCGAAAAATACAACGACTACATCCTCAAGGAACGCCGCCATTTCCATGAACACCCCGAACTCAGCTTCAAGGAAAAGGAAACCACCGCCGCCATCAAAAAGCAACTCGAAGAAATGGGCGTCCCCGTCACCACCTTCCCCGATTACCAAGGGCTGATCGGCGTCATCAAGGGCGGGCGTCCCGGCAAGACCCTGATGCTCCGCGCCGACATCGACGCCCTTCCCGTGGAGGAACACACCGACCTCGCCTACAAGTCAAAGAACGGCAACATGCACGCCTGCGGCCACGACTGCCACACGGCCATGCTCCTTGGGGCGGCGAAGATTCTCACGGAAGTCAAAGGGGAGCTCGCCGGCGAAGTCCGCCTTCTCTTCCAATCGGCGGAGGAATCCTGCTACGGCGCCCGCTATTACGTCGAGAAAGGCTACCTGGACGACGTCGACGCCGTCTTCGGCTTCCACATCTGGAGCATGCTGCAAGCGGGCAAATTCGACCTCGCCGACGGCGGCCGCATGGCCTCCTGCGACAATTTCAAAATCACCGTGAAGGGGAAGAGCGCCCACGGCTCCGCCCCCCATCTCGGCCGCGACGCCATCGTCGCCGCCGCCTCGGTCGTCATGAATCTTCAGACCTTCGCCAGCCGGCGGAACGACCCCCTGAACAGCCTGGTAATCAGCATCGGCACCATCAACGGCGGCCAGCGCTTCAACATCGTCGCCGACCAGGTCGTCATGGAAGGCACCATCCGCACTTACTCCCGCGAGCTCCTGAAGACGCTCGAACACGATCTCCGGCAAATCGTCACCGGCACCGCCGCCGCCCTGGACTGCCAGGCCGAATTCGAATACATCCATTACCTCAACCCGGTCATCAACGAACACGCCGACCTGAACCGGCTGGCCCGTGACGCCGCGGTCAAGCTCTACGGCCAGGATTTCCTGGGCGACCTGTCGCCCCTGATGGGGTCGGAGGATTTCGCCATGTTGATGGAGAAGGTCCCCGGGGTCTTCGGTTTTCTGGGCTGCCGGAATCCGGCGGTCGGGGCGGAATTCCCGCATCACAACGACAAGTTCGCGGTCGACGAGGCGGTCTTGCAGCGGGGGGCGGCGCTTTACGCCCAGTTCGCGGTGGACTACCTCGCCGAAAAGGCGAAGTGAACCGTAATTTTTTAAAGGCGGCCAACCGATGCGGAAGTCGGTTGGCCGCGGGTTTTTCTACCGCCGGCAAATTGAAAATGTATTTAACCACAGAGACGCAAAGTTGACTTTTTGAGAAAATCGAGCAAACCTCCGCTCGATTTCCTCAGAAAGTGTGGGTAGCCAGGATTAGCTATATAATTAGGTCAACTCAGCCTGTGCCTTTGAACTGCCGAAAATAAAACCCTTGTCCTCAA
>JAVBTZ010000261.1:0-12366 GCA_031555915.1 Planctomycetota bacterium
CGCCGCCGCCGGGTCCCTGGCCCAGGTCGCCCGTGCCGCCGCCGCCGGGTCCGGACCGGCTGCCCGTACCGGGGGTGTTTCCGGTACCGTTCCCTGTGCCCGTTCCAGCCATCAGGCCGGGAATTTTACCGCCCGGTTCGCCGCTGCCGGTAGCGGTGTTGTCCCCCGCGCCCGGCCGATCGCCCCGCCGCTGGCCTCCGCGGGGACCGTCGCTTAAACCTGAGCCGCCCTGGCCGGATTGGGCAAAATCGGCCCGTTCGCTGCCGCCGCCCTTGCCAAAGGGATTCGGAGCCGCTCCGGTTCCTTCCCCGCCTTCCTGCAACAGCGGGGACGACGCCTTGCCGATTCCGGCCCGGTCGCCGGTCGGTCCTCCGGCGGGGCCGCCGGCGGGTTCCGCATCGAAACGTTTCTCCTGCGCCTTGCCGCCGCCGGAAGCCGCGTTTTTGGCCTGATTCCTGGCCTTGCCCGGGGAATCGGAACGGACCGCGTCGGACAGGCTCCGGCCGGTTCCGCCGGGAATGCCGCCGGCCCGATTCGGCACTTCCGCCGCTTCACGGGTTGAACCGCCGCGCGTGCGGCGTTCCGCCCCGCGTACCAGGGCGACTTCGGGGAGATCGGTACCGGATTCACCCCGCGGATGCGTGTCCATTAGCGGGGCATTAAGGTAGGATGCGGTCACCGGCATGACCACGCCCTGTTTGGCGCCTACATAATCCGCACCGACCGCCCTGGCCTCCGGCCGCATTTCCTCCACACCGGGGGGGCCTTCGGCGCTGCGTTTCGGCTCGGCGGCGGCGACTTTTTCCGAATCGCGAATGGGATCGGAAATGTCCGCCCTGGGTTCAGGCTCGCTGTCCAGAGTCTCGCGGGGAACCCGCCGGCGCCCGGTCGGATCGATTCGGCGCAGGGTCGGGTCCATTGAGACTTTTTCCACTCCCGGCGTTTCCGCCAGCAGCTGGCCCTGTTCCTGCGACAAATTTTCCCGCGGGCGTTCGCCTTCGGACCATTTCGCGCGGGCGCTCTGGGCGTCCTCGGTGATGTCCGGCCGCGCCTCGTTCACCTGGTGATCCGCCGTGCTTTCGGCCAGTTGCTCCGACGGCGCCGCCGCAGCGGCGGGCTCGGCCATTTCCAATAATTCCGGGAACTCCCGTTCTTCGGGGGACGGTTCGTGTTGCCGGTTGCGTTCGGGCAAACGTTCGCGGCGGCGCAAGGTCTGCCGCTCCTCCGCTTCGGCCAGAAAAGCCATGGCCGCTGGCGGAAGGGAGTCCTGGGTCAACTGGAGGTTTTCGTTCGGGGCGCTGTCGGGGACTTCCAGTTGGCGTTCGCTGACGAGCTGTCCGCCGGACGCCGCCGACGCGGCCGAAGCCGCTTCGGCTCCGGCG
Source organism: Planctomycetota bacterium (assembly GCA_031555915.1). Classification (GTDB taxonomy): domain Bacteria; phylum Planctomycetota; class SZUA-567; order SZUA-567; family SZUA-567; genus JAJBSZ01. Next base: position 1,383 of record JAVBTZ010000261.1, read on the forward strand.
TCGGCGAAAGAAAGTTCGCCCGGGCTGGCGCTGTCGCCCCCGCCGCCGGCGGAATCCACGGCGCTGGCGGCGGTGAGCATTTCCTGTTCGGCCGGGCTGAACTCCACCACCCCCGACGCTTCGGCGTCGGGTTCGATCAGGCTGACCATGATGCTGGGTTCGGCGCGGGCCATTTCGCTGGAAGCGGCGCCGAGCATCAGAATGAAGGCGATCAGGAGGATGATGTTGGCAATGGCCGACGCCAGCAAAAACCGCGCCAGCGCGCTTTTACCGAGTCTATAAAGTATGTAGGCGATTAAAAGCAGAAGGAGAAGCAACAGGAGCAGGGCCGCCAGGATATAAATCCACCAGGCGCTCCAGAAGCTGTCGCCCTTTTTGGTTTTGCCGGCTTCGGGAAAAACAAAATCGGCCGGAGCCGCTCCCGGCAGGGCGGGGGCTTCGTTAAACATTTCGGCGGTTTTGTCGAAGGGGGAGTCGAGTGGGGGCGGCGCGTTTTCCGGTTCGTCTTCCCAAATTTCCCGGCCGGGCTCAGCCGGTTCCTGGAGGGGCGCATGGTCCCCGCCGAGTTCCGGCGGCTTGGGGACGCCGGGGAGCGGAGCCACTTCGGTCGGCGCCGCGGCATAGGCCTTGACCCGCCAGCGCAGGGGAATCGCCACCGAACCCGGTCCGGCACTTAATTGCAGGAGGCCGTCGTATTCCCCTTCGGTCTGATCCAGCTTCGCCGAGACGGTCGCCTCCAGGGCCACTTCGCCCGTCCCCGCCGCCACTTCGCCGGGGACGTTCACGAGGCGCACGGCGTCGGAGGGGGAGGCGGCGGCGGCAAGGGGAGCCCCCTTGTCGGCATGATAGGGAATTTTCAGGGTGCGGCTGACAAAGGTGCCGGGCGGAACAACGCCCAGATCGACCGGATCGCCCGGGAAGAAACGCACCGCGCCGACCCGCACGTGCGCCGGGACGGTATCGCCCATTTCCATGCCGTCGGTTATGCTGAAGAGGCCCTGGTAATCGCCGGAACGGGCCGCTTCGGGGATGGTGATTTCGAGTTCGAAGGAACGGCGGCCGGGCTGGAACAGCAGGGCCGACGACATATCGGGGAGACCGATGCCGGCGTCGTGCCAGGACAGGTCGAGGGTGAGTTCCTGCGCGGATTTCGCCTGCAAATCGATGTGCGCCGAGGCCGTGCCCGTTTCCCCGGGGAACAGCACGCCAAAGTCGATGGCCTCGACGATTCCGGCCCAACCGGGCGGAGGATCCCGGGATTTGATGGCGAGGCCCGCGGTTTGCCGGATGAAGTCGCCGTCGTTCCAGGCTTTTCCGGCCGCCCGCAAGGTCAGGTCGAACTGTTCCGGCGCATCGGGCAAATCCGCAGACGCGCCGTAAACGCCGTCTCCGGCTGCGCCGTCCCCGTGCCGGCCGTCGTCGTAAAGCTGGAGTCCGTCCGGTATGACCCCGGGAACCGGCTCAATCCACACCCTGGCGCTCCCGAGCGGGCTGGAGCCGTTAGCCAAAGTTGCGGCTACGGCGAAGCGGCCGTCGCGAAGCTGGGGGGGGAACATGTCGAGGAAGAATTGGGTGTCGGCGGAAAGGGTCAGGACCGATATCCCGGGGGTGGCCCGCTCCCAGGCGAATTCCCATTCGCCCGGATTGGGGTTGCCCTGGTGCACGTTGGTGGCGCGGCTTTCGGAAGCCATGCCCTTGCCGGGGCCGGTCATGCCGACGCGGGCGCCGCCGTCCGCCATGGCGGATAAGCGCCGCACGGTCCGGTCGACGGGATAGACCGCCACGCCGGCGGCGGAGTCGAGGACATGGGAGCGGAGCAGCTGGCGCTTCCCCAATTCGGCGGCGAGGCGGGCGTAAATGTCCGGCAGGTCGGCGTCCTTGGCGGCCTTGAAATACATGCCGTCCGTCGCTTCGGCCATTTCCTTCAGGAGGTTGTGATCGGTTTGTTCACTAAGCCCGACCGCGAAAATGCGCACCCCCTGCCGCGCCGCCTCCAGGTGGGTGTTGAGGTAGTCCGAGCCTTCGTTTTTGCCATCGGTGAGGAAGACGATGACCGGGCGTTTGGAGCCCTGCAGTTCCTTCAGGGCGGCTTCGAGCGGCGTGTCGAGATCGGTCATGCCGTCGGCGCCGATGCCGTCCAGGACGTTCAGGAGTTTTTCGCCTTCGGAGAGGGGGAGAAGCGGGGTGTCGAGGGATGCCTTGTGATTGAAGGTGACGAGGCCGATCCGGCCGATGCCGCCGGATTTGCGGGCTGTTTCAATGAAGGAGCGGGCGGCGGCGACCCGCAGTTTATTGGGATCGTTATGGAGCATACTGAGGCTGATGTCGACGGCCAGGACGACGTCGACCAGTTCGGCGGCGTAGCGGGAGCTGCCCTCGGCTTCACCTTCGGCCAGCGGTTTTCCGCCCGGCGCGTACACCACCCTTACCGTCGCGGCGCCTTCACTTTTCTGCACCGGTATGGCGCGGGCGTCGACAAAAACCTTGTAGCCGTTACGCCAGACGTAGAGGCCGCCGGCGCGGTACAGTTCCTTTTTCCCTTCGGCCGGGGTCAGGCCCTTGGGGTAGACGTAGACCTGAAAATCTTCCGGCGCCACTTGGGCTTTCGGGCCGACGTAGCGGAGGGGCAGGTTCAGGACCATTTTGACATTGCCGGGATAACGGGGGTCACCCAAATCGCGGGTCAGGAGCACGGCGTGGAGCGGTTCGACTTCATCCCCGGCCATGGCGGCGGCCTGAACGCGGGTCGCCGGCAGCATGAAAAGAAACAGCAGAAAAAGACGGCTCCATAACGCGGCGGCCGGCCGGGCCGAAGGGTTTTCGGCGCCGCCAGGTCGGGATTGGGAGCGGGGTTTTGGCGTTCCCTGATTTTGCGTCATGTTTTGCCTATGGGCCATGATCAGTGGACTTTTTGAGAAAATCGAGCCAACCGCCGCTCGATTTCCTCAGAAAGTAAGTATAGTCAGAATTAGCCAGGGATTATTGACAACTCAACCGGCGCACTGGACTTGGTGAATATAAAAGCAGTGAGAACAAATGGGTTATACTTTCGAAGAAATCGAGCGGCGGTTGGCTCGATTTCTTCGAAAAGTCCACTGATCATTTACCTGGATCCATGACCGGCAGATCCACATTCTTCACGCCGGCCGCGCGACAAATGCCGAACACCTTCATGACCGATCGATAAGGCACCTTGGCGTCGGCGCGGATGACCGCCGGCCGGCCGGGGTGAACCGAAACGAAATCGCCGACCGCGCCGCGGAGCTCGCGTTCGGCCATGACTTTGCCGTTCACCACCAGCGTCCCTTCCTCGCGGATGTTGATGACCATGCGGCTCGGGACCTGGGCGGCCTTGACGCCGGCTTCGGAGTCGGGGAGGACGATGTTATGGTCCATTTCCCGCCGGGTGAAATTGGTGGCGACCAGGAAAAAAATCAACAATAGAAACACGACGTCGATGAGGGACGTCATGGGGATTTCATATTGGTCTTCCTCGTGCATGGCTTTCATGGGATCTCCGGGGAGGCGTTGTCACTTCCATTTTGCGTTCTGTCTTCAACCCTGGTCAGGCTCGAAGCGGCGGTGCATGATTTCCGTTTTGCGGGTGAAGGAGTCGTAGGAGGAGGGGTCGATGGTTTCGGCGGAATCGCTGCCGGCGTCGACGACGGCGGCGACTTCGCGGCTGGGGGCCGGGGCGGCTTTACGCCGGGCCGGGCGGGAGGACGGGAGTTCCTCCTCGCGATTTACTTCGGCGGTTGGGGCGTTATGGAAGTGGGTGCGGTCGGAGCGGTTTGAGGCGGCGGAGATGAAGGCCAGGGCGCGATCCTCTACTTCCCGCATGATGCTGTCGGCGTAGTTCCTGAGAAGATGGTAGACGACCAGGAGGGGAATGGCGACGACCAGGCCGAAGGCGGTGGTGTAGAGGGCTTCGTAGATGCCGGCGGCGAAGTTGCGGGGATCGTCCATGCCGAGTTCGGCGGCGGAGCGGAAGGCGGCGATGAGGCCGAAGACGGTTCCCAGGAGTCCCAGAAGCGGGGAGATTGAGGCGATGATGCCGATGGGGCGGAGGTTGGCGCGGAGGTCGTAGAGGATGCGGCTTCCTTCCTCGTCGACGGTGGTTTCGAGTTCGCGGCGGGTGGCTCCGCTGCGGGAGAGGAGGGCGTGCATGACGCGTCCCATGGCGGAGCGGTCGCCTTCGACGACCTGCAGGCCTGAAGTTACGCCGCCGGCGAGCATGGCTTCGCGGAGGTCGTTCATGAGTGGTTTGGGGATTTGGGCGCCGCGGCGGATGACGAGGAAGCGTTCGGCGGCGAAGGCGCAGCCGATGACGGAGCAGGCGAGGATGGCCCACATGATTTTGCCGCCGCGTTCGAAGGAGGCGAGGATGGATTCGGGGTCGAGGTCGTCGGCGCGGGCGGTGGTGGCGAGGACCAGGAGTATGAGGGTGAGGAGCGGTAGGCGTCTGGACATTGATCTCTCCAAGCAGGCAAATTGTTGAAGCCTCTCATTTTCGCTTTGCGTAATCGGGTCCAGCGTCACGCTGGTTGCGGGGGGTTCAGGGGGGGCGCAACCAGCCCCCCTATGAAAAGCGGTGGATCAAAAAGTCAAATAGCGGTTGCGGTCAAGCGGTTAAAGCGGTTATGAAACGCGGTTAATGGGCCGCGTTGTAAAAGGTACAATCCAGCATTCGGTAATAACGCATTGAAACTCGTTGACGCGGCCCTTCCTCTTGAAGCAAACAGCGCCGAAGGCGCGCCTTTGCGTTCGGGCGGCCAAGGCGGTATCGAGTTCAAAGCGGGCGAAGCTCCCAAACGTTGCGGATTCAAGCGGGGGGTCTGGGGGGCGAAGCCCTCCCAGATCGGAAAAACAAAAACAGCGGCTTCACCTCACCTTCCCCCCGTCACCTGGCTCTGCAGCTCCCTGGCCTCCTCCGCCGCCGGCGTATCGCCGTAACGCGCCAGGACCCGCTCCAAATCGCCAATCGCCTTGTCGCGGAACCCTTCGGCCAAGGCCGAACGCGCCGCCCGCAACAACGCCGCCGCCGCCCATTCGGGATAATTCGGGTACAGGGAATCCACCGCCAAGAATTCGAGCCGCGCCTTCGCGCTGTCGCCCGCCGCCGCCGCCGTGAGACCCAGACCATAGCGCGATTTCGCCGCCGTTTCCGTCGTTTTGTCGACCGCGAGCGACTGCTCGAAAGCCGACGCCGCGTCGGCGTAAGCGCCAAGATTCAAATTCGCCTGCCCCAGCCCCCAATAGGATTCCTGAACATAGGGGCCGTCGAGATTGAGGAGGATGCGCCGGAACACTTCCCTGGCCTCGCCGGATTTGCCGTCCAACAGCAGGCTCAGACCCTCCCCGTATTGCGCGGCCTGACGGTACGGCGCATCGTTGCCGCCCCGGTCCAGGGCCTGACGGTATCTCTGCACCGCGCTCTCGAACCAGGCCCCGCGCCGGGAGACGTCCGTGTTGTCCTGCCCCGACCGCCGGCGGAGTTCCGCCGCCCTGAAACAAGAGTCCCCGATCAAATCGCTCTTCGGGTATTTGCCGATTATCGTTTCAAAGGCGTCAATCGCCGCGACCCGCTTGTCCCACATGCTCTTCCGCTCGGCTTCGCGCCGCTTCGGGTCCGAGTCCGACAGGCTGGCCTTTTCCGCCGCTTCGGCCCGGCGCTGGATACTCCAGGCAAGGCGGTACTGCGCCTTGTCGGCCAAATCGGATTTGCGTTCCGCCGCCGCCGCCTGGGCATTCTGATAAGCGGTGAAGGCCCCGTCGAAGTCGGCCCGATCGTAGAGGATTTCCCCGATGCGAAGCCAGGCGGCGTCGATGACGGGATAATCGGGATAACGGCTGGTGAGACCCCGGAGAGCCGCGAGAATGTCGTCCTCCGCCTTCCTTACCCCGGCGGAAAGGCCGTTAAGCTGGTCCTGAACTTTCAGGGCCTCGGCCCGATCCGCCGAAGGCAAATCCTCCGCCGGCCGGCCGCCGGCAAGCTCCCGCAGGCGCTCCTCCAGCTCCCGGACTTTTTTCGCGTCCGGCTTAATCTGATTCCACAGCGCCCACGACCGCTGGTACAAAGCCTGCGGCACATCGGCGTGTTCGGGATGTTCCAGGAGGAATTTCTGGAAGGCGGCGGCGGCATCGGCGTGACGGCCCAATTCATCCAGGGCCGAAGCGCGTTCGAGCTGCGCCTTGGCGGAGAGGGTGTGGCTGCCGTATTCGGCCAGGAACCGGTCCAAATCCTCCAACGCACCCTTGGCGTCGCCGTTACCACGGCGTATTTACGCGCGGAGCGCCAACGCGTCCGGCCGGAGCGGGCTTTTGGCGAAGGATTCAATCACCCTGGTCGCCGCCTGCAAGGCGCCCGGGTCGTCCCCGAGATCCCGCTTGGCCCAGGTAATCCCGAACCAGGCGGCGTCGGAGAGTTCACCCTTGGCGTCGGCGTCGAGACTTTTCTGATAATCGTCCAACGCCTCCTTTTTCTGACCGAGACCGTAACGGGCTTCGGCCAGATAATAACGCGGCCGCGCCAAGTTAAGCCCCTCCGGCGGATCCGCCAGGACCGCCAGCAGATTTCGGGCCGCCTCCTGAAGGTAGGCGTTTCGGTTCACCTCGTTCGTTTCCCTTTGTCCGTTCCTTAGGAGCAGTGTCCCCAGGCGGAGCTGGGCGTAGCCGATGGTTGAACCGACCTTCCCCTTCCCTAACTGCATTCCCAGCTTCAACGCCTCATCGTAGCGCTGCCGCGCCGCCGCCAAATCCTTGTTCGCTTCGGAAATTTCCCCGAGCCGGAGAAGCGCCATCGCCGACTGCGCGGCGCCGGGGAAACGTTTGACGATTTCCTCGTAGAAGCCGGCGGCACGGGGATAATCATTGGCGAAATAGTACGATTCGCCCAAACGGAACAGGCTGTCGCCGGCATATTCCTTGGCGCGGGGCGCCAGCGTCGCGTCGTTTTTCCCTTGGGGGTCGCGCCAATTTTCCGCCCATTTCTCCCCTTCCGCCGCCAGCCAGCGGTACTGTTCGCGGGCGCCCTGGAGATCGCCAAGGACCGACTGGTAGTCGGCCAAGGCCCAGGCGGCCTGGAGGCGGGTTTTGGCGTCGGGGTAATTCAAGGATTTCTTGAGCGCCTCGGCGGCATTCGCGAGGCGCGCCTTTTTACCGGAATCGGCCGTCTCCCCCTGCGAGAGTTCGCGTTCCGCCAAGGCCTGGTGGTACAACGCCCAGGGGGCGCGTTCGGTCTTCGGCCAACGGGAGGCCACTTCGGCGAATTCCTTCGCCGCCTCGTCGTAACGGCCGGCGTCGAGGAGGACTTCCCCGAGAAGCGACCGGGCTTCGATTTCTTCGTCACCGAGTTTACCCAAAGCCAAGGCGCGGCGGAAATATTGGGCCGAATCGGTGCCGAGTTTTTTCTGCATTTCCTGGAATTTATCCCGGTCGGCGGCGTTACTCGAACCTTCCGCCCGTTCCCGGGCCGCCTTGGCCTGCTCCTGCCACAAGGTTCCCAGACGGAACCAGGATAGGGCGTTAAGTTCGTGACTGCCGGCTTTGGCCACTTCCAACAGGGGCGCCGCCGCTTTCTGCGGATCCCCCGCTTCACGCCAGGCGCAACCGGCGTCGTACAGGTAAGCCAAGGCCTGGTCAGGATCCGCGGCCGAGAGTTTGGCCGCTTCCTCGAAACCGGCTGCGGCTTCGGCGATACGCCGCAGGCCGTAATCGGACCATGCCTCACCGGCCCGGGCGTCGGCGGCGAAGGGTCCGCCGGGATTCATCGACAGAACATCCCGGAAAGCGGCACGCGCTTCGTCGTATTTTTTCAGGCGATAATAGGATTCGCCGGTGTAATAGCGGCATTCCTCCGTGCGGCGGTCGCCGGGAAATTCCTTGGTGAACCGCTGGAGGTAACCCAGGGCGCGTTCGTAGTCGCCGGAATCGAAGGCGGCGAAGGCGGCGCCGGACAGGGCGGAGGGAATCAATTTCGACTCGGGGTGGACGGCCAGGAATTTGGCGAAATCCTCGCCGGCGGCGCGGAGAAGTTTCTGCGAGTCTCGGCCGGCTTCCTGTTCCGCCGTGGCCAGGCGGTAGCCCGCCTCCCCCTTCCAAATCAGGGCGGCCTCGTTTTGCTCCGGCTTGCCGCCAAGGTCCAGGACGGTGGCGTAATCCTTGATGGCGTCCTGATACTTCCCCAGCCTGAACCAGGCGTCGGCGGCGCCAAGGCTGGCGTCGACCCTGAGGGCGACGGGAGCGTTGGGGTATTCGGACAAGAGCCGCGAATAGGAGGCGGCGGCATCGGTGTTTTTCTTCTGTTTATCCTGGCAGTAGCCCAGGAGGACCAGGGCTTCGGCGGCGGAGGGTTTGCCGCGATAATCGTCGATGAAGCTTTTCAATTGGCGCTCGGCGGTATCGTATTCGCCGCGTTCCGAGATGATCCTGCGGATGAGGTCGAGTTTTTCCGTGGCCGCTTCTCCCGCCGCCGCCACGCCGACAGGAGCGAGGACCCGGGGTAGCGGAAACAGGTTCGCCAAGTCGCCCGAGGCGAAGCCGCCGAGTAGCAGCAAAGCCAAAGCCGAGGCGGCGGTCAGGGTTTTAGGTTGTTCGCGCATCGCTGTTCCTTGTACGGTTGGGTCACGTTAGGTGGTCCGAATCCGATCGAACGTTCAGTATCGACGCCCGGCCGCCGTTTACGGCGCCGCGACGGGACAGGCCTTCGACTTCGCGAGAGACTTCCATTGGTTATATCGGCTATTTGGGCGTTTGCCTTCACTTTGGGGCGGGGAAAATTATGGTTTGTCGAGGGCAAGGGCAAATTCCGTCCCGGTTTTTCCGGTTCGATTTAACCTTTCACCAACCTTGTTAGTATTTCCGATATAAGGGGATAAGGTAAATTCAATCTGGAAGGACCTCGAACCGATATATATAGTATATAGTGGTATAAAGGAAGCGCCGCAGCGGACGTTGCCGCCCGGGCGGTTTCACCTTTATATAGGGGGGGAATGGTTTGGACCAACCCTTACAGGCGATAGTGAATGGATAACGCGTCTATGAATCAAATCCTGGAGGCGAACGGCATTTCCGAGCGCGAATTGCGTCAGCTCGATGCCGGGGTGGCCAAACCGGCCCGCCGAGGTTCCTTCGCTTGGCGGAGTTATCTCCGTTGCCTGTTTTTAATGGCCATCATGGCGGCGGTGGGCTATTTGGCCTGGCGGCCGGCCATGTTCAGGTTTTCCCTCCTGATGACCACGGTCGCGCCGTCGCGGGGCGACAGTCTGGCCTGGAAACCGGAAAGCGCCGACGCCACCCCCAAAGCGCCGACCCGCCGACTTTCCGCACCCCCAGAATGGCGTTTGGCCGCCAAACACGGTATTGGCTGGAAAATGAGCCGGCCTTATGCCGACAACGCCTTGAATTGGCATGACGACACCTTCCCCCTCCCCGATTGGCCGCGTACTTCGGATAATTCCTGGACTTGGCAGGACGATTTCGACGCTTGGCGAAAACACGATCTTGAACTGGCCGAAATTCCCCCGCAACAAGCCGCCAGCGACTATCGGGCCAAGGATACGGAACGTTGGGGTTCGATTCAAACCGCCGCCGCCGACACGCCGGAAACACGGCCTGCACCGGTAGCGCTTGCCAGCGAAACGGCCGTTAAACCTGCCTCCCCCAGAATCGTCCCCAGTGTGGAACCGCTTACTACCGCCGGACTCGCGGCGACTTCGACCCCCACCCCTCCGCCGCCGACAGGCGAGGTCGCGGCCGGTTCGGCGGCGGCTGGAAGTTTGGCGGACAGTGAATATCCGCCGGCCGCAAGCAGGGACCACGATCCCCTTGCCGCGCTGCGTTTGCCGAGCCGGAACGTGCCGGAGCGGCGAACCGCTCCGCCGGTGCAGGAGATTCCGGCGGAGGCGGCGGTGACGCTGCCCGAGAGTTTGCCTACGGGGTCGTCCCCGATGGCGGGAGTGACGAACGTGCCAGGGCCGAGCGCGCCAGTCAGCATGTCCGCCCCCAGTGAACCGGTGACGAACCTGGCGATGCGGCTGGCGGAAGCGCCGTCGGCCATGCCGACAACAGCGACCGAACCAGCGCCAACGGCGCGGCTTAACCCAACCGTTATGCCGTCGACTCCTGCCCCTACCCGGCCGGATATAGCGGAGAGGCAACCGGCGGCGCTGCAGCCAAGCCCCGAGGCGGTGACTGCGGTGGTGTCGGCAGGGCCTTCGAGTAGGGTCGAGGAACCTGGGGGGGATTGGAAAAACCGGGAGATTGTCGGAGCCATTTCCGGGGCTTATTTGACGATTTACCCCAAGTTGAAATTTATCGGTTTGTGTGTGCCGGGGCAGGGTTACATTCGTAAATACAATCAGGTCACGGTGCCGGCGGACTTACTCTCCCCCAAGATGCATGCCCGGGATGGGCGGACGCCTTACGGCAAATATTTCATTGCCGGCAGGGAAAGGACCAATCAGGGGTCGCGGTTGTTGTTGAGTTGGCCTTCTCCCGAGGATGCGCGGCGGATTGGTTTGGATGCGGGGACGGTGTCGACCATTGAAAACGCTTGGCTGGATCAGATTTTGCCGCCGCAGAACACTGCTGCCGGGGGGGGGGTGATGTTGAGTACGGTGCGGCCGGGGCAGAGTCAGGCGGAGAATGGGTTTGCTTTGGAGGAGCCGAATATGGAGGAGATTTTTGTTGCTTTGCCGGATGGGGCGTGGGTGTTTGTGCAGCCGTAGAGGGGCGCTACGAAAAGGCGGTAACAAGGCGGCAACAAAAGCGGTAAAAAAAAGCGCAGAAACAAGCGGTTACTAACATCCAGCCCGCGGCGGGTTGCGGGGGTTCCAGGGGGGCGCAACCAGCCCCCCTGTCGAAATGCGGTTATGTTTTAACGCAGTTAAAACGACCTCGCTTAGGAGCCAGCGAAGCGGAGCTCCGAGGGATCAAAAAAGGAAGGAAGTCTTATAAAAATAAACATCCCGTCAAGTAGGGCTGG
>JAVBTZ010000118.1:0-11515 GCA_031555915.1 Planctomycetota bacterium
TTGGAACTGTGGGGGAAGCGCGGAGTTTTGTTTTGGGGTGGTCTTTCGAGGTTTGCCCCGAGGTTGTTCAGGGTAACCGACAGTGTGGTTTCATGGCGGTCGGCGACCGCCTGGGGAGGTTCGCTTTCACTGGTTGAGGTGGTGTCCGCGCCTGGTTCGATGCTCACTTTGGGCTCCTAAGAGTTGGGGTCCGACTACAGCCAAATTTTCCGTTTTGGGTTGCCGTAATTCATACCTTCTATGTAAATCGGCCGGCTTGTCAATGTGCTTTCGCGATTTTATATTAGTTTTTTTTGTGCTTTTCCCGGCAGTCACTTTTGACTGTCCGGGGCTGGGAAATGCCCCCCGTATAAAGTGGATTATTTCATCGGGATGCCGTGTTTCCCCTTTCTGGCGCCGCTTTGCCTGCCTTGGGCTTATTCCTTTAAGTCAGTGTCGCCCGGTCGCGAATGTTTCATTTTTCTCTTTTGCTTCGATGCATAAATTTGACGTGTCGTCAAACACTCTGGTATTATAGCCGACGGAATGGGCTGTGCAGGTTTTGTCTGAAGAAAAATACGATTTTTTTTGAAAAGAGGATACATGCCCGGAATAATGTCGGCGGCGGCGCCGCTTCTGGTCCAATTCGGGGCTGGAAACATCGGTAGATCCCTGCTTGGCCAGCTGTTTTCCGCCGCCGGTTGGCGGGTGGCGTTTGTGGACATTGACGACAAGGTCATCGCCGCCTTGAACGCACGCGGCGGTTACGAGGTGGTGATTAAGGATGCAATCCTGCCGGGCCAGCCGGAGACGATAAGCGTCCGTAATGTTTCCGGGGTGTCCTTGCGGGACCGGGAGGGGGTGGGGCGGGCGCTGGCGGCGGCGGATTTATTGGGGACGTCGGTGGGGGCGGCGAACTTGCCGACGGTCTGCGAGTGCCTTGCCGCGGCGTTGCCGGGGCGGAAGGAGTTTCCCGCGGTGCTTCTGTGCGAGAACCTGCATCACGCGGCGGCCGCGGCCAGGGGGCATCTGCGGGAGGCGGTCGCCAAGCGTGGGCTGGGGGTTGATATGGTGGAAAGGGTGGCTTTTGTCGAGGCGGCGATCAGCAAAATGGTCCCGGCGACTCCGGCGGAGGTCAGGGCGGCGGATCCTCTGGTGGCGTGGGCTGAAGCGTACAATACATTATATTTGGACCGGGACGCTTATCCGGGGGTTCCGCCGGTTGTTTCGGGGGTGGCGTGGCGGCGGGATTTTTCCGCCTATGTGGATCGGAAGCTTTATGGGCACAATTTTGCCCATGCCGCCTGTGCTTATGCCGGGTTTTTGGCTGGCAGGAAATATATTTGGGAGTGCATGGCGGACGCGGCGGTCGCGGCCGAGACGCGGGGCTGCATGTATGAGGTGGCGCGGGGGTTGGCACAGCGTTGGGGCGGGGTATTCACTTTTGACGAAATTCGGGCCTGGTCGGATGATTTATTGCGGCGGTTTGGCAATCGGGTGCTGGCGGATCCGGTGGCGAGGGTGGGGCGGGATTTGCGGCGGAAGTTGGCGCCGGGGGATCGTTGTATTGGGGCGCTTCGGTTGCTGCAAGCCGCGGGGCTGGATTATACGCATACGGCGCGGGCGATAGGGGCGGCGTTGCGGTTTTTGCCGGAGGGGGAGGGTGAGTTTTTGCCTGACCGCGAGGTGGCGGAGCGGGCGGCGGCGGAGGGGCCGGAGGCGGTTTTGCTTGACTTGTGCGGGTTGGACCCGGTCAGGGATGGGGAGGCGGTGGCGAGGATAGCGGATGCGTATCGGAGGCTGCCAGGAGGGCCTCGCCTTCATTCCGTGTAAAACCGTTTCAGCGCCTCCACGTCCACCTCCAGTGTTTCCTTCAGATATTTGTCCATGCCGCCGAAATTATTGGCAATCACCTCCAGCGCCGCGTTGAGATACTCCGGCTTGACCATGAACATCGGCTGCCAAATTTCGTCGTAATCGATTCCCGCCTGATACTTCAATTCCAGGCGTTTCGCCGAAAGCAGGTAGTCCCGCATCACCTCGTCCCGGCTGGCCCCGACGGCGGAGAGGAAAAGGGCGGCCGCCATGCCGGTGCGGTCCTTGCCGGCGGTGCAGTGGAAAAGCAGGGGCGGTTTATCCTGGTCGGCGAGGAGGCGGAAGAACTTTTTGAAGGGGGCGGTGAAGTCGCTGGCGAGTTGGCGGTAAACCGAGATCATCAGGGCGGTGGTGGAGGCCGCGGTGGGATGCCGATCGTCAAAATCCCCCGCCAGGCTGCCGGCGTCGATGGGGAGGTCGAACTGCCCCACCACGGTGGAAGGGACGCGGTCGGGCAGTTCGCGAATTTCCTGCGGGGTGCGGAAATCGATTACCGACCGTAAGCCCAGGTGTTTAAGGTGCTGCAAATCCTTTTCGGAGAGGTCGTAGAGGTCGTCGGAGCGGTACAGGAGCCCGGGCTTGACTTTCCGCCCGGAGAGGGTGGGTATGCCGCCGAGATCGCGGAAATTCGGGGCGCCGATGAGGGTGAGGGGGGAGTGGAGGGTCATGTTATTCCTCTGGCTTGTTATTTAATGGAAACGCCCGGCGGCAACTGGCGCAGCAGCCAATCCGGAATGGGCCGGGATCCCCGACCCGTTCCCCGGCCGGCGCCGGCGCCATTTGCCCCCCCCCTCCCGCCCGCCAACGGCAAAACGGCAAGATGCCGCGCATGGGTTATCGCCAACGCCAAGGCGTCGGCCTCGTGGTCGGTCTCGGGCAAATCCGCCAGGCAGAGTAGCGCCTGGACCATGGCCCGCACCTGTTCCTTGTCCGCCCGGCCGCTGCCGGTTACGGAACGTTTCACCATGGCGGGGGCGTAGCCCTTGACTTCGACCCCGTTTTCGGCCACGGACAAGAGCGCCACGCCGCGTCCTTCGCCGATGGCGATCGCGGTTTTGGGATTGGCGCCGGTGAAGACCGTTTCCACGGCGGCGGTGTCGGGCCGGAATTCCTTCACCACCTCGCAGAGCCCCCGGTGAATGGCCACCAGCCGGGTGGCGATGCTGTCGCCGGCGGCGTGGATGCAGCCGCCGGCCAGAAAGATCAGGGCGTTGGCGCGTTGCTCGACAATCCCGTAGCCGACCTGGCGCGTGCCGGGGTCGATTCCCAGAATGCGGCGGCGGCGGCCGCCTGGCGGCGCGTCTTCTTGCCGCGTGTTTGCATCGGGACGGGTCTCGGGCATGCGGGCCACTTTCGACGAAGAAAAACGGCGGAGTAGCCGTCCCGCCGGAACAATATCTTGAGTGCGCCGGCGTATTCCCTATAATTTTGCCTGAACTTTGGCTCGACTTTTCAAAGAAATCGAGCCAAACGCCGCTCGATTTCTTTGAAAGTCGACTTACTTACGGACGCGGTACCCAAGCGCCCGCAATTTTAAAAGTATGTATTGCCAATCCCATTGTCAAGGATAGACCCATGACGAAAAAAAAGGCGACCCCGACGAAATCCGCCCCAGCGGCGGCCAAACAGACGCGAAGGGATAAAAACCGAAGCGGCGGCGCGGCCGAACGTGGACCCAAAGTCAGCCCGGCGGTGGAGCGCCTCCGCCGCGAAGGAAGCGGCATTGTCACCCGGCCCGACCACATGCTGGCGGCGTGGGGCCTGATGTGCGCGGGAGGGGTGCTGCCGAATTTGGCGGCGCGGCGGAAGCCGATTGCCACCGTCATCAATTCCTATTCGAACCAGGCGCCCGGGCATGCGCACTTAAGGGAACTCGAAGCGGTGGTGGAGCGGGAGCTTAGGCGGCTCGGCTTCACGGTGTGGGTGGCGAACGTGGGGGGGGTGGTTTGCGACGGGATCGCGATGGGTCACGCGGGGATGCAGTATTCGCTGCCGTCGCGGGAATTGATAGCGGACCAAATCGAAACGATCCTCATGGCGCACCCCTGCGACGCCTGGATTGGGATTGGGAACTGCGACAAAATCGTCCCCGCGTTTTACAACGCGATGGTCAGGGTGAACCTGCCGGCGGTGTATGTCGGCGGCGGGGCGATGCTGGCGGGGCGGGAGGGGACGGACCTGATTTCCATTTTCGAGGCGGTGGGGGAGAACGCCGCCGGCAAGATGTCCCGGCGGGAGATGGAGCGGATTGCCGCGACCGCTTGCCCGGGCTGCGGCTCGTGCGCGGGGATGTTCACGGCGAACTCGATGAATTGCCTGGGGGAGGTGTTGGGGCTGGCGCTGCCCGGCAACGGCACGATCACGGCGGAGGTGTGGTCGGACGCGAAGAAGACGAAACGCAAATTTAATCCCCGCCGGCTGGAACTGGCGCGGGAATCGGCGCGGGCGCTCAAGCGTTGTTTCGAGGCCGATCTGCGGCCGGCGGACATTGTCACGTTGCCGGCGCTCGACAACGCTTTTATTTGCGACATGGCGATGGGGGGGTCGACGAACACCATTCTCCACACCCTGGCCCTGGCCCACGAGGCGGGGATTAAATATGACTTAAACCGCATCGGCGCTTTGTCGAAAAAGACCCCCTGTATATGCAAAGTGTCCCCGTCCCGGCCGGAGGTGCATATCGAGGACGTCGACCGGGTGGGGGGGATTCCGGTGATTCTGCGGGAATTGGCGGAGCGGGGGAAGACAGGTTTGAACTTGACCGTGCCGACGGTCGGTGGAAGCCTGGGGACGGCGGCAAAACAGGCGAAGCGCCCGGACGGGACGGTAATTAAGCCGGTGAAGGAAGCGTTTTCGCCGGAAGGCGGCTTGGCGATTTTATTCGGCAATCTCGCGCCGGACGGCGCCGTGATTAAGACGGTGGCGATACCGGAGGGGATGCGGCAGTTCAGCGGAACGGCGCGGGTGTACGACTCGGAGGAAGCGGCGCGGGACGGCATTCTCGGGGGGAAGGTCAAGGACGGCGACGCGGTGGTGGTGCGTTACGAAGGGCCGCGGGGCGGCCCGGGGATGCGGGAGATGCTTAGTCCGACTTCGGCGATTCAGGGGATGGGGCTGCGGGTCGCGTTGGTGACGGACGGCCGTTTCAGTGGCGCCACGCGGGGTTTATGCGTGGGGCATATCAGCCCCGAAGCGGCGGCGGGCGGTCCTTTGGCGATAGTTCGGGACGGCGAGAAAATCACGATTGACGTCGACCGGGGCGTCCTGAAGCTCGAAGTGCCGGCGGCGGAAATCAAGCGCCGGCTGGGGAAATTGCCCCCGTTCAAATCGTCGGTGGAACGCGGCTGGCTGGCCCGGTACGTGCAGCACGCGGCGTCGGCGGATCGGGGCGGGGCGTTTACGCGGTAGGAGGAGCCAATAAAATTGTTGTTGCCGCGTGGTATTTTCGTATCTCGAAGGATACAATATTATTATGAACACCCTGAATGAAACAAATGTGTTCACGGCATGGCTTGGCGGGTTAAGTGATTTTGAGGGTAAGCGGCGCATCCTGGCCCGTATTCGTTCCGCCAAAGCGGGCAATTTCGGTGATTCTGCCGCCCTGGGGGATGGCGTTTCGGAAATGCGTGTGCACGTCGGTCCGGGTTACCGGATTTATTTCGGACAGGAGGGAGCGCAGGTTTATTTACTTCTTCTTGGCGGTGGCAAAAATACGCAAGAACGTGATATCCGCCAGGCAAAGGCTATGTGGAAAGCAATTCGGAAAGGCTGACCATGGACGAGAAAATTACCATTCGTGAATTTGACGCAGCCCGGTACCTGGACAACGAGGAATTGATGGCTGGATACCTTTCCGCCTGCCTTGAGGATCCCAATCCCGAGGTATTCCTGGCCGCCCTCGGAGACGTCGCCAAGGCGAGGGGCATTACCCAACTCGCCAAGGATTCCGGCCTCGGCCGCGAAAGCTTGTATAAGACCTTCAAGGCGGGTAAGAAACCGCATTTCGACACCATCCTCAAAATAACCAAGGCGCTGGGGGTCCCTCTGAGCGTTACTACCGAACATCCCAAACCGCCAGAACGCTCACAACCAGCGGCAAGGAAACAGTCCAGAAAGCCCAAAGCCGCCCGACCCGCGCCGGCGAAACGCCCACGCAGCGGCAGGTTGGAAAAGGTCAAGGCCTGAACGGAAGTGTCTGAACGGAAGTGAATCCGGCCCCCGCTCGGGCGGGTGCCAGGCGGCGGCGTAGTGATGCGCCGCGGCATTATGCGAATAAGGTGAGGAGGGGGAATGAACACCAGGCATAAGAAGACTTTGTCTGCGTTGTTAGCCAATCCCATTTCCAAAACCATCCCCTTTCGGGATGCCGAAGCGTTACTGCTGGCAGTAGGTTGTCATATTCGTGAGGGGAACGGTTCCAGGGTTTCTTTTGTCAGGGATGGAATGATCTGGCCGACGCATCGCCCCCATCCACAAAAGGAAATGCGTTCCTATCAGGTCAAGGAACTACGGGATTATCTGGCGGCGTTGGGAGTCAAACTATGAGTGGAAATATCATGAAGTACAAGGGATATTCGGCGAGGGTGGAGTATAGCCCTGCGGACAGGTGCTTTGTCGGTCGGGTCCTGGGAATTCGTGATGTTGTCGGGTTTCATGGTGATAGTGTTGCCGAATTGGAGCGTGATTTTAAAGAGACGATGGAATTTTATTTCGATACCTGCCGCAAAGAGGGTAAAAATCCTGACCGGCCTTATACGGGAAAAGTCGTTCTCCATCTCCCGCCGGAACTGCACCGGCAAATTGCCTTGGAGTCGGAAACGGCGGGAAAGAGTATTGACGATCTGGTTATCGAGGCGTTGCGCGAAGCAAGAGAAGTTCAAACCAGCCCAAGACCAACCCGAAAAGTATCGGCCGCGGCAAAAGCCGCCCGACCCGCGCCGGCGAAACGCCCACGCAGCGGCAGGTTGGAAAAGGTCAAGGCCTGAACGGAAGTGAATCCGATCCCCGCTCGGGCGGGTGCCAGGCGGCGGCATAATATACCGGTATAGCCAGCCTGTTCTACTCGCTCCTTTTTATTGCCACTTTTTCACCATTTTTTTGCCGCTTTTTCTGGAGACCCAATGAACGTCCTCATCGTCGGCTCAGGCGGCCGCGAACACGCCTTGGCCTGGAAATTATCCCAAAGCCCCAAAGTAAGCAAAGTCTACACCGCCCCAGGAAACAGCGGCACCGCCCAAGTGGGCGAAAACGTCGACATCGACGTCGGAAACCTCAGAAACCTGGTCCGCTGGGCCAAAGAACACGAAATCGGCCTGGTCATCCCCGGCGCCGAAGCCTATTACGTCGCCGGCATCGTCGACGAATTCAAGGAGTCGGGCATCCCGATTTTCGGCCCCTCGAAGTCGGCGGCGGAACTGGAGGGCTCGAAAGCCTTCGCCAAGGGACTGATGCGCCGGCACGGCATTCCCACGGCGGATTACGCCGAATTCGAACAGTACGACGCGGCGGTGCGTTATCTCGATTCGCGGCCGGCTGGCCCGGTGGTCGTCAAGGCGGACGGCCTCTGCGCGGGGAAAGGCGTGGTGGTCTGCCAAAACCTCGACGAGGCGAAAGCCGCCGTTAAGCGGATGATGGCGGAAGGCGAATTCGGCGAGGCGGGACAACGGGTGGTGATTGAGGAACTGCTGCGGGGGCAGGAAGTCACCATCCTCGCCCTCACGGACGGCAAGACGATTGCCCCCTTGGCGTCCTCGCAGGACCACAAAGCCGCTTTCGACGGAGACACCGGCCCCAACACCGGCGGCATGGGGGCCTATTCGCCGGCGCCGATTCTCACCGAAGAACTGATGGACGAAGTGGTCGAGAAGATTCTCGTCCCCACCGTGCACGGCATGAACGAGGAGGGCCGGCGCTTCCGGGGACTTCTGTACGCGGGGCTGATGCTCACCGGCGGCGGCCCGAAGGTGCTGGAATACAACGTGCGCTTCGGCGACCCCGAGACCCAGCCGGTATTGATGCGGCTTAAGTCGGACTTGTTCGATCTTCTCTACGCCACGGTCAAGGGGAAGCTCGCCGATGAAACGATCGAATGGCACGACGACCCGGCGGTATGCGTGGTGCTGGCGGCGGGCGGTTACCCGGGGAGTTACGAAAAAGGCAAGCTGGTCGGCGGCCTCGACGACGCGGCCCGGCGGTCCGACTGCATGGTTTTCCACGCCGGGGCCAAGTTGAACCGGCAGAAGGAAGTGGTCACGGACGGCGGCCGGGTGTTCGGGGTGACCTGCCTCGGCCACGACATCAAGGCGGCGATTGACAAAGCTTATCAGGCCGTCGACAAGATTCATTTCGAGGGAATGCGTTACCGGCGGGACATTGGCCGGAAGGCGCTCCCGGACTTTGGGAAGAAATGACCGTGAGCAATTTTTTCGCCTATCTCTCCCGCATGCGGCTGATTCAACGCTGGAGCCTGATGCATAACATCAGCCCCGAGAATATCCAGGAACACAGCCAAAGGGTGGCGGTCCTCGCCCACGCCCTGGCGGTCATCGGCCAGGTCAAGTTCGGCAAGGCGACCCGGCCGGAACGCGCCGCCTTTCTGGCGCTTTTTCACGACGCCGGCGAAGTGATCACCGGCGACATGCCGACGCCGGTGAAGTACTACGACGCCGATATTCGTAAAGCCTACCGGGGAATTGAGGAAGCGGCGAACCGGCGGCTCTTGGGCTTTCTGCCGGAGGAGTTCCGGGATAGTTATGGGGCCGCCCTGTTTCCCCGGGACGCCGACGCGGCGGAGTGGGTGTATGTGAAGGCGGCGGACAAACTCTGCGCCTGGCTTAAGTGCCTGGAGGAACGCCGGGCCGGCAACCGGGAGTTTCTTCTGGCCGAGGCGGGACTCCGCGAACAGCTTGACAACATGGCTCTGCCGGAATTAAATTACTTTCTTGCGGAGTTCGCGCCGGGGTTTTCCCTTACCCTCGACGAATTGGGATGATTGATTCTTATTTACAATCCTTTTGGAAAAGCGCTTGAGTCATGGAAAAATTAGCTATAATACCCGATGTTGACAGCAATATTTGTTGCGACCGGATCCTGGTGGAAATGGAGGACGGGATACTGCGTTCGGTCGCCTTTGACGGCGGCTGCGACGGCAACGGCAAGGCTTTGGGGCGGTTATTGCAGGACATGCCGGCGGAGCAGGCGATTAAGGTGCTGGCCGGGGTGGACTGCGGCGGCAAGGGATCGTCCTGTGCGGATCAGTTCGCGGTGGGTTTACGGCGGGCTTTGCAGGAGCAGGGCAAACTATAGAACGGTTCACGGAAAGAGCAAAATGCACGATAGACGCAACGGGCATCGGGCTGAACGCGGCTCGGAACTTTTCGATGTCCACCAACGTGGCAGGACGCGGCGGCGGCGGGAAAACGGCCGGCGCGCGGTAATGCGTTTCGGCGGCGGCCTGGTCCTGGCCGGTTATCTTGGGAAGCGGCAGCCGCACTATCGCTTCACCGCCAGGGTGATGTCCCTGGACGGCAAACATCTTTGCAGCCGGCAGGAGCCGGTCATGCCCGAACACGGGAGAGTGGTGTAAACCTCCGCCTTCCGGTAATTTTTCGTCCTCTTTCCCCTGATGGGAGAGAGGATTTTTATTATCGGGAGATAATCCTGAGGGGATTTCTGGGAGAACAGAACAACATGCCCCAAGCAGAACGCATCCTCGTCACCGGTTGCGCCGGTTTTATCGGCGGCCACATGCTGGACCACCTCATCGCCAACGGTTACGACACGGTCGGCATTGATGATTTTTCCACCGGCCGGCCGGAAAATTTGGCCCTGGCCCAAGGCCGGTTTCGGTTTTTTACCGGCAGCGTCGCCGATCGCGAATTGGTGCGGGAGGCGATCCGCGGCGTGACCCGGGTGATTCATCTGGCCTCGGTTCCGTCTGTGCCGCGTTCGGTCGACAATCCCCTGGAAAGCGCCCAAGCCTCGGTCATCGGCACGGTGACGCTGCTGGATGAATGTGTCAAGGCGGGGGTGAAGCGGGTGGTGCAGTCGACTTCAAGCTCCGCTTACGGCGACAACACCGTTCTTCCCCGGGTGGAAACGCTCCCGCCCCGGCCGATGTCCCCCTACGCCGTCGCCAAGGCCACCCAGGAACACTACGCCCGGGTTTTCTGCCGCTGTTACGGCCTGGACACGGCGTCCCTCAGGTATTTCAATATTTTCGGCCCGCGGCAGAACCCGAACAGCAAATACGCGGCGGTCATTCCCAAATTCATTGTGGACATGCGGGCGGGTCGACGGCCGGTGATCTATGGTGACGGCCGGCAAACGCGGGATTTCACTTTTATCGAAAACGTCTTGCACGCCAACCTGCAAGCGGCCCTGCATCCGGAAAACCTCAAGGGCGAAGTGTTCAACATTGGCGCCGGCAAGGCGCATAGTTTAAACGATTTAGTCGACAATCTCAATGCCATTCTCGGCAGCGCCATCACCCCCGAATACGCCCCGCAGCGGACCGGCGACGTGCGCGACAGCCTGGCCGACGTCGCGAAGGCCCGTGACGGTTTTGGTTATGAACCGCGGGTGGATTTCCTGGAAGGTTTGCGGCGGACAGCGGCTTTCTTCGGCAACTCGCCGGCAGAGTAAATTGAGAAAGGTTTATTTAACCACAAAGGCACAGAGGACACAGAGAACCACGTTTTTTGGTCACTTAAAATAGGTTCTCGGTGTCCTCTGTGCCTCTGTGGTTAAATAAACCGTTTCAATTAGTCGTCGGCACATACAAGGCAGAGACCCCCATGGCGCTTCCCCCCAAAAAACCGGTCCTGAGAGTCGCCCCCAAAGCGAAGGCGAAGTCCCCGGTCATCAATGATTCGGATGAATTCATCCCGCTGGCGCCGGCGGAGGCCCAGGTGGATCCGGCCCTTATCCCGCAGGAAGCGCCGCCGGCAGAGGTCGAAGCGCCGGCGCCGGCTGCGCCGGCCGAACCCGCGCCGGGGAAGGGCGGTTTTATCCGTCTCCCGCCCCGAACCGGCGGCGGCGGCGGAGCGATGCCGACGCCGGACCGGGTTATTCACCTGAACGACGAAAAACGTCTGGACACCGTTCCCTTCGAATTCGCCGACATCCGCGCCCTGGCCCAACGCATTCTCAAGCGGGCCCAGGAACAGGGCCAGGCCAAAATCGAGGCCGCCCGCAAACAAGTCGCGGCCATGGAAAAAGCCGCCTACGACAAAGCTTACAAGGAAGCCTTCCCCAAAGGGGAAAAGGACGGCTACGCCAAAGGCGAAAAAGACGGCGCGGCCAAGGCGGACGCCAAAATCCAGGCGGCCATCCAGGCGGAGAAAACGGCGATACAGACCAACGTCGCCCCGGTGGCGGGGGTGTTGCAGCAGGCGGTGGCGGCGATGGAGGAGGCGAAGGAACTGCTGCGGCGGACGGCGGAAGGGGACTTGTTGCTGCTGGCGGTAGATCTGGCCCGGCGTTTGGTGGGCCACGAACTGTCGGTGGATCCGGAGGCGATCAAGCCGCTGGCGGCGGAGTGCATCGATCTAATCACGGATCGTTCGGACATTACGGTTCGGGTCAATCCGGCGGATCATCAGGTGATGCAGGACTATTATCCCGACCTGAAGGTGATGTTTCCGGATTTGGGTCCGATAAA
>JAVBTZ010000009.1:0-7320 GCA_031555915.1 Planctomycetota bacterium
CAGTTCGTAAAAATGGTCGAGATAGGCCTGTTTGTCGGGGAGGTCGAAAAGCTTGGCCGCTTCGAGATTGCATTCGATATTTTCGAATTTATCGTTCCAGTAGTTGCAACAGAGTGGGGCGGCGTCTATCATGGTGATGACCCGCTCGTTCCCCTCGTAGAGCTGGGTGACGTCATGGAGCGACTCCAGGCGGCCGGCCCAGCCGAAGGGTACGGAAACGCGGCGGAAGACCTGCCTGGATTGGCGGTCCTGAAAATACTCCCGGTCTTCGGCGCCCCTGCTCTTGCCCAAGCCGATGGAAGGGGCGGATTTCAGGCGGCCGCCCCAGTCGGAACTGTCCAGGCCGGCGGCGGCGGCGACGGTGGCGAGGCCGAGGAAATCCAGGGCGGCTTGGTTGAGGAAACGCCATTTTCCGGCGCTGGAAATCAAGGCCACCGGAAAAGGCTGGTGCGAAAAGGCAAAAAGCATGCCCTTGAATTCGTCTGAATCTTCGGGGGGGAAAACCGCGGATATGTCGTTCGCCATGGATTGGTTCCTTAGTAGCTCAGGTGGAAAACACAGGGTTGCCAAGAAGCGGCGTCAATAAGCTGGGCACGGGTCAGGTGGTAAATGATAGCAACGTAATTACCATTTACTTAAAAAAGAGTCAAGATAATTTAATTTGGCGCACGTGAACTTTGGCCTGGGATACAATGTAGTATTGTCTGATATCGCAAAAATCCCGTCGGCAGAACGCCGTCTTAGCGTTAAAAGAGCAGGGATTGTTGACGGCGCGGCTAATCCTACAACGCTACTTTTACGGGAACCACTTCCGTAAAAGTAGCATGAGTATAGGGTTAGACACTAATTCCGGCGCTGGCGGCAAAGAACGAAGGTCACCGCAACTGGTTATCCATGCTAGATTTGCGGGGCGGTTCCCGCAAATCTAGCGTTGTAGAACTAAATTAGAAAAATACATGGTAAAACAGAATATCACCAAGGACTCAACAGGCACAAGAACCGCAGCTAAAATATTTAGTTCTGTGTGTCCTCTCCGTTCTCTGTGTCCTCTGGGTTAAAATCATTTTCACAATTTCAATACGCGGCGAGTATAAAATCATTTAGCCGCATTTTCAATAGACACATTAACCAGTTTACAGCGGAGCCACCCATGCCACAAAACAAAGAGCGCGAAAGCCTGGCCTCACGCCTCGGCTTCCTATTCATTTCCGCCGGCTGCGCCATCGGTCTCGGTAACGTCTGGCGCTTCCCCTACATCACCGGCAAACACGGCGGCGCCGCCTTCGTCATCCTCTACCTCCTGTTCCTGGTTTTTCTGGCCCTCCCCATCATGATCATGGAATTCAGCGTCGGCCGGGCTTCGCGGCAGAACATCGGCGGCGCTTTCCGTAAATTGGAGCCGAAGGGGACCTATTGGCATATCCACGGCTATACCGGCATCATCGGCAATTACATCCTGATGATGTTTTACACCACCGTTTCCGGCTGGATGTTGGCGTATTGCTGGTATATCGCTTCGGGACAATTGGCGGGGAAGACGCCGGACCAGGTCGGCGCCTTTTTCGGGCAAACCCTGGAGAGCCCGGCTTCGCAGGTCGGCTGGATGCTGGTGGTGACGGTTATCGGCATGGCGGTGTGTTACGCCGGCCTCAGAAAAGGCGTGGAGACCGTCTCCAAGATCATGATGAGCGGCCTGTTCATCCTGCTGATAGCCTTGGCGATCAGGGCGATGACCCTGCCGGGCGCGGAGGCGGGCATAAGTTTTTATTTGAAGCCGGACTTCGGCAAACTGCTGGCCTCGGGGTTTTGGACCAGCGTTTTCGCCGCCTTGGGGCAGGCGTTTTTCACTCTATCGGTGGGAATCGGCTCGATGGCGATTTTCGGCAGTTATGTATCGAAGGACCACTCGCTCGCCGGCGAGGGGGTGACGGTGATGCTCCTGGACCTTTTTGCCGCGATTATGGCGGGACTGATCATATTCCCCGCCTGTTTCGCCTATAACGTGTCGCCTGGCGGCGGGCCGGGGCTGGTCTTCGTGAGTCTCCCGAACGTATTCAACAATATGGCGGCGGGGCGCTTGTGGGGGCTCTTGTTTTTCCTGTTCATGACTTTCGCCGCCTTGACCACGGTCATCGCGGTCTTCGAGAATATCGTCTCCTACGCGATTGACGTCTGGCATTTCTCCCGCCGGAAAGCGGTCCTCGTCAATCTGGTTCTCCTCTCCCTCCTCGCCCTGCCTTGCGCCCTGGGGTTCAACCTCCTGTCCGGGTTCAATCCGCTGGGGGCGGGTACGGTGGTGCTGGATTTGGAGGACTTCATCCTTTCCAACAACCTGCTGCCGTTGGGTTCGATTGTCTATCTGCTGTTTTGCGTCACCCGCTACGGCTGGGGCTGGGACAACTTCATCGCCGAAGCCGATACCGGCAAGGGGATGAAATTTCCCCGCTATCTACGGGGTTACCTCACTTATGTCCTGCCCTTGATTATGCTGGTTATCTTCATTCAGGGCTATTACGAGAAATTCTTCGCGTAGACTCTATGGGAAAATCGAGCCAACCGCCGCTCGATTTTCCCAGAAAGCGCATATAGCCAGATTCAGTTCAACCACGCGACGTTTGCGGATGCGGTTCCCGCAAACGTCGCGTGGTTGAAGCAAATCACATATTAAGCAGCGTTTCGTACAGCTGGTCCACGGTGGAAATGAACTTCGCCGCCGACTGGAAGGCGCGCTGATAGGTGATCAGCTTCGTCACTTCCTCGTCTTCCGACACCCCGCACAGGGATTCGCGTTGGTTGAACATCCGGTTCTTGATGTCGTAGGAGAGGGTTTTGTTGTTGTTGGAGCAGTTCGTTTCCGAGGCCAGACGCCCGACCGACGACTGGTAGTAGGCGGCGAAGGTCATCCCTTTCAGTTTGTCGAAGGTTCCGTTCTGGAGCTCCACCAGGGCGATGGCGCCGGAGTTGTCGCCTTTTTCGAAGGAATAGCCGCTGCCCATCAGCGAGGGGTTGTCGACCAGGTCCTGGTTCACGCCCATGTCGATGGCGCTGTGACCGGTGAAGAAAACGTTCAGCCCGAGGGCGGCCACGACGCCGGAGGTGTCTTCGCCGAAGGCGAAGGAGTAGTCGGAGGACTTGGAGTTAATCGAGACCTGGTAATGGCGGTCGATAGTCACTTCGAATACGCCGGGGGCGGCCTGGTCCAGGGCGGACTGCATGCGATTAATCAGCGAATTCGAGGCGGTCGGGTTGTTCGGGTCCCACAGGATGGTGTCGGGTTCGCCGGAGGGGCTGGGCCGTCCGTCCAGATCGATTTCAATGTTCACGGTGGTGGGTTGATTGGTGTTTTTGTTCTGCACGACGATTTGGAAGGCGCCGTTCTCGATTTGGAAGGTGCCTTCGGGATAATCGGCGTTGGGGTAGACGAGTTTGTCCAAAGTGTCCTGCGGGTTGGCAGGGCCATTTTTCGAGGTAACGGTGGAGAAATTCTCCAGACCGCGGGTCTGCGAGTAGACGCGGTTGAATTCCCAAATAAAATTGCTGGCCAGGTTGTCGAGTTCATCCTGATAGGAGGGGATGATCTTGTCGCGCAGCTCCATCTGGGCGGCGAGAAGGCCGTCCTTGGGGTTCAGGGGATATTTGTCCTGGGCAAACGCCGGCATGTTGACCATTAATCCCCGGCTGTTTTCGACTTTGGTGTTGACGATATCCTTGGCCTGATCGAAATAGACCAGGGTTCGGCCGTGCAGGGAGACGGTGTAGGAGCCGTTGGGTTCCTCGATGGCGTCGACTTCCATGTATTTGGCCAGTTCCTTGAGGGCTTCGCCGCGCTGGTCGCGGAGATCGTTGGCGGAGCGGGATTCCTGGCCGCCGAGTTCGGTGTTGACGATGTTTTTGTTCAACTGGGCGATGGTTTGCGCGAGACGGTTGATTTGGATGACCGACTCGACGACTTCGTTGTTGACGTCGCGGCCGTAATCGTCAAGCTGCTGGCCCAGGACGTTGAAGCGGCCGGTCATTTGCTCGGCTTCGGCCAGGGTGGTGTTGCGGATGGCGACATTTTCGACCTGCGAGGAAAAGTCGTTCATCGCGTCCCAAAAATTGTCCATCGAAGTCGAGAGGCCGTTGTCTTTCAGTTCGTTGTAAAAGGATTTGAGGTTGGCGTAGCCGATTTGCTTGGCGCCGGCGTATTCATCCCGGGTGGTGGCTTGGCGCAGCTGCTTTTCGACATACTCGTTGGCGACCCGTTTCACCGAAGAGACCCAGACGCCGTTGCCGAAAATGGCGTTGGAGAGGCCGCCGGTGCCGTTGACGGTGCCGGCTTGGGCCAGACGCTGGCGGCTGTAGCCGGCCGTGTCCACGTTGCCGAGGTTCTGGCCGATGACATCAAGGCCGTAACGGGCGGTCAAGAGAGCGCTGGAACCGATAGCGAGTGAATGAAAAGCCATGTCCGTTCCTCCTTGGGGCGCTTGCCTGTCGGTTATTAAACCAGGCGTTATTATGGCGACAGGTGATTAACAGGGGCGCCTTTACCTTAAATCTTATGGGGGCGGCGGCTCGTCCTGAGCGGCTGGGTTCGCCCAACCCGGTCTTAAGCAACTGCCGTGCCAGCGGGTGGAGGTTCCGCCAGGGGTTGGACGGTTTTACTCTAATACGTTAGTTTATAAAAATTTATATATGAGGTATTTTCCCTTTCCCTGGAGGCGGGGATTATGTACAATCCTGGCTAGCGGAAAAATCTGCCGCTTTGTGCGTGCCCTTACCGGTGTCTTGTCAGGAGTTGGGAGGGGCTTGGACCGCAGGTACTCCGGGGTGGGAATGGATAAACCATGTCGACCAAAAAATACGTCTTGCTTGACCGCGACGGAACCATTATCGTTAACAAGCATTACCAGAAAGACCCGGACCAAACCGAACTCCTGCCCAACGCCGCCGCCGGATTGCATAAGATGCGGGACGCCGGCTTCGGCTTGGTCATCATCACCAATCAGTCGGGTATCGGCAGGGGCTTCTTGACTAAAACCGATTTGGCGTCGGTAAATCGGCGGATGATCATGGATATTGACGGCAGGGACGATTTCTTTGCGGGAATCTACTACTGCCCGCATACCCCCGAGGCCCAATGCCACTGCCGGAAACCAAAACCCGGCATGGTGGAGTTGGCGGCGGCGGAATTGAAGTTCGCGCCGCCGGAGGCTTATGTCATCGGCGACAGCTATGCCGACATCCAGACCGGAAACGCCGTGGGGGCGACGACGGTCCTGGTTTTGACCGGCAACGGCAGGGAGACGGAACAGATTACCGATTTGGACGTGGATTACATCGCCACCGATCTGGTGGACGCGGCGAATTGGGTGATTAGGCGCGAAAAGTGGATGGAAAAAGTCACCTCTTTCCGGGTCAAAAAAACCGCCGGGAAACCTGCCGAAACGGCCGGGAAAAATGCCGACCTGAACGGCGGCAGGATTAACGGGGCCTTCCGCCGCGAATTTCCCGAAGGGGCGGCAATACCCTATGTCCTGCCGGCGGCGTTCTAAAGCCCGTCCGCAAAATAGTCATGGCGAGACCGCAAATGTTGGACCGTGAACCCCTATCGGGAAAATCCCCCGCCCTGCCTCTCCTCATCCTCATCGCCCTGGCTTGGCTCCCACCCGGTCTCTTCGGCCACGAACCCTGGAAACCCGACGAAGGCTATTCCATCGGCATCATCAAAAACATGGCGGAAACGAACGACCTGGTCGTCCCGCGGCTCGTGGACGATCCGTTCATGGAAAAACCCCCGATCTTCTTCGCCAGCGCCGCCCTCCTTGCCAAAGCCGTCACGCCCTGGCTGATGCCGCTGCATCAAGCCGCCGCGCTCGCGGCCGCCCTGTACCTGGCGGCGATGCTTCTGTTCACCTGGCTGGCCGGCAAGGAAGCCGGCGGGGGCGGAGAGGGAACGGTCGCCGCCCTGGCCCTGCTTGGTTGCGTCGGGCTTACCGTTCGTGCCCACAGCGCCATTACGGACACGGCCCTGTGGTGCGGTTTTGCCGTCGCGGGTTACGGGATGGCGTTGTCCGGCCGCCGCCGCGGCGCGGGCGCTTTCTGGTTCGGGACCGGCGCGGGCGTGGCCTTTCTCGCCAAGGGTCTGCAGGGGCCCGCCTTCCTCGGGGTGGCGGCGCTTCTGTTACCGTGGTTTTGCCGCGAAAAACGCGGCGGCGCTTATATCCGCTTTCTGTCGCTTTCCCTCCTCTTCGCCCTGCCTTGGCTGGTGCTTTGGCCGGCGGCTTTGTACCGGGCGGACCGGGACTTGTTCGACCAGTGGTTTTGGCTGAATAATGTCGGACGTTTCCTAGGGCCGACTTTCGGTTTTCCCGCCTTGGCGCAGGCGCCAGGACATACGAAGTATCTCCGCGATTTCCTGTGGTTCACCCTGCCCCTGTGGATTCCCGCCCTTTACGCCTGGAAAGGCGGGGGCATTTCCTCCGGCGAGGCTCAGGCCAAACCTTCGCCCTGGCGCGATCCGGCCGTGATGTTTCCGGCGCTGGTGGTGGGAGGGGGGATGCTCCTCCTTACCGCGGCGGCGGGCCAGCGGGAGCTTTATATGATTCCCCTCTTAATGCCGCTGTCCTTGTTGGCGGCGCGCGGGGCGGGTCAGGTTCCGCCGCGGGTGAAGCGTTGGCTGGCCGGAGTGCCGTTCTGGGTATCTAGCCTGGGTTTGGCGGTGGTGTGGGCGGGATGGCTGGGGTGGCGCTGGGGTTGGCCGGAGGCCCTCATGCGGCGGCTGCACCGCGCCGCGCCGGGTCTGGAAGACCATACGGGGGCGCTCCCGCTGGCGGCGGCGGTATTGTATAGTCTGGGGTGGCTGGTTTTATTTGTCCGGCGGGGGGACTTCCGGCGGCAATGGCCGTGGGTGTGGGCGGGCGGGATTACCGTGGTGTGGGGGGTGGCGATGTGGTTGTATATGCCGGTTTTGGACTACAACAAGGGTTACCGCCCGACATTTGCCGCTTTGATGCCGTATTTGCCCGAGCCCGAGTATGAACGCGGGGCGGAAGCGCGGGGGAGGATTATCCGGATCAGCAGTCACCGTTTGGGGGAAAGCCAGCGGGCGATTTTGGACTATTATTTTTCCGTCAAGGCGAAGAATTACGCTGGCGCCGAAGCGCGGCCGGCCGGCTATTTTTTGCTGGTGCAGAACCACGTGAACGATCCCAAATTCGTGCCGGACGGGACCTGGGTCAAGGTGGCGGAAACGGGGCGGCCCGGGGACAGGCGCGAAAGTTACGATTTGTATAAGCGGGTGTTGTTGCACTAGTGCCCCGTAAAGCCTAAATTTTCGGA
>JAVBTZ010000183.1:0-3516 GCA_031555915.1 Planctomycetota bacterium
TGTCGCCTCGCCGGAATCGACGGGCTTCGACGCGTCAGGGGATTTGGTTTCGGGAGTGGATGGCGCCGGAGCGACAACGGCGGCGGCGCCAGTCGAGGTCTCCCTGGCGGAAGCCGGAGCGGTTGCCCGCCCCTGGGCTCGGCCGGCAGCCACCGCCAGGCGGGGGCTCGCGAGCAGCTTAAACAGCTCCACCAGCCGGACAATCAGGCCACCCACACCCAGACAGGTGTCGCGCACAAGGAACAGGAACTGGTGCACCGCCGCCACCGCCGATTCGCCGAAGGCGAGCAATATGCCCAGGACCATGGCCCCGGCCGAAGCCAGCACCAAGCCCCAGCGGCCGAAATAGAGAATGGCGGGAGGCGACACATAGACTGCCAGCAGGCCGCCCGAATTCATGTCGAAGGCATCGGTGAAGGCGCAGGCGCCAAGCGAAGCCGCCGCGATGATCAACACTCCGCCGACCACCGCCGGCCAGGTCGCGAGGAAGCGCATGGTGATCACCACCTTCATGCCCCAAAAGACCATCAGGATCGCCAGGATGAAGGCGGGGATGCGGCCAAACGTGTGGATGCCGCCGAAGGCCACCCAGGCTCCAAGCAAACCGGTCCAGCAGGTCTTGGCCGCCCCGGCCGGATCCAGCCCCACGTCTCCGGTGAGGAAAGACAGCAGGAAAAACACGCCGAGACCGGACAGGACAAGCCCGATGGCGGCGGCAATCAAGCCGCCCACCTGCCAACCGCTTTGCACCGTCCGCTTGCCAGTATTCGCCATTGTCACCCCTTCAAGACATCATCGAACGAAGACGTTGAAATATACCAGGCCAATCAATGCCACCAGACAGCAGTAGGCGGCGAACCACACCAGCCGCCCCCCGGCCACCACCCGCTCCAGGACGGTGAGCGCCAGGTGGCCGAACACGCCGGCGAGAACGAAACCAAGCAGGAACGGTCCGATCGCAACCCCCTGCAACAAGCCGCCAAACCCTGCCGCCCGCACCGTTTCAAGGGCGTGCAACCCGACCGCGCCGAGGACGGCCGGACTGGAACGAATGAAACTGACCCGGAACGCCTCCTCGCGCTCGACGCCGCAAATCATGGCGCCGGCGATGGTGAGGCCGCTTCGGCTGATGCCGGGAGTCAGCGCCAGGGCCTGGCACAGGCCGATGATGACCGCCCCGAACCAACCCAGATCGCGCAACTGGTAGGAGGCGCCCTTGCGAATTTCGGCCACCGACAGGGCCGAGGCGGTGACCAAAAGGCCAATGCAAATCATGGTTGGCGACAACCGCAGGGCCTCGAGGTACTTTTTGCACACCAGGCCGATCAGGCCGGTCGGCACGCAGGCGGCCAATACGTACAGCAAGACTTTCGTATCGTTCCGGAAATACCAGACGATGGCTGAACGGAAATAGTTGATCACCACCAGGAGGGTGGCCAAATGCAGGAGCAAGTCGAAAGAGGGCGGCGCGGCTCCGCCGAGCCCGAGGTGTTCGACCAGCGCCAAGTGGCCGCTCGAGGAGATAGGGAGGAATTCGGCCAACCCCTGGACCATGCCCAGGATGGCTGCCCAAAAATAGCCTATGGTCTGAACAGTTTCCACAAGACTCCCCCGCTCTCAACTGCGCATTGGCAAACTCGCAGGCAACGTTTCGGGAAACGCTGCCGGAAACACCGTCCCCTGGACAGGCGCTTCATGTTTTTTATCGACCTTTCGGCAGGCGTGGCTGACAACTTTTATCGTAAAGGAGGCGATTGGCGAAAATAGCCTGCCCTACCATTTCTCTCTCTCGTCTCAAACAGACCCAAACAATATCGCCGCATTCACCATGGTCGGCGAATGCGGCGATAAAATATCCTAAAAAGTGGAGATTATCGGTCACTTACTTCGTACTAATCATGCCTCCGCAGCAAAAATCGCCGTTCGCGAATCACGCCCGTGCCGATTCACGATTCCTCACGCGTTTCGGAGTCAGGTGCTTCGGCTTCTCCATCGTCACGCTCATCACCGCCATTCGAGTCGGTGGCCTGCGGAGAGGTGAAAACATCGGGTTTTGGATTCCATTCCACATATTCCGGGTTGATCCACCCGTCTTTTTCACCCATCATGCGCAAGGTGACCGGTTTGACGGCGTCGCCCCTATCGGTTATGGAAGTGTCGCCCCCCGCGAGGGGCATTTGCCGGGTTGCCAAAAGTGTTTTACGAACCGCTTCGGCGTCGAGACCACCCTTTTCAAAGGCGCTCAGGACGAGGGTGATGGCGTCGTAGGCGCAGCTGGACAGTGCATCCGGGGCATCCACGCCCGCCTCGCGGATGTGGTCGAGGAAATCCAGATACGGGGGATAGTCGGCCCTGCCATCATACATGTCGCTGGTGTAATACGAGCCCAGAATACGCATGCCGGCGCCGTCGAAAACCAGTTGGTTGTCCCAGAGATCCGGTCCGCAGAGGCGAATATCCTTGAATTCCGGCCGCTTCCCCACAGCGTGAACGATATCGACGATTTGCATCGCATAACAGGGGATGAAAACAACCTTCGGGGCGGTCTGCTCGAGAATGCCGAGACAGCTTTCGAGCGATGCCACGATTGGCCAACCATCGGCGGCAAGACTTGCGGCCAATTGAGACCCCTCGCCGGACCGGAACACCGTCACCGCGGTTATGGTTCCCCCGGCCCCGGTGAACGCCCGCAGAAACAATCTGCCGATTTCCAGGCTGGCGGCGAACCGGGCGTCGACCAGAATGCCCGCCGTGGTCACGCCGGAAGAATGTATCAGGAAGTCCGCCATGGCGCGGACTTGCGACTTGGCGTTCATGCCAAGATGAAAAACCCACACCGGCCCGCCATCGCGGGGAGCGAAATCCAGGCTGGCATAGGGGCTTACCACCACCACCCGGCGCTCTGCGGCAATTCTCCGGACCGCGTCGGTCGATTCCGACAGGAGCGGCCCGAGCACAACCGAGACCCGGCGGGCCGGGTTGCGGGTGAACAGGTCGATGTCGTCGATGGCGATTTCGGACTTGCCCCGGTTGTCCCTGACCACCGGGCGGATACGTTTGCCGCTGATTCCGCCTGCGGCATTTTGCACGCGGATCCTCGTCAAAATCCCGGTGAGGGCGGACTGGCCGTACGACTCGAACTCCCCGGTCAAGGGCAAGGTCACACCCAGGGGAATCTCCCCCTCGTCCACCTCCTCCATAGTGGAAACCATGGCGTCGGTTACCCGCTTGCCGGAGGGGTCGGCGACTTCTCCCGCCAACGACCGGGAAAACGGCGGCGACCCCGACGCAAGCCAGGCAACCACCGCGCAAACCCCAAAAAGCCTGCGCCACCGCTGCCGATCGTGCATGTTCTTTCTTCCCGGCGAAAAAGGTCCATCGCGCGCGACCCGGAGAAATGAGAATTGCCATTCCCTGCGTAAAGAAGTATAAATCAGGCATATCGCAAGTATAGCATAAAAATGCATCGCGCCAACCGTATCATGAGAGCGCTTTTTTTTACGCGTTTTCGGCATT